>NZ_JASPEP010000004.1:0-230658 GCF_031292835.1 Actinomyces stomatis
GCGACAAGGCCGCCCAGGGCCGGGGCGAGCGTGCGCCGCCAGGGCGGGGCGGCGGCCAGGCGTTCCAGGAGCCCGCCGTGGGTGACGCCGTAGAACAGCGACTCGAAGAGCTCCAGGAGCAGCGCCATCGCGATCCCGATGAGACCCGCGGCCACGCCCGCCGCGGCGGCAGCCAGAAGGAACCGGGGTCGTATGAGCGCGCGCACGCCAGGCACCATACCCGGCCCGGCAGTTGAGGTGCGGTCAAGTACGTGGATCGTCGCGGACACACCCTCACCCTCGACGTCGGATGCCTCGGGCACAGTCCGTGAGCCCCATGGTGCGTCCTCGAGACCCTGGGCGGTCTCGAGACCGACAGGCTTCCGCGGCCCGGCCTAGCGGTGGGGCGTCGACTTGCGGCTCGGGCGTCCCAGGAACCAGACGGCTGCAGCCGTCACCAGCGTCTCGGTGACCATGGCGATGACAGACGGAGCGGTGAACCGGCTCCACCCGGTCAGGGTCTCCTCCCGGCTCAGGCAGTCCAGCAGGACGCCGGTGAAATTGCCGCCCACATGCATGCCCAGGGCGAAGGCCAGGGAGTCCAGGCGCAGGATGGACCAGGCGGCCACCAGTCCGAAGAGAAGCTTCTCGGGGACCTCAGCCGCATAGGTGGAGACGGTGGCGTGAGAGGAGATCCAAGTGGGCAGGTGCATGACAACGAAAGCCAGGGCTGTGGTCCACAGGGCGAACCCGCCCCCGAACTGCGCCCGCAGGGGCTCGAGCAGGCAGCGGCGCAGCGAGAACTCCTCGGGGACGGCGTTCATGAGCACGCCGACCCCCAGCGCCATGGCCAGGGCGGACAGCAACCCGGTAGGTGTCACAGGGGCGAGGACGGCTCCCGGGTTGTCGATCGGGTGGTGTGCCACGGCGGACAGAGCGCACAGGCTCGCGCCGACGGCGAAGAGCAACCAGGGACTGCGAGGCCCTGCGGAGCGCAGCAGGTCGCGCCAGCTGCGGCGCCACACGAGGAACCAGATTGCCAGCGCCCCCGGGTGCAGGACGGCGAGGACCTGCCAGGGGCCGCCCACCAGAGCCAGGACGGCGCCGATCGACAGGCCTCCGACGAGCAGGACCAGGGCCGCCCAGGCGCTCCTCCGAGTCCGGGCCGCCTCCGCCCCGGCGGGGGTTCGGGCGGCCACCTCCTGCTACCTCTGATCGCTGGCCGCGTCGTCGACCGCCTCACCGAAGTCGGGCACGTCCTGAAGCGTCAGGGTCCCGATGTCCTGGCTGACCAGGCCCACGGCGGGGCGCAGACCCAGCCACCACTGGTGGCGGGGGCGTCGGTTGTCGCGGTCGAGGTCGTCGTTCATGCGGTCCAACGGCTGGTTGGAGACCTTGCCCCCCACCAGGCCCACGTAGGAGGCCGTCGGCTCGCCGCGCTTGAGGGCGCAGGCCAGCAGCTCCAGGGAGTAGGCGACCAGCTTGGTCGCCATGATTCGGTCGAAGGCCGTGGGGCTGCCGCCCTGCTGCTGGTGGCCCAGGATCGCCTCGCGCACGTCGTAGAGGCCCTTGCCTTCCTCGGCGAAGATGTGGGCCAGGACGTCGGTGGTGTAGTTGACGCTGGCCCGCTCGTTGCGGATCACCAGGTAGAGGCTGCGGCCCGAGCGGAAGGAGCTCACCATCCGCTCGGAGTCGGCGGCCAGGCCCTTGAGCGTGATGCCCTCCTCGTTGAGGTAGACCTTCTCCGCGCCGGTGGCCAGGCCCGACATCAGTGACAGGTAACCGCACTTGCGGCCCATGACCTCGGCGACGAAGCAGCGGTGGGAGGCCGCCGCGGAGAGCTTGATGGAGTCCAGCGCCACCACTGCGTTGTTGAGGGCGGTGTCGGTGCCGATGCTCAGCTCGGAGCCGGGCAGGTTGTTGTCGATGGAGGCCGGCACGCACACGATCGGGATCTGGAAGGCGGGGTAGCGGTCCCGCTCGGTGACCAGGCGGAAGGCGCTCAGGTAGGCGTTGTAGCCGCCGATGACCAGCAGGGCGTCGATCTCATGGAGCTCAATGGCCCGCCCCAGGGCGTAGAGCTGCTCAATGGTGGGCACCTCGCGGCGCGTACCCAGCTGGGCGCCGCCGTCACCGACCCAGCCTTCGACGTCGGCCCACGTCAGCTCGTGCACGTCGCCGTCGAGCAGGCCGGGGAAGCCGCCGTAGACACCCAGCATCGTGAAGTCGTGGTCGATGCCCAGGCGCACGGCCGCGCGCGCCGCCGTGTTCATACCCGGGGCTAGGCCGCCGGCGTGGATGATGGCGACCCGCTTGGGGCGGTCGCTGGACGACGGCGTCGAGCCCGCATCGTTGGCCGGCTCGACGGGAGGCGTGGACATGGTCTCGAACAGCTCGAGCATCTTGCCGAAGCTGGCCCCACGGGCCTGGATCGCCCCGAGGTAGTCGTGGGCGGCCACGAGGTCCTTGACGGCGCGGGTGGCCGCGATCTGCTCCATCATCGGCAGGCGGCGGATGCGGTTGTGGCGCTCGGCGATGATGACCGGCTCGCTGCCCGGCTCCATGGACACCACCTCGCGGGCGGCGGCGCAGCCCAGCAGCGTCGACATCCAGCGGTCGTAGGCGCTGGGGCGGCCACCGCGCTGGACGTGCCCCAGGATGGTGACGCGGGCGGCCTCGCCCAACTTGTCGGCGATGACCTGGCGGACGTCGTCGGCGGTGATGCGGTTGCCCTCGCGGTCGGTGGCGCCCTCGGCGACGATCACCATGGACTCACGGCGCCCGGCCTCCCGGCCCGCCTTGAGCTTGGAGCACATGTCCTCCTCCCAGTCCTTGCCCGGGGGGAGCTCGGGGACCAGGACGTAGTCACAGCCCCCGGCCACGGCCGCCATGAGGGCCAGGTAGCCGCAGTGGCGGCCCATGACCTCCACGACGAAGGTGCGCTGGTGGGAGGCAGCCGTCGAGGAGATGTCGTCGATGGCCTCCAGGATGCGGTGGAGCGCGGAGTCGGTACCGATGGTCATGTCGGCGCCCACCAGGTCGTTGTCGATGCTGCCCACCAGCCCGGTCACCATGAGGACGGGATGGGCGGCGGCCGTCTCGGCGCTGATGTCACCGGCTGCGACGAGCTCCTCGAGCAGGGAGGGCCAGTTCTTGCGGAACTCGTTGGTGCCGGTCAGGGACCCGTCGCCGCCGATGACCACGAGCCGGTCGATACCGTGCTCCAGGAGATTGCGGGCGGCCGCCAGCTGGCCGGCGCGCTCGCGGAACTCGGCCGAGCGGGCGGTGCCGATGATGGTGCCGCCGCGCTGGAGGACGGAGCCCACCGAGTCCCACTCCAGAGGGCGGATCCCATCGCCGCCGGCCACGGCCCCGGCCCAGCCCTCCATGACCGCGTACGGCCTGGCCCCCAGGCGGATGGCGGTGCGCACCACGGCCCGCACGGCCGCGTTCATGCCCTGGGCGTCACCGCCGGAGGTGAGGACCCCGATGCGCAGGGGCTCGCCGTCCAGGCCGAGCAGCGGGCCGGCCGACGAGCCGGTGGGGGAGGGGACGGTGTCTGAGGACATGGCGGCTGGCATGTGGGGTCCTTCCCTGGGATCGCCGGTGGGCCTGGCTCCCGACGTCGGCCGGGAGGGCATCAGCCCTTATTGTTGCTGGTGAGCGCCGCCACGTCATCCGCCTGTGGTCCCAGGATCGGCTTCCACGCGTTCGTCGATCCCCGGTGAGTACATGGATGAGGGGAGTGGTGTGTCCGCTTGCTGTGGGAGCAGGGGCCGTCAGGTTCACGACCCGGGATCTACCCGCCTCGGCGGGCCCGGAACCTGTGGGCCTCGGCGTCGAGGACGCGCTTGCGTCGTCAGCCCCATCGCCTGCCGCTCCAGAGGCCGAGCAGCACCATGGCACCCACCAGTGCGCTCGTCGCCGTCAGTGCGGGCATGACCGTCTCCCTTCTCGAGCTCTCCTCGTGTCAACCCACGATAATTCGCGTGGTGGTGTGCAGCGCAGGATTGGGAACGTACTTCGTGGTCGGGAACTGCGATCTTCCGCAGACGACTGGGGTCTGCCCTCAGTCATCTGGAGGAAAGCGCAGTCCTCGTGGGGAAAGTACGTTCTCGACGGCGCTCATAGGTAAAGGCCTCGTGCTGCGATCCAGTGGCGGTTCGATCGGGGTCTCTTACATGAGCGCCCTGCTAAGTGCCGCCGCGTTGGTCCTCAGATAGTGGACGTCACGCAGATAGACGGTGTCGTGGCCGTCGTCGAGATGGGACTGGAACGCCGCGTCACCCTGCGCCGCCTGCGACCGCATGTAGCTGACCAGATCGAGCAGTCGTTGGCACACGGTCTCGATGAGCTGAGTCCGATTCACCTCCCCGTACTCATCGCAGAACAGCCGCGCCCGCCGAGCCTGCTCGGCCAGAGAACCGAAACCGACCGCGTTTCCTGGTGCGGTGAGTGGGGCGAAACGATAGATTGCGTAGGCGACGTCGCGGAGGCGAGGACCCGGGTGCGCGGTATCGAAGTCAATGATGCCAACCAGCCTGCTCTCGTCGAACACACAGTTGTACGGCGCGAAGTCTCCGTGGCAGATGACCTCGTAGGGCTCAGCTGCCTCCAGCATCCAGCCGTCCACCACCTCAGTCGCCAGGTCGCTGGTCACCTCGTGCAGTGAGCGCAGCGCCCGGGCCGCCGAGATGAGCGCCTCGTCGCTGCGTAGTGCTGCAGGCAGTGGATAACTGCCGGTCCGCCCCTCTACGAACTCGAGGACCTGCCGGTCGTCGTCGGACAGGCCCAGGAAACGTGGGGAGTACCTGAATCCCCTGCGCTCCAGCACAGTGAGCAGCCACTCGACATTGGTACTGCCCTGGCGCCGAGTGCGAAGGACTCTGCCGCCCACCTTGGTGACCTCGGTCGACCCGCCCTGAAGGTCCTCGGGAACCTCGCTCATAACACCTGCCCCCATCCCTCGTCATCCTACGTGGGTGGACGGCGCTCGTGGTCGACGACGGCATGAGCCGGGCCGGGGCAGGCGGTCGATCAAGCAGCGAACCGGTCGATGGCTCGGCCGTGACGGAGGTCCCCGGCGCGCACGTCCCGTCGTGAGACGCGGCGACCACGTTGGGTGAGATGCCGTTGCTTCGCACTCGTGTCCGCCCTCCTGACCGGCCAGCGGGACGTTAGGCTCATCACTGGTGCCTGCCCGGCCGGCTCGCACCCCGCAAGCCATCCACATGCCCCGAGAGGATCAGCTGCATGGATCTGTACGAATACCAGGCCAGGAACCTGTTCCGCCAGCACGGCGTCCCCGTGCTCGACGGCGCCGTGGCCACAACCCCCGAGGAGGCGCGCAGCGCCGCGCAGTCCCTCCTCGACGCGGGAAGCGAGCTGGTGGTCGTCAAGGCCCAGGTCAAGACCGGCGGCCGCGGCAAGGCCGGCGGCGTCAAGCTCGCCCGCACCGTTGAGGAGGCCGAGGCCCGTGCCCGCGACATCCTGGGCATGGACATCAAGGGCCACACAGTGCGCGCCGTCCTCATCTCCGACGGCGTCGACCTCGATGCCGAGTACTACTTCTCCATCCTCCTGGACCGCGCCGAGCGCCAGTACCTGGCGATGTGCTCGCGTGAGGGCGGCATGGACATTGAGACCCTCGCGGCCGAGCGCCCCGAGGCCCTGGCCCGCGTCGGCATCGACCCGCTCGAGGGCATCACCCCCGCCGTCGCCCACCGGATCGTTGAGGCCGCAGGCTTCGAGGCCGGGGTCCTGGCCGACGAGGTCGCCGCCGTCATTGAACGCCTCTGGGAGGTCTTCACTGCCGAGGACGCCACCCTCGTGGAGGTCAACCCCCTGGTCAAGGCCGCCGACGGCCGCATCATCGCCCTGGATGGCAAGGTCACCCTCGACGACAACTCCCGCTTCCGCCACCCCGCCCACGCCGAGCTCGTCGACAACGCCGCCACCGACCCCCTGGAGGCCCGCGCCCGCGAGGCCGGCCTCAACTACGTGCGCCTTGAGGGCGAGGTCGGGGTCCTGGGCAACGGCGCCGGCCTGGTCATGTCCACCCTCGACGTCGTCGCCGGCGCCGGCGAGCGCCACGGCGGCATGAAGCCCGCCAACTTCCTCGACCTGGGAGGCGGGTCATCGGCCGAGGTCATGGCCACCGGCCTGGAGGTCGTCGCCTCCGACCCCCAGGTACGCGCCATCCTCGTCAACGTCTTCGGCGGCATCACCTCCTGCGACACCGTCGCCCAGGGCATCGTGGCCGCCGTCAAGGCCCTGGGCGGGCTGCCCAAGCCCGTCGTCGTGCGCCTGGACGGCAACAACGCCGAGACCGGGCGCTCCATCCTGGCCGACGCCGCCATCGAGGGCGTCACCGTCGTCGACACCATGGACGGGGCCGCCGACGTCGTCACCGCCATCGCCGAGCAGATCAGCGGCCAGTCCGCTGGCAAGGAGGCCTGAGACATGAGCATCTTCCTGACTGAGAACGACCGCGTCATCGTCCAGGGCATGACCGGCTCCGAGGGCCGCAAGCACACCACCCGCATGCTCTCGGCCGGCACGAAGGTCGTCGCGGGCGTCAACCCCCGCAAGGCCGGCACCACCGTCTCCTTCGACGTCACCCCCATCGGCCCCGGAGCCGGCGAGGTCCAGGCCGGAACCGTCGAGGTCCCCGTCTACGGCACCGTCGCCGAGGCCAAGGAGGCCACCGGCGCCGAGGTGAGCGTCGTCTTCGTCCCGCCCGCCTTCGCCAAGGGCGCCGTCGTCGAGGCCGTCGACGCCGGAGTGCGCCTCCTCGTCGTCATCACCGAGGGCATCCCGGTGGCCGACGCCACCTGGATGCGCGCCTACGCGGCCGACCGCGGCGTGCAGATCATCGGTCCCAACTGCCCCGGCATCATCTCCCCGGCCCGCTCCAACGTGGGCATCACCCCGCCCGACATCACCGGCCCCGGCCCCCTGGGACTGGTCTCCAAGTCCGGGACCCTCACCTACCAGCTCATGCACGAGCTGTCCGATCTGGGCTTCACCACCTGCATCGGCATCGGTGGGGACCCGGTGGTCGGCACCACCCACATCGACGCCCTGGCCGCCTTCGAGGCCGACCCCGACACCCGCCTGGTCGTCATGATCGGTGAGATCGGGGGCGATGCCGAGGAGCGCGCCGCCGCGTACATCCGCGAGCACATGACCAAGCCGGTCGTCGCCTACGTCGCCGGCTTCACCGCCCCCGAGGGTCGCACCATGGGCCACGCAGGCGCCATCGTCTCCGGCTCCTCGGGCACCGCCGAGGCCAAGAAGATCGCGCTGGAGGCCGCCGGCGTCCGAGTGGGGCGCACCCCCAGCCAGACCGCTGAGATCGCTCGCGAGCTCTACCGCCGGCTGGCCGGAGAGGTGAGCGCTTGAGCCTGGCGCGGCAGCGAGCCGTCAGCCTGACGTCCTGGGCCCTGTGGTCCTTGCGCGTAGGGGTCGAGTCGGTTGGCCTGGTCTGGCTGGTGGTGGTGCTGGCGACGGTCGCCGTGTCCAAGGCGGCCTCCGGCCTCAACGCCGCGGCCATCCTGAGCGCCGGTGACGCTCTGCACGCCGGGACCGCCCTGTGGAGCCTCGGCTTTGGGGGGACGGTTGCCCTGTC
The DNA here is from genome assembly GCF_031292835.1 of Actinomyces stomatis. Taxonomy (NCBI): domain Bacteria; kingdom Bacillati; phylum Actinomycetota; class Actinomycetes; order Actinomycetales; family Actinomycetaceae; genus Actinomyces; species Actinomyces stomatis. Next base: position 7,610 of record NZ_JASPEP010000004.1, read on the forward strand.
CCCCGAGGACGACGGCCTGCTCAGTCTGCCACTGCTGGGGCTCACCCTGGTGCAGGCGGGCTGGACCTGGTTCTGCGTACGGCGAGCCCGCCCCTCCCGGCCGGCGGCCGGGGCGGCCATCGTCGCCGCCGCGACCATCGTTGCGGTCCTGGCCTGCCTCACCGGTCCCGCTGGACTGGACACCTGGCCCGCCGTCATCGGCATTTCCCTGCTCACCGGCGTCATCGTGGCCATCCAGCTCCTGCGCGCCGGCCATGACTGGCCGCCCCTGACCCGATGGTGGGGCCGCCGTCCCCATTGGCTGGGGCCGTCCCTGTCACTGGCCTACGGGGCCACGCGGGCCCTGAGTCTGCTGAGCCTGCTGGTAGTGGTCGTGGCCGTCCTCAACGGTGCCGGCCGGGTCTCGGTCCTGCACGACTCCCTGGCCAGGGACGGCTTCGTCGCGATGGCCGGTCTGATCCTGCTTCAGGCCGGCTGGGTGCCGACCATGGTCATCTGGGCCTGCTCCTGGCTCATCGGCGCGGGCTTCAGTGTGGGCACGGGCACCGTCTTCGCTCCTGACCGCGTGGTGGCCGGCCCCGTCCCGCGCCTGCCACTGCTGGGGCTGGTGCCGTCGGAGCCGCTGAGCAGCGTAGGCCTGTGGCTGCCGCTGGTGGTGACGGCCGGCGCCATGGTGGCCGCCTGGCGGCGTCGTGCGGTGCTCAACGCCCTGCGGGTGCGCTACGCCCTCAGCGCCGCCGGTCTGGCCGCCCTCCTCGTGGCCGGCGGCGTGGGCCTGTTGTGCCTGGCCGCCTCCGGTTCCGTGGGGCCGGACCGGATGACCGCCGTCGGCCCGCTGGTCCTCTACACCGTCATCCTCGTCTTCGTCGAGGTCGGTGTCGGACTGGCCGCCATGGCCGTCCTGGCCCACCCCTACACGCGCACCTGGGCCAGGAACACCCTGCCCGAGTCGATCCTGCCGGCGGCCTACCGGCGGCCCGATGCGCACGAGGACACCGCTGACGAGGAGGACGGCGAGGCGTAGAGCCCGTGTTGTGGGTCAGTGCGCCGTCGTACCCGCGCTGCTCAGGGCGTTGACGGCCGTATCCACACCCTCGACGAGCTCGGGCGTCACCGCCAGGAGTGCCGTCCCGGCCCGGTAGGTCATCCCGGGAATGGGGGTGTAGAGGACATTCGCCTCCAGGAGCGCCCGCCCCTCCTTAAGAGCCTGCCACAGCCCGGGATTCTCCCGGAAGAACCGCGTGACGCGCTCATCGGAGGCCAGGTGCTCCAGGACGTTGTCGGCCGACTTGTGCGCCACGCGCCCCGGCAGCCTGCGGGGAGGAATGTCGGTCTCGTCGTCGTCATCGATGGTGGGGGCGGCCCCCTGGTACTCCATGACGACCAGCTGGTTCCCGCTGGGGGAGAGCGCCAGGGCGTGGACGGGGCTGTCCACCGGCCGCTGGTCGATGGCCTCACCCCGGAACTCGTCAGTGATCCGGAACCCCTCCAGAATGGCGAACTGCTCGCCGTTCCCGGTGTTGAGTCGGCGCGTCAGGCCCAGGATCTCGGCCTGCTGCTCCGCCACTGAGGCGGCCAGGTCTCGCATCTGGCCGACGACCTGGGAGTCGGCCCCGGAGTCGGCCAGATCAGCGACGGTCTCATCGATTCGGCCAGGCTCAAGGGCATCGATACCGACGACACCCAGAGACTCGGCGAGCTCACGAAGACGTGCGATATCGGCTTCAACCGCCACCTGTCGCTTGGTGCGCGCCGTGAACAGCGCCTGGCTCTCGGAGAAGGTCTCGGCGCCCCGGATCCGCCGGTTGACGGAGAGCTCGGCAGCCAGGTCAGTACCGCCCCCGGCGGGACTCGCGCTCAGGGCCGAGCGCGGCATGTAGGTCATCGCGAAGTCCAGCAGGGCCAGGCACGTCTGCCCCGGCGTGCGCGTGAGCAGGTGACTGACGAGGCTGCTCGACGACGGCGCGGTGCTGATACGGCGCCCCGGCGCCCCCAGCGTCAGGACGAGGGAGAGGCTCATGGACACCGTGGCCAGCGCCCCGATCGCGTAGAGGAGCCCCTGGGTGCCACTCAGCCCGCTCCACCACTGGGAGAACAGGCGCGGCAGGGCTGAGAGGAACAGGTCGTCATCGGTCTCCTTGAGCTCGGGGGCGAGCTGCCAGACGGTGCGCACCTCGTACATGCAGCACAGGAGGAACAGCACGACGCTGACCACCAGGATTCCCAGGCGGAAGCCCTGGCGGGCATTCGGCTCAGCGCCCGGCGTCGTGGCCTCCATGGCATCGGCGCGCACGCCGCGCACCTGCTCGGCGGTGGCCCGCCCCGCTCGCATGGCGTAGAGACGTCCCTGGCGCAGGTCCCCGTAGGCGCCCCAGGTGACGGCCAAGTCGCCCCAGGTGAAGTTCGCCAGGGCCACCACCGAGACGATGAGAGCGCGCACGAACGGCGGCGCTTCGGTGAGGTTGGGGTAGCGGGGAGCCGGCGCCCCGGCCACCGTCCAGCCGTGCACGCCCGCGTAGGCGCGGCGGTGAGCGTCCAGGAGCAGGCAGGCTGCCATGAGGATGACGGACAGAGGGATGGCACTCAGGCCTCCGCCGTTGACCCGCCACAGGAACATGAGCAGCGCCGGGAAGCCGCCGCCGGAGTCGCTCTGGCCGAGCTGCTGGGCGATCCTGGCGATGTAGGTGGCGTGGTCACTCACCGACTGCAGAATGACCACCGCCGGGAGAATCCAGGCCACGATCCGCAGCCACACGAGGTTCTTGGCACCTTCGAAGGCCGGAGAGTCCTTGAGGCGCCACAACGTGATCGCAAGTGCCACCGCCATCGTGATGTTCGCGGTGCTCACCTGGTTGCTGACCGCCAGGACGTTGCTGTTCTCCTGGGTCATCGACCCCGAGGTCCACGGGTTGAAGGAGAAGGGCAGACGCCCGTTGCCCAGGACCGAGGAGAGCAGGCTGCTCTCCTCCAGGGCCCGGATGCCGTCATTGAGAGCCGTCAGGCCCGCACCGGCGGCGAAGCCGAGCAGGGCCCAGTCGGAGGCCGCCAGACGGCGCATCCGACCCGGTGCCAGGAAGACCACGAGCACCAGAGGCACCAGCGGGCTGAGAACCTCCAGGGCGATGGTCAGCGCGATGCTCATTCCGTTGCCCATGACGGACAGCCCTGCGCGGGTGCGCACCGAACTCATGATCATAGCGACGACGAGTGACCACGCGGCACCGACGCCGTACATGAGGAGGACCGAGCGCCAGCTGATGGTTCGTGTGCGCGCCAGGAGAGCCACCACCATGAGGCACACGGCCATGAAGGCCGCCGGAACGGCGGCATAGGCCAACCGCGGCACCATCACCAGAGCGGCGATGAGCAACGGGATCATGAGGGCGTAGGCTCCGCGCACCACCAGGTTCAGAGCGCTGGATAACGCCGGGTGGCGGCTCCACCAGCGCCGGTAGGCGGAGGCGGCCTCCTGCCACCGCTCAGGGGGAGTTCCCCGATATACCGGTGTTGCTGCGATATTGATGGGCGCAGTCATGTTGCGGACTGTATGCCGTATCTAAAGCCGCTTGCAAGGAAACTGGCCAATCGGTTGGGCGGTTCGCCGGAAGCGACATGGCAAATCTCAGGTCAGGGAGGCGCGGTGCGCCCTCCCAGTGGCGTCGCGGCCGCCACCCGATAGGATATGAGCGGCTACGACTGGCGAGGGTGGGGCACCACCGGGGAGTGGCCGAGGCCGTCCACGAACGGGGCGTCGCCCGCCTGGGCGTCCCGCTTCCTCACGCCGCACCAGGAGCATCATGTCCCCCTCGTCCCAGTCCTCGCAGTCCACGAATCAGGCAGTCCCCACCGCTCACGTCCCCACCGAGGGCCTCGTCAGCCCCGACCGCGTCCCCGTGCGCCGCGCCCTCGTCTCCGTCTACGACAAGACCGGCCTCGTCCCGCTCGCCCGCGCCCTGGCCGACGCCGGCGTCGAGATCGTGTCCACCGGCTCCACCGCCGCCACCATCGCCGCCGCGGGCCTGGCCGTCACCCCGGTGGAAGAGGTCACCGGCTTCCCCGAGTGCCTCGAGGGTCGGGTCAAGACCCTCCACCCGGCCGTCCACGCCGGCATCCTCGCCGACCGCCGCAAGCCCGACCACCTCGACCAGCTGGGCACCCTGGGCGTGACGCCCATCGACCTCGTCATCGTCAACCTCTACCCCTTCACCGACACCGTCGCCTCCGGCGCCCCCTTCGACGCCTGTGTCGAGCAGATCGACATCGGTGGCCCCACCATGGTGCGCGCCGCCGCCAAGAACCACCCCGCCGTCGCCGTGGTCACCAGCCCCAACCGGTACGACGACGTCGCGGCCGCCGTGCGGGAAGGCGGCTTCACCCTGACCGACCGCCGCCGCCTGGCCGCCGAGGCCTTCGCCCACACCGCCGCCTACGACGCCGCCGTCTCAACCTGGATGGCCGGCCAGATCGAGACCGACGGCATCGCGGACACCGCCGATGCCGCCGAGTCCGAGGCGAGCAGGTCGGCCGCGCCGCCGGCCTACGTCGGCGTCGGCTACGAGCGCCTGGCGAGCCTGCGCTACGGGGAGAACCCCCATCAGCGGGCCGCCGTCTACCGCACCGCCGGGGCGAGCGGGGGAGTGGCCGGCGCCCGCCAGCTCCACGGCAAGGCCATGAGCTACAACAACTACACCGACACCGACGCCGCCGTGCGCGCCGCCTATGACCACGGCCAGGCCGTCACGGTCGCCGTCGTCAAGCATGCCAACCCCTGCGGCATCGCCGTCTCGGCCGCCGGTGACGTCGCCGAGGCCCACCGCAAGGCCCACGCCTGCGACCCGGTCTCGGCGTACGGCGGCGTCATCGCCACCAACTCGGTCGTCACCGCTGAGATGGCCCATCAGGTCAAACCGATCTTCACCGAGGTCGTCGCCGCCCCCGCCTTCGACGACGAGGCCGTGGAGATCTTGTCCACCAAGAAGAACCTCCGCCTGCTCGTCGTCGAGCCCCCCGAGCGCGATGGCTACGAGATCAAGCAGGTCACGGGAGGCGCCGTCATCCAGGAGCGCGACGTGCTCAGCGCCGACGGCGACGACCCCTCAACCTGGACCCTGGCCGCGGGGCCGGCCGCCGACGACGCGCTCCTGGCCGATCTCGCCTTCGCCTGGCGCTCGGTGCGCGCGGTGCGCTCCAACGCGGTCCTCCTGGCCCACGATGGCGCCACCGTCGGCGTGGGAATGGGACAGGTCAACCGCGTCGACTCCTGCAAGCTGGCCGTCGAGCGCGCCAACACCCTGGGGACCCGATCCACTGGTGACGCCGCACTCGAAGGCCCGCAGCAGGAGAAGGGCGCCGTCGGAGGGGCCGACGCAGCCGAGGTCCTGGCGGACGCGGCCGCCGCGCCGCAGCGCGCTCGCGGGGCCGTGGCCGCCTCCGACGCCTTCTTCCCCTTCGCCGACGGCCTCCAGGTCCTCATCGACGCCGGGGTTCGCGCCGTCGTCCAGCCCGGAGGCTCCATCCGTGACCAGGAGGTCATTGATGCCGCCCAGGCCGCCGGCGTCACCATGTACCTCACCGGCACCCGCCACTTCTCCCACTGAGCCGGCTTCGCCGCCTCGTGCCCGACTCCTCACGCCGGGCAGGAGGCCGGCATGCGAGCCGGAGAGAGGGCATGGACCCGCTCCCCACGCGCCGATAGGCTCCTGTCCGTGACTCATGACCCGCATCCCCAGCAGGCCGAGCACAAGGAGCCCTACCGCACCATCTGTGTTGTCCTCGTGGCCCTCGGCCTGGCAGCTGTTCCTGCCATCGCGCTGCTGGGGCACCGCCGTATCGCCGTCCTGTGGGCGGCCGCCGGGATCCTGTCGCTGGCCATCGTCCGGCTCCAGCGCCCCGACGGCACCTGGCTGGCGGCGCGCAGCCGCCTGTTCGACGTCGGTCTCGGCATCGGCCTGGCCGCCGTCCTGCTCCTCCTATCGCCTTACGTCAACCTGCCGCGCATCCAGTGAGCGGGGAGTAGGTCGCGTATCGTTGAGTTCTCCCGGCGAGGCTGCGCGTTACCTTCTGTGATCTGTGCCCTGGGAGTGCTCATTCCTCGGTCCGGTGCGGCGTCGTGACCGAGCGGTATGGCACGCTGGCCTCAGTCAAGACGTCTTGTCACCTCGTTTCACACCCTGAAGGTCCCTCTATGTCAAGCAATCCCTCAGCCTCGCCCTCGCTGGCCCATCGCCTCAGCCATAGCATCCTGACCTGGGTCATTGGTGCGATCCTGTTGGCCCTGCTCGTGGGCTCGGTCCGCTTCAGGGGCCACGCGATCATTCCCAAGCCCGTCGGCAATGTCTTCGCGACCTTCTCCGACCTGTTCAGTCAGTTCCTCAGCTTCTCCATCCCGCTCATCATCATCGGTCTGGTGACCCCCGCCATCGCCGATCTGGGACGCGGGGCCGGCAAGTGGCTCGGAGTCACGACGGCTCTGGCCTACACCTCCACCCTCTTCGCCGGCTTCCTCACCTTCCTGGTGTGCGCCGCCACCTTCCCACGGCTGCTCGCAGGGACCTCTCTGGCTGATGTCGCCAAGCCAGAGGGGGCTCTGAGCAGCTACTTCACGGTGGAGATGCCGCCGGCCGTCGAGGTCATGACCGCCCTGCTGCTGTCCTTCGTCCTGGGGATCGGCCTGTCCATGGTGCCCCGGGGCGTGCTGCGCAAGGGCTTCATCGAGTTCCGGGCCATCATCACCCGTCTCATCGAGCGGATCATCATCCCTCTGCTGCCTCTTCACATCTTCGGCATCTTCCTCAACCTCACCTACACCGGGGCGGCCGGGGCAGTGATGAAGGCGCTCCTGCGGGTCGTCGTCGTGGTCCTCATCCTCGAGGTCGTCATCCTGGGCATCCAGTTCATCACCGCGGGGATCATCGGTCGCCGCAACCCGCTCAAGGCGCTGCTCACCATGGTCCCGGCCTACCTGACGGCTCTGGGCACCTCCTCGTCCGCGGCCACGATCCCGGTCACCCTGCGTCAGACGAAGAAGAACGGCGTCTCCGACGCGGTGGCCTCCTTCACCATCCCGCTGTGCGCCACGATCCACCTGGCGGGGTCGACCTCGAAGATCTTCTCCTTCGCCTTCGCGATCGTCCTCACCCAGGGCCTGCACGTGAGCACCGCCCAGTGGATCGGCTTCATCTTCATGCTCGGCATCACGATGGTGGCCGCACCGGGCGTGCCCGGGGGCGCCATCATGGCGGCCACCGGTCTGCTGTCCTCCATGCTCGGCTTCAACGACCAGCAGGTGGCCCTCATGATCGCCACCTACATCGCCCTGGACTCCTTCGGCACCGCCACGAACGTCACCGGTGACGGCGCCATCGCCATCATCGTGGATCGCATGGCCGGTGGCTCCGTCAACGACGAGGGCGACCCGGAGAACGTTCGCGAGCTCTCCTTCGACGGCATGGCCTACCTCCACGCCGTCAGTGTCGAAGGGGTTGTCAGCCCCGAGGAGCTCGAGGCCTCGGCCGCAGCCACCCGCTCCGGCGAGTAGATCGCAGGCAACCTGATCGGGCGCCGGGAGTCACAGTGACTCCCGGCGCCCGATCAGCGTTTCGGACTGAACCCGACTGAACCCGACTGAATCAGCCTGGACCAGCTGGCATCTCTCAGTGACTGCGGCCGGTCAGCGTGCGCAGCGGTCCGGGCTCGGCCAGGAGCTTGGCCGGCGGCCCCGTCTGCACGACCACCCCCGCGTCCATGACGACGACGTGGTCGGCCTGCTCGGACCACTGCAAACGGTGAGTGATCTCGATGATCGTCGCCTGGGGAAGATAGGTGCGCACCCCGATGCGCACCCGCTCGTCCAACTCAGGATCCAGGTGGGAGGTGAACTCATCGAGGATGAGCACCCCGGGGCGGGCCAGGAGCGCACGCGCCAGTGCCAGGCGCTGTCGCTGGCCACCTGACAGGGACTGGCCGCGCTCGCCCACGAGAGTGTGGTAGCCGTCCTCGAGGGCCTCGATGTCCTCGTCGATGCAGGCGGCTCGGCACGCCCGGCGCACCTGGGCATCGCTGGCCGACGGCGCCGCCAGGCGCACATTGTCCGCAATAGTGGCCCGCATGAGGTGGACCCGCTGATCCACCATGCCGATCTCCTGATAGAGGCTGACGGCACGCAGATCGGTCACGTCCTGGCCGTCGATGAGAATGCGGCCCGAGTCCGGCTCATCGAAGCGCACCGCCAGCTGGGTCAGTGTGGACTTGCCCGACCCTGAGGCCCCCACAATGCAGGTCCACCTTCCGGCCCTGGCTCTGACGCTGGCGCCGCGGACGGCCTGGGCGGCAGTGTTGGGGTAGGAGTAGGTCACGTCCTGCCACAGGACCTCGTGGGAGATGCCGGCGGTCAGCTCCTGATCGCCGTCGTGCACCTCCACGGGCGCGTTGACGACCTCCCACACTCTCTCTGCTGAGGCGAAGGAGGCATTGAGCGCACTCGAGAACTCATCGACGCCGCGCACGGTGTCGGACAGCCGCAGCACCGCGGCGGCCGCGGCAGCCAGGAGGGGGACACCTGCGCTGGAGCCGGTCGCGGGCACCATCGCGCCCACGGTGACGACGGTGATCGGTGCGGTCAGCCCCGCCAGCTGGTTGAGGCCTCGTCTCACGGAGGCCCATTGGCCGCTTGGTCTGGCGGCACCTGCGATCTCGGCGTCGATCCTGGCCATCTCATCCAGACGCTCCTGGCTGCGCCCGTACCCGACGACCTCGCTCATGCCCTGAACGGTGTCGGTCACGTGCTGGGTGAGATCCGCCCGCGCCGCCGAGACCGAGCGGGAGGCATCGGCGGAGGCGGCGAACCCCAGGCGGGGCACGATGAGCAGCTGGGCCACCACGAAGGGGAGCGCCGCCAGGGCCACCAACCAGGACACCCGCAGACCGATGACCGTGAGCACCGTGATCGGGACGATGACGGCGGAGGCCGCCGGAGCAAAAGTGTGGGCGAAGAAGACCTCGATCCGGTCCACGTCCTTGGTGGCCCGTGACAGGAGGTCGCCCGAGCGCGACGTCGCAGTGACCCTGGGGGAGCGGGGGATGAGGGAGCGGAAGATCTGACCGCGCAGCAGCTCGAGCGCCTTGAAGGCCACCAGGTGGCCGAGGAACTGCTCGGCGTAGCGCAGGGCCGCCTTGAGCAGGGACAGCCCCGCCATGACGGCCAGTACCGGCCAGATGGCGGACACCGGTGCGTCAGTCGTTATCGCCAGACCCGCCCGGGCCACGGCGTAGGCCCCCAGGGAGAACAGGGCCACTCCGCACAGCAGGTCGATGATGCGGCACAGGGTGGAGCCCAGCAGCGGTGAGAGCACTGGGCGGGTGACCTGAAGCAGCCACCGCACCAGCTGCGCACGCGAAGGAGGCGCCTGCGTGGAGGCGGCCCGACCGGCCCCGCTGCGCTGCCCCGAGCTGCCGGCTGCCCGCGAGCGGGGCGCTGATGAGCGCCCCGTCTGCTTCGATCGGATCATGTCCGCTCCTCCTGGTGATCACCGTCGGTGGCCTTGGAGGAGGGGGCGTCGGCCTCGTGGGCGTTGGGTTCAGCGGCTTCCTCGCGGGGTGCCGCGCCGGCACAACCGGGTGCCCCGGCTCCGCCCGCCTCATGGACCGCCCCGGCCTCGACCTTCACGGTCCGGTCCGCTGCTGTCAGCGCCCCGACGCGGTGCGAGATGGTGACGACGGTGCGGCCCTGGGCCAGCTGTTCAATGGACTCGACGATGGCCGCTTCGCTGGCCAGGTCCACCTGACTGGTGGGCTCATCCAGGAGCAGCACGGGGCGGTCGGCCAGGAAGGCGCGTGCCAGGGACAGGCGCTGGGCCTGACCGCCCGACAGTCCCAGCCCGGCCTCACCCACCTGTGTCTCCAGCCCCTCGGGCATGAGTGCCACCTCCTTGTCGAGGCGGGCCACCTCCAGGGCGTGCCACATCTGTGACGGCGTCGCGTAGGGCTGGGCCAGGCGCAGGTTGTCGGCGATCGTCCCGGTGAACAGCCAGGTCGTCTGCGCCACCAGTGCGGAGGCGGAGCGTACCTCGTCCTGCGTGGCGGCACTCAGCTCGGTGCCCTCGACCCGCACGGACCCGCCGCTGGGCAGCAGGTTCCCGGCGAGCAGCGCCATGAGCGTCGACTTTCCCGCTCCCGAGGGGCCGACTACTGCCAGGCTCTCGCCACGCCGCACGCTCAGGTTCACGCCCTCCAGCACGGGATCCGCCTCCCAGGTGGCTTCGACGTCGTCGAGCACGATGGATGTCTGCGCGGTCGCAGCGGGCGAGGTCCTGGCTCCGGGAGTCGCGGTGGAGCGGGGCTGAGGGCGCGACAGAATCCCGCGGATGGCGCGCTGATTGGCCATCCCGCCCATGCCCACGTAGAAGAAGGCGCCCACGTGGTCCAGCGGCTCAAGGAGCACGTAGGAGGTCAGGACGATCGCCAAGGCGTCACCGACGTCGATGACACCGGTCGACAGACGCATCAGGGCCAGACCTGCGGCCACGGTGATGAGGAAGAGCGAGAACAGGCCGTCGGTGAGCAGGATGACGAGCTGGTTGCCCGCCAGCAGCCCCATGACGGCGCGCCGGTTCGTCTCCCCCTCCAGGCGCAGGCGCGCGCTGGTGCGTTCCGCGGCCCGGGCCAGGGTGAGGGTCCGCAGTCCCTGGATCGCGTCGAGGTACTCGGCGGCCAGGCGCATACGAGCCCGTCGGGAGTCCGACGACGAGGCCCGCAGCCGTGAGTGGCACCAGGCGATGAAGGCCGGTACCACGATGACGGCCGCCGCCAGGACCAGGGCGGGAACGACGTCGACGAAGGCGGCCAGCTCGATGAGCACCAGCAGAGGAGCCGCTGCGGCCGCCAGCGTCGGGGCCAGGAAGGTCTGCCGGTAGAGAGCCACGCGCTCGGCACCGTCGGTCAACAGGGAGGCGGTCGCACCGCTGCGGACGTCAGCGGCGCGCGCCGGACCCAGCCCCAGCAGGTGAGCCAGGGTGAGCCGGCGCAGGTGCGCCTCCTCAGTGAACGCACTGAAGCGGGCGACCCGCTGAGCCGCCAGCTGGCAGGCGGCGCTCACGGTGGCCGCGGCCAGAGCCTGGGCGAGCAGGCCCACTGTCGATGAGGAGCTCAACAGGGCGCCCAGCGCACGTCCGGTGGAGATGAGGCACCACCCGGACCCCAGGGCACCCAGGAGCGTCAGACCGAATGAGAGGGCGCCTGCGCGGCGCCCGGCGGGCGAGGAGACGACAGGGCGGGGCGGGGAACCGCGGCGCAGTGGCGCAAGAATGGGCGCGGGGGATCGGCGTGAGCTCATCACGGTCCTGGAGGCGAGAAACGGGCTGGGGAGGCCCCCAGCGTATCGATCAAGACGGGCTGTTGTCAGGGGCGGTGAGTATCTCGCTGAGATCACGGGCTACCAGGAGGAATCCCACCTCCGCTGCTCAAGGGAGTGGTGAGAGTCACGAAATGTAGCGGACTGGTGTGTTCACCTGCGCGAACGTCATAGCGTTGTCCTGCCGGGCTGCCGCCTGCGGCCCGCGACGACACACGTCTCGAAGGAGTCCTCGATGGCAAACGCTCCCGTCAACATCACCGTCACCGGTGCTGCCGGCAACATCGGCTACGCCCTGCTGTTCCGCATCGCCTCCGGCGCCCTTCTCGGCCCGGACCAGCGTGTCAACCTCCGCCTGCTGGAGATCCCGCCGGCCGTCAAGGCCGCTGAGGGGACCGCTATGGAGCTGTTCGACTCCGCCTTCTCGACCCTGGGCAGCGTCGACATCTTCGATGACGCCAAGGCTGCCTTCGAGGGCGCCAACATCGCCTTCCTCGTCGGCTCCATGCCCCGCAAGGCCGGCATGGAGCGCGCCGACCTGCTCTCCGCCAACGGCGGCATCTTCGGTCCCCAGGGCGAGGCCCTCAACGCCGGCGCCGCCGAGGACATCAAGGTGCTCGTCGTGGGCAACCCCGCCAACACCAACGCCCTCATCGCGGCCTCGCACGCTCCCGATATCCCCTCCTCGCGCTTCACGGCCATGACCCGCCTGGATCACAACCGCGCCCTGGCTCAGCTGGCCACCAAGGCCGGCTGCCACGTCACCGACATCGACAAGGTCACCGTCTGGGGCAACCACTCCTCCACCCAGTACCCCGACCTCACCCAGGCCACCGTCAAGGGCGCCCCCATCACCGACATCCTGGCCGACCGGGCCTGGGTCGAGAACGACTTCATCCCGACCGTCGCCAAGCGCGGCGCCGCCATCATCGACGCGCGCGGCGCCTCCTCGGCGGCCTCGGCCGCCTCGGCCGCCATCGACCACGTGCACGACTGGGTGCTGGGCACCTCCGGGTCCTGGACCTCCTCCTCGATCATGTCCGACGGATCCTACGGCGTGCCCGAGGGCATCATCTCCTCCTTCCCCTGCACCTCGGAGAACGGTGAGTGGAAGATCGTCCAGGGTCTCGAGATCGACGACTTCTCCCGCGGCAAGATCGACGCCTCGGCAGCCGAGCTCGTCGAGGAGAAGAACACGGTGGCCTCCATGGGGCTCATCTGAGTCCCTCGAACCGTCCGGCTCGGCGTCCGGGCTCGGCCTGAGCTGCCACTCGGGTCCGACCCGCTCGTGGTACGGACCACCTTGGGTGTGGAGCCGTGCGGTCCCTCCCGTTCCTGCCCGGGTCCTCGCCGCTCATTCGAGCGGCGAGGACCTTTTTCATGCCTGTGGTGGATGGGGCGGCGGACGGATTGTTGGCATTGCTGGTATAGACCTGTGGTTGATGACCAGTATAATGATTGTTTGCGCAATGTATGTTTGAGTTTCGCTCAGTTTAGGTCTACTCTCCTGGCGAGTTCAGATGACTAGACAACATCTGATCTCCCCGCCCGCGGCAACGGTGCCGTGGTCATGAGACACCGTCGTTTCTAAGGAGCAGTCCCATGCGTCCCACCCACTACCTCTCCCGCCGTGCCGTGCTGGCGGGTCTGGGAACCACTGCAGTCGCCGCCACCCTGGCCGCCTGCGCGACCTCCGGCAGCTCCGGCTCGAAGTCCGCTGGAGCCGCCGGTGAGGGGGACGCCAGCGAGGTCGACGTCGTCACCTGGTGGTCGGCGGGCTCGGAGAAGCTCGGCCTGGACGCCCTGGTCAAGGTCTTCAACCAGCAGTTCCCCAAGACGAAGTTCGAGAACAAGGCCGTCTCCGGCGGCGCCGGCAGCCAGGCCAAGCAGAAGCTCGCCGCGGACCTGGCCGCCAAGAACCCGCCGGACACCTACCAGGCCCACGCCGGCGCCGAGATCAAGGACCACATCGAGGCCGGCTACCTGCTGGACGTCTCCAGCCTCTACGAGGAGTTCAAGCTCAACGAGGCATTCCCGGCCACCCTCATGGACCGCCTCAAGGACTCCGACGGCAAGATCTACTCGGTGCCCTCCAACATCCACCGGGCCAACGTCGTGTGGGCCTCGGTGCCCGCGCTCAAGGCCGCCGGGCTCGACCCGACCAAGCCCGCTACCACCATCGACGCCTGGATCGCCGACATGGAGAAGGTCAAGGCCGCCGGCCTGACGCCCATCACCATGGGCATGGCCTGGACCCAGCTCGAGCTGCTCGAGACCATCCTCATCGCCGACCTGGGCGTGGACGCCTACAACGGGCTCTTCGCAGGCAAGACCGACTGGAGCGGTGCCGAGGTCACCAAGGCGCTGGGACACTACAAGACCATCGTGGGGTACACCGACTCCTCCCTCTACACCGAGGACTGGGAGCCCGCCATGAAGCCCATCATGGACGGCAAGGCCGCCTTCAACGTCATGGGCGACTGGGCGGTGGCCGGCTTCGACGCCGCCGGCAAGAAGGCCGGTCAGGACTACGTCTACTTCCCGGTCCCGGGCACCGACGGCGTCTTCGACTTCCTGGCCGACTCCTTCACCCTGCCCGACGGTGCCAAGCACCCCGGTGGAGCCAAGAACTGGCTCAACGCCATCTCCTCCAAGGACGGTCAGATCGCCTTCAACACGGTGAAGGGATCCATCCCCGCCCGCACCGACCTCACCGACGAGGAGAAGGGCAAGTTCTCCGAGTACCAGCGCTCAGCCATGGAGTCCTTCGCCAAGGACAAGATCGTCTCCTCCATCGCTCACGGCGCGGCCCTGCCCTCCAAGGCCACCAACGCGATGAACGACGCCCTGACCAAGTTCGCCCAGGGCGCCTCCGACGTCACCGCCCTGCAGGCCGACCTCAAGGCCGCTGCCGCCTCCTGACCGGTTCCCCGGGCGGGGCGGACCGGAGCGGACGCACGGTCCGCCCCGCCCGGGACCGACCTCTCGCCGATCATCCGGCCGGCGGTCATCACTACGACAGACGGATCCTTCCGCCATACACGCATCAGGAGAACCTTGTGAGCACCAAGAGCGCCCCCGTGCGGCGCCGTCGGGCGAGCTGGAGGCAGTGGGGGCCCGGCCTCCTCCTCATCTCGCCCTCGATCATCCTCGTCGGCGTCTTCGTCTACGGGATGATCGGGATCAACATCAACACCTCCCTGCTGGACATGCACACCGCCGGTCAGGTCTCCGGACGCAGAGGAACCACCGTCGTCGGGCTGAGCAACTTCGCGACCCTGTTCGGCAACCCGGACTTCCGGCACTCCTTCATCAACCTCGTCCTGTTCACCGTCACGTTCCTGGCCGGAACCCTCGTGGTCGGCTTCCTGTGGGCCTGGCTCCTGGACCGCCCCATCAAGGGGGAGGGGGTCTTCCGCTCCATCTTCCTGTTCCCCATGGCCGTGTCCTTCGTGGCCTCGGGCGTGGTGTGGCGGTGGCTGCTGAACTCTGCGCAGGGCGAGAGTGCCTCCGGGCTCAACCGTCTGTTCGAGATGACCGGTCTGAGGTTCCTGGAGAACTCATGGACCCAGAACACCACCTGGGGCATCCTGGCCATCGCGCTGCCGGCCGTGTGGCAGCTGGCCGGCTACGTCATGGCGCTCTTCCTGGCGGGCTTCCGTGGCATCCCCGACGACCTGCGCGAGGCCGCCCGGGTCGACGGTGCCAGCGAGTGGCAGCTCTACAAGTCGATCATCTTCCCCCAGCTGACCCCGATCGCCCTGAGTGCCGTGATCATCATCGGGCACATGTCCCTGAAGTCCTTCGACCTCATCATGTCGATCACGGACCAGCGGACATACTCCACCAAGGTCCCGGCCATCGACATGTTCAACTTCATGACCGACAACGACTACTCCAACGCCGCCGCCGTCGGCACGATACTTCTGGTTCTGGTCGCGATCGCCGTCATCCCCTACCTCATTCACGACGCCAAGGGCAGGAGGTGAGCGGCGATGGCACAGGCACTCACGACGCGCAGCCCGCGCCGCCCCGGCTGGGGGCAGACCGTCCGGTTCATCCTGCTGCTGGCCTCGGTGGTCCTCGTTCTCATCCCGGTCTACGTCCTGCTGGTGACCTCCTTCAAGGGCTCCGCCGACGCCGACCCCTCCCGCACCTGGTTCCTGCCCGAGGTCTGGGTCACCAAGAACTGGTCCAACGCCTGGAACCAGCTCAGCGGCGGGCTGCTGCGCTCGCTGGCCCTGGTCATCCCCTCCTCGATCATCTCGGCGATGCTGGGAAGTGCCAATGGCTTCGTGCTGTCTAAGTGGCGGTTCCCCGGGGCCAACGTGGTCTTCACCCTCATCCTGTTCGGCATGTTCATCCCCTACCAGGCCGTCATGATCCCGCTCATGCGACTGGTGACCAGCGCCGACCTGGGCTTCGGGATCCCTACGCTGATCCTCATGCACGTGGTCTACGGCATCCCGATCACGACACTCATCTTCCGCAACTACTACGAGACCATCCCGAACGAGCTCATCGAGGCCGCCCGGGTCGACGGTGCCGGCATGCTGCGCACCTACGCGTCGGTGGTCCTGCCGATCTCGGTGCCCAGCTTCGTCGTCGTCCTCATCTGGCAGTTCACCTCCGCCTGGAACGACTTCCTGTTCGCATTGTTCTTCGGTGGAGGGGCGCAGTCCGGGCCGGTGACGCTGGCACTCAACAACCTGGCCCACGGATCGATCCTGGCCGACTACGGGGCCTCCATGTCCGGCGCCCTCATCGCCTCGGTCCCCACCCTGGCGGTCTACATCCTGCTGGGCAAGTACTTCGTCGGCGGACTCATGGCCGGTTCGGTCAAGGGCTGAGTCCGGTCCGGTCTGCCGCTCCAGCTCTCGTGAGGGCCCGCAGACCTCCGCCATCGCATCCGGCTCCCGTCCCCGGCTTGGGGGCGGGAGCCGGATGTGATGAGATCGGGGTATGGCACGCCGCAGATCCAAGCGCCCCTACGGGCAGGGGCACATCCCCCTGAGCATGGACCGTCTCGCCTCCGTGCCGCGCACCCAGACCGGTCCCGGCGGGGCGGACTTCACCGTGCGCCACCTGCGCGGTGGGGACAAGTCCTACACCTGCCCCGGCTGCCACCGCGTCATTCCTGCTGGGACCGCGCACGTGGTGGCCTGGAGCAACGAGTCGCTCTTCGGAGCGGACCGGGGCCTGGAGGAGCGGCGCCACTGGCACACCTCCTGCTGGGAGCGCCGTCTCTGGTAGCCGGGAGGGCAGGAGGAACGCCGGCGGTCACACCAGCGGTTCGGGAGAGCGCTCCTCCCAGCCCGGCAGCAGGCGGTCCAGCGCGAAGCGCAGCGGCACGATATCCCCGTCACGTCCGCCTTCGCCGATGGTCATCGGCACAGGTTGGCTCTCGGGCCTGACCCCGCGTAGGCGCTGCCCCAGGCTCAGTGGCATCGACAGGACGTAGTAGCGCCCCTCCGTGTCGATACCGACCGTCTCATCGGCTCTCAGATACCAGCCGCGCAGCGGGGTGCGGGCACTGCCGCCCGCGTAGCCGCGCACCCGCAGAGGAACGTCCTCAAGGCCCTCCTTGCGTGCGACCCTGAGGAAGAGCCCCACGATGTGGGAGGCCCGGGTGTGCTCGGCATTCTGACGCTCCTGGAGCATGCGGGCCCGCTGGGCGGCCGCACGACGACGCGACGCCGCCCAGTCGGAGTTCGCTGAGTCACCAGAGCCGGAGCTGCTTGATGACTCCTCCCCGAGCCGGGCGGCGTCGTCGGCTGTCACGAGTGCGCCTCAGCGGCGTCCCTTGCCCTGCCGGGGGTGGCGGTTGCCGGCGTTACCGGATCCGCCCGAGCTCTTGCCGGGAGGTGGCACGTTCTCGATGCGGCCGGTGCCGCCCTTCTGGGCGTTCTTCGGGGCCGACTGCGCACCCGCCTGCTGGCCGCCGCCCGAGGCCGCAGTGGTCTTGTTCTCGGTCGGCGCGGGGGCCGCCGAGGTGGCCGACGGCGCGGAGGCGGCGCTGCTCGAGCCGGCGGAGCGCGCGCTGCCTGCGCTGCTGGATGCGGCCGGTTCTGCCGACTCGGCGGAGGACTGGTCCGAAGCCGGAGTCGGCTCCTGAGGCAGAGCAGCGACGTGGTCGCTGAAGGTGGGGGCCTGAGGCAGTGCCCCTCCCAGGACGCCGCGCATCTCGGTGAGGTAGGCGGCGACCGAGTCGCGCTGGCGCTCCAGCTCCTGGAGCTGACGGGCGGCCACCTGGGCGGTGACGTCGGCGTCCGCGCGGGCGTCGCTGACGATCTGCTCGGCCTCGATCCGGGCCTGTGCCAGAGTCTCCTCGGCCTGGGAGACCGCCTCCTCCTGGCGCTTGCGGGCCTCGGCGTCGGTGCGCGCGCGGACCTCCTCGGCCCGGGACAGCGCCTCCTGAAGACGCTCCTCGGCCTCCTGGGCCTGGATCTGGGCCTGCTCCTGCATCTCGCGGATGCGCTCGCGCGTGGCCTCGTGGGCGTCAGAGTCCTCCTGAGCGGCCTGCTCGTGGGCCGCGGCGATCTCCAGGGTGGCCTGCTGGCGCAGCTCGGTGGCCTCGGAGCGGGCTGCGGCCGCCTCGTCGGTGGCCGAACGACGCAGCGTCTCCGACTCGTTGCGCGCCGAGGTGAGGATCTCCTCGGCCTCGCGCTTGGCCTTGCCGACGGTCAGCTCGGCCTCCTGCTTGGCGGCCGAGAGGATCTCCTCGGCCTTCGCCGTGGAGGTCTTGTGCAGCTCGTCGGCCTCGGCCGCGGCCGCCTCGCGGTTGGCGGTGGCATCGCGCTCGGAGGTGATGGCGATCTCGGCGGCCTGCTTGCGGGCCTGGGACAGGACCAGCGCGGCCTCGCGCTCCGCGGTGGCTCGCATCTCGGTGACGGCTGCTTCGGCGTCGGCGGAGATCTGGGCGGCCTTGCGTGAGGCGGAGGAGACCAGCTCCTGGGCGCGGGCCTCGGCGTTGGCCAGGGCTGTCGAGGCCTCACCCTGGGAGCGGGTGCGCAGCTCGCTGGCCTCGCGGCGGGCGTCGGCGAGCAGGGTCGCCGCCTCTGAGGCGCTGCGTTCGGAGAGGTTCTTGGCGTTGGTGCGGGTCCGGGTCAACAGGGCGTCGGCCTCGGCATTGGCCTTGGACAGGACGGAGGCGCTCTGCTCCTCGGCGCTGCGAAGCAGCTGCTCGATCCGTGAGCCCAGGCCGGCGTAGGTCGGTTTGTCGGACTCCCGCAGCCGGCGCTGGGCGTCAGCCAGCTCGCCGGCCAGGGTCATGGCGCGCTGGTCAAGGCTGGCCACCTCGCGACGCGCGTCGGCCAGCTGGCGTGAGAGCTGCTCCAGCTTCCGGTCGACCTGGGCGCGGTCGTAGCCGCGCATCGTGATGGCAAACTCGCTGTATTCCTCAGCCACGTCGGGTTCCTCCTCCTGGCGAGCCGGGGACGCTCACCACCAGGCCAAGCCTAACGATTGGGTGTGATCGGGAAGGTAACCACGAAAGTGTGACCATGCGCACAGAGGGATGGTGGTGATTCAGTTCTCCTGGCCCCGTGAGAGGGGTGGCGGATGGTGACGCCGATGGTCTGCCGGGAAGCATCCGATCTCGCGCGAGCGTTTCTCCGCGCGTTCCTCCGGCTGCGCTTCGAGACAAGGGCGTTGCTCGGTGGGCCGGTGGGGCACTTTCTGCTGGTGGAGTCTCGGGAGATATCGCTTCGCTCAGCGCGTGTCTTCTTGTGATCTTGCGCTGAGGTCGGTGCGGTCGCGGGGTCCTCCATGCGATTCTGGTTCCTAGGCGGGCGCACGGTGAGCGCTCGCAGCGATACCCGGCTCCGTAGCCGGTCGTCGTCAACCGTGTCCGCGAGCATAGGAGACCCGCGTCGTGAGTCGACGTATCTTGAGCGTGGCGGTGACCGTCCTCGGGCTGGTCCTCGTCGCCCTGGCCGTTTGCTCGGCCACCATCTGGAAACCCAGCTCCAAGGTCGAGGCGAAGCTCGCCTCCGGTCCTTCTCAGCCCTACGTCATCACAGCCCCCGGGGTCCTCAGTGGCGCGGAGTCCGACGTCGTCGTGACCGCGAGCTCCTCCGATGGCAAGGAGGTCCACCTCTTCGTGGCCAGGGCGGCCGACCTTGACGCCTGGATGAGCCCTGACGCCGATAATGCGCTGCCCCACACGGTGGTCACCGGTATCGACACCGACGCCGGAACCCTGTCCTCCAGGGACGAGACCCAGTACTGCCCCCCTGCCAACGCCACTCCCGCTCCTTCCACGGCCGCCCCTTCTGCGGCGGCGTCCTCGCAGCCATCCGCCTCCTCGCAGCCATCCCCTTCCGCGCAGGCCGGTGCCTCGAAGTGCTCGGAGCGCAAGGCCAAGGCCGTGACCGCCTCGGGCTCCGACATCTGGCTGGGGGAGAAGACCGGCGGCTCGTCGGTCACCTTCAATACCGCGGAGGACGCTGACCGCGCCATGCTGCCGCGTAAGAACGTCGACGAGCAGGTCGTCCTCATGGCCATGACCGATGGCAAGGCCCCGGCTCCCAGCCTGACCGTCTCCTGGACGCGGCAGGTGGAGACCCCCTGGTACTTCTATGGGGGGCTGGGTCTGGGTGGCCTCTTCGTGCTCGTGGGGGCCTTCCTGTTCTTCATCGACCTCCAGCTGCGCCGCGCCAACGTCGATCGGCGGACCCGTTCCGCCGAGCGGGCGGCCCGCATCGCCAACGCCGACTCCGTCTCCACCGAGGGCATCCCTCAGGTGGACGATCCCGACCGACGCCTGACCCGCCGAGAGCTGCGGGACAAGGAGCGTGCCGAGGCATCGGGCGAACCCTGGACCGACCCGCGCACGGGCCGTGTCTACCTCGACGGCATCGAGACCTCCTCCGTCTCCCAGGCGTCTGAGGCGCTTCCCGCCGACGGATACGACTTTGGCCCCGCTGCCGGGCTCAGTGGTGGGACGAGTGGCGGGCTCGGTGACGGACCTGACGGCGCCTACGGTGAGGGCCACGGCGGTCAGGGCGACCATGCGGTTGCTGGGGTCGCCCGAGGCGCCTCGGTCGTTCCCGGTCTTGATGAGGCCGCCACCCAGGAGCACCGAGCCGCCCGGGAGCCGGAGGGCCTCCAGGACGGTGAGGCGCTGGCGATCACCACGGATGCCGTCAACGTGCCCGACTCGTCGGCTCGCCCCAACCCCCCGGCTCTCAGTGATGCTGCCGCCGGCGCCGGTCACATGGCCGTGGGCGTCGACCAGCTCGCCGACCAGCCCTCCGAGGTCCAGGACCACTCCCGTTTCGCGCCGCCGGAGTACCGCACCAGCCACGTGGCAGGCGATACCGGTGCGCCGTCCTTCGAGACTGACACCGCTGAGCCCCAGGACGTAGAGGCCTCGGCCCCGTCGAAGGACCCCAGTGTCCAGGTGCCGACCGGATTCGCCCAGCCGGAGGTGACCGACGTGTCGCTGAGCTGGAGTGAGCAGGAGGTCGAGCCGTCGAAGGGGACCCCCTTCTCGCCGAGCAGCTTCGGTGACTCCTCAGCGACGTCGACCACCGTGTCCTGGCCCTCCTACTCCGACGGCGTCGAGCTGCCTCCCGAGGCTGACCCCGCCGTCATCCAGGCCGTCGACGCCGAGCCACTTGCCGAACCAGACCCAACCGCGGACCCCGACAACCAGGAGCGCGCATGATGTCCACCCGTCGAGCCTTTCTGAGTGCAGGCGGTGCCTCCGCCCTCGCCCTGAGCCTGGCCGCCTGTTCGCGGTCCCAGCCCAAGACCGCCGAGACCCAGGCCTCCGGTACACCGATCGCCGAGCCCGTCCTCAACGACAAGCAGCTCGCCGAGATCCTCCAGCGCGTCCAGACCGGCCTGGCGACGGCGGACAAGGAGAAGAATGCGGACAAGGTCAAGGAGGTCATGTCCGGGCCGGCTGCTCGGATCCGTGCCGCGGAGTACGCCACCGCCTCCGCCAGTGGGAACGACTCGTTCATCCACGCCATGACCACGAAGATCCAGGGCGGGGGAGTGGGACAGACCGTCGGTTTCCCCCGTAACGCCGCCGTCGCCTCGGAGGGTGACAAGAGCGTCTCGATCATCTCCCTGGAGCAGGGCTCGGCCCGGGACCAGTTCAAGGTGTGGGCCTGGGTGCAGGGATTCGCCGCGCAGGCGAGCATTCCCGTGCTGACCAAGCAGTCGGCCCAGCGTGCCAAGCAGGTGACGGCCGAGTCCACCGGGCTGGTCGCCACCCCCAAGGCGGTCCTCGACTCCTATGTCGACGCGCTCAACCACCCCGACGGCGAGAACGGCAAGGCCTTCCCCGAGGACAACCTGCGTCGAAAGGTTCAAGACGCCCGAAAGACCGACCTGAGCAACTACGGGGAAGTGACCGTGACGGCGGTCCCCGGTCAGGACGGGTTCCAAGGCCTCCAGCTGGAGGAGGGGGACGGCGGGGCGCTGGTCTTCACCACCTTGTCCTTCACAGTGGTCTACAAGCGCACTGTTGATGGCTCCGACCTCACCTTGCAGGGCGACGTCGCCGCCCACATGGGTGGCAACCAGAAGATCGTCGGTACCGTCACCGCCACCTACGACTCCATGGTCGCCTT
This sequence comes from Actinomyces stomatis, assembly GCF_031292835.1. Lineage (NCBI taxonomy): Bacteria > Bacillati > Actinomycetota > Actinomycetes > Actinomycetales > Actinomycetaceae > Actinomyces > Actinomyces stomatis. The sequence goes on from NZ_JASPEP010000004.1 coordinate 29,543, forward strand.
CTCCATCCCCAAGGAGGGAAGTGGCGAGAAGGTGACCGTTCTGGGCGCCGAGACAGCGCTCATGAAGGTGGATCGGGATGATTCCAAGACGCCCGCCCCCACGGCGTCGGCCAAACCGTCCTGATCGCCGCTGATCCCCGGCCCGGCTCCGTGACCGCTCGGAGTCGGGCCGCTGGTGCGCCCAGGCCTCTGATCAGCATGAGGCCCGGCAACCGCGCCGGCGCGCAAGGACACCGAAAGACCCAGACCATTGAAGCAACCGGGCTGCGGCCCGAGGAAGGCAGAGCCTCCATGAGCATGTTCGGCGCCGTCGACCTGTCCAGTTTCGCCCCCGCCAAACCTGCCGGCCCAACCGGTGGGACCCCGAGCCCTGCCACGAAGGGCCCCGCAGGAGCGGCAGGGGCCGGCCTGCAGGTGCCGCTCGTCGTCGACGTCGACGCCTCCAGTCTGCGCGACGTCGCGGAGGTCTCGACCCAGGTCCCCGTCATCGTCGTCCTGCACAGTCCGCGCAGCCAGGCCAGTGCCGATCTCGCCACCGTCCTGGAGCAGCTCGCCGGTCAGTACGCCGGCCGCTTCCAGCTGGCGCGCGTGAACGTGGATACCGCCCCGGAGGTCGCTCAGGCCCTCCAGGCTCAGGCCGTTCCCACGGTTGTGGCCCTCATCGCGGGCCAGCCGGTGCCGATGTTCCAGGGGGCGGTGCCCCAGGAGCAGCTGGGCTCGGTCATCGACCAGCTGCTGGAAGTGGCGGCCGCCAACGGTGTCAACGGCACCATCGCCGTCGACGGCGCGGCCGGCGCCGACACTCAGGCAGAGCCTGAGGAGACAGAGGTCGAGCGGGCCGCCCGCGATGCCATCGAGGCCGGGGACTTCGCCGCTGCCGAGGAGGTGTACACCCACGCCATTGCCCAGAACCCGGGCGACGACGACCTCAAGGTGGCCCGCAACCAGGTACGCCTCATGGCCCGGCTGGACGGCCAGGACCCCCACGAACTCCTGGCGGCGGCAGATGCCGCGCCCACGGATCTTGCTGCGGCCCTGGCCGGTGCCGACGCCGCTCTGGCCCTGGGTGACGTCAGCGCCGCTCTGGGGCGCGCGCTGGAGGCCGTGCGCACCCACGCGGGGGAGGAGCGGGAGACGGCCCGGCTGCGACTGCTCGAGCTCTTCGAGGTCATCGGCTCCACCTCACCGGAGGTCGCCCAGGCCCGTCGCCGCCTGGCCGCCATGCTCTACTGAGCCGCTGAGCCCTGCTGAGGATCTGGCAGCACCCAGCGCATACGGAGTAGCGCCCCTCACCAGTGCGGTGAGGGGCGCTCGCTCATGCCTTGACGATCAGGCGATCGGCTCGGGGTCGATCTTCCAGACCTCACGGGCGTAGTCGCTGATGGTGCGGTCGGAGGAGAAGCGGCCCGAGCGGGTGATGTTCACCCAGGCCTTGCGCTGCCAGGCGCGGGTGTCGGCGTAGTCGGCCGCCATGGCGTCCTTGGTCTCGCGGTAGGAGGCGAAGTCGCCCAGGACGTAGTAGACGTCGGCCGGCTCGTAGGAGGGCTCCAGGAGGCTGCGGCGCAGGTCGGCGAACCAGCCCGAGCCGTTGTCGTCGAGGGTGCCGTCGGTGAAGGCGTCCAGGACGCGCTTGAGACCGGGGACGTTCTCGTAGTGCCACACGGGGTCGTAGCTCTCACGCAGGGAGGGCAGCTCGTCCTCGGTGGCGCCGAAGATGTAGGCGTTGTCGTCACCGACGGCCTCCAGGATCTCCACGTTGGCGCCGTCGAGCGTGCCCAGGGTCAGGGCTCCGTTCATCATGAACTTCATGTTGGAGGTGCCCGAGGCCTCCTTGCCGGCCATCGAGATCTGCTCGGAGACGTCGGCGGCCGGGATGATGTGCTCGGCCGGGGAGACGTTGTAGTTGTGGACGAAGACGACCTTGATGGTCTGGGAGACCACGGGGTCGTTGTTGACCAGGTCGGCGATGGCGTTGATGAGCTTGATGATGCCCTTGGCCCGGATGTACCCGGGAGCCGCCTTCGCCCCGAAGATGAAGACGCGCTTGGGGACCTGCAGGCTCGGGTCCTGCTTCATGCGGAAGTAGAGGTCCAGGATGTAGATGGCGTTGAGCAGCTGGCGCTTGTACTCGTGGAGGCGCTTGATCTGGACGTCGAAGATCGCCTCCGGGTCGATCTCGATCCCCTCGCGCTGGGCGATCCAGGCGGCGAAGTCCACCTTGTTGGCGTGCTTGATCTCCGCCAGACGGTCGTAGATGGACTCGTCCACGGAGTCGGTGTGCTCGGCCAGGACGGTGAGGTCCTTGACCCAGGTGTCCGAGCCGGTGACCTCGTCCAGGAGTGCTGACAGGCGCGGGTTGCACTGGCGCAGCCAGCGGCGCGGGGTGACGCCATTGGTCTTGTTGTTGAAGCGCTCGGGCCAGATGGCGTGCCACTCGCCCAGGGTCTCGCGCTTGATGATCTCGGTGTGCAGCGCGGCGACGCCGTTGATGGAGTAGGAGGCGTAGCAGGCGATCCACGCCATGTGCACCTTGTTCCCGGAGATGGGGGCCATGTAGTCGATGGTGCCCTGCTCCAGGCCGCGCTCGGCCATCTCGATACGGAAGCGGCGGTCGATCTCGCGAACGATCTCCGTGATGCGCGGGAAGAGGCGGTCGAAGATGGAGATCTCCCAGGTCTCCAGGGCCTCGGCCAGCACCGTGTGGTTGGTGTAGGCGAAGGTCTTGGTGACCACCTTCCAGGCCTCCTCCCAGCCCAGGTGGTGCTCGTCCAGAAGGATGCGCATGAGCTCGGGGATGGCGAGCACCGGGTGGGTGTCGTTGAGCTGGATGGCGTTGTAGTCGGCGAATCCGGACAGGTCCTCACCGTGGTGGCTGACGTAGTTGTCAACGATCTGCTGGAGGGAGGCCGAGCAGAAGAAGTACTGCTGGCGCACCCGCAGGACCTTGCCCTCGTAGGTGGTGTCGTTGGGGTAGAGGACGCGGGAGATGTCCGAGGTGCGCTCGCGCTCGACGATCGCCTCGGTGAAGCGCTGGGAGTTGAAGGCGTCGTAGTCGAACTCCTCGAGCGGCTCGGCCTTCCACAGGCGCAGGGTCCCCACGTTCTTGGTGCCGTAGCCGGTGATCGGCATGTCGTAGGGGATGGCGCGCACGGTCATGTCCTGGTATCGCACCAGGCGCTGGGCCTCCTCGTGGCGGATGACGAAGGGGTAGCCCTCCTCCATCCAGGGGTCGGGGTGCTCGGTCTGGAAGCCGTCCTCGAAGAGCTGCTTGAACAGCCCGTAGCGGTAGAGGATGCCGAAGCCGTTGACCGGCAGGTCGAGGGTGGCGCAGGAGTCGAGGAAGCAGGCGGCCAGGCGTCCCAGACCGCCGTTGCCCAGAGCGGCGTCGGGCTCCTGCTCCAGGACGTCGGTGAGGTTGACGCCGAAGGAGCCGACGGCCTCGCGCGCCTCGTCGACCATCCCCAGGTTGGAGAGGTTGTTGAGCAGGGCGCGGCCCATGAGGAACTCGGCGGAGAAGTAGTGCTCCTGGCGTCCGGCGCTGTACTTCTGCTCAGTGGCGTACCAGTCGTCCGCAATGGTGTCGACGACGGCGGCGGACAGGCCCTGCCAGACCTCCATGAGGGTGGCCGCGGTGGCGGGTCGACCGGATACGGCGCGCACCTGCGCGGGGGCGCTCGTGACCAGCTTCTGTGTCATTCTTCTTCCCTTGTCAGGCATCGTGGTCGCCGACTGCAAGAGTCTTGCATCGGACTGAAATATCGTACATCGACGGGGGCAGGACCGACCGGAGCGCGCAGGGAGCACAAGGCGCCGGAGGCCGCGCGCCTGTGCGAGACATAGCCCAGACTACCGGCTCATAGGTGATGGTGGTGGGCCGAGTTCAAGGATCTGATCACGTTATGAGCAGCAGACCGCGGTGGGGTGAGAGGCTCATGCCTCTCACCCCACCGCGGTGCGTGGTTTCAGCCCGGGTCAGTCCTGAGTCGGACGCAGGAAGACCGCTCCCATCGGGGGGACCCGCAGGCGCACCGAGGCCGGACGCCCGTTCCAGGGCAGGTCCTCGGCCTCGACATGGCCCAGGTTTCCCACGCCGGAGCCGCCGTACTCCTCGGAGTCGGTGTTGAGGACCTCCTCCCAGTCCCCGGCGAAGGGCAGGCCCACCCGGTAGCCCTCGTGCGGGGTGCCGGCGAAGTTGATGATGCAGACCATCAGGTCGGCCCGCCCGTCGGCGTCGGTCCCCTTGCGCAGGTAGGACAGGACGTTGTGGTCGCCGTCGCCGGCCTCGATCCACTCGAATCCTCGGTGGGAGAAGTCCTCGGACCACAGGGCCGGTGAGTTCCGGTAGAGGTGGTTCAGGTCGCTGACCAGGGCGAGCAGGCCCTGGTGACCGGGATCGTCCAGGATCCACCAGTCCAGGGACGTGTCCGCGTTCCACTCGGTTCCCTGGCCGAACTCCTGCCCCATGAACAGCAGCTGCTTGCCCGGGTGGGACCACTGGTAGGCGTACAGGGCGCGCAGGCCCGCCAGCTCCTGCCAGGGGTCGCCGGGCATCTTGGACAGAAGGGAGCCCTTGCCGTGGACGACCTCATCGTGGCTCAGCGGCAGGATGAACTGCTCGGAGAAGGCGTAGACGAGGGAGAAGGTCAGCTCTCCGTGGTGGTAGCGGCGGTTGACCGGGTCCTCCGCGAGGTAGCGCAGGGTGTCGTTCATCCACCCCATGTTCCACTTCAGTCCGAAGCCCAGGCCGCCGTACTCGGTGGGGGCGGTGACGCCGGGCCAGGCCGTGGACTCCTCTGCGGCCATGAGGATGCCGGGGTTCTTCCGGTAGGCGGTGGCGGTGGCCTCCTGCAGGAAGCTGATGGCCTCCAGGTGCTCGCGGCCGCCGAACTGGTTGGGGTGCCACTGGCCGTCCTGGCGCGAGTAGTCCAGGTAGAGCATGGAGGCCACGGCGTCGACGCGCAGGCCGTCGGCGTGGAACTCCTGGAGCCAGTACAGGGCGTTGGCGACCAGGAAGTTGCGCACCTCGTTGCGTCCGAAGTTGAACACGTAGGTGCCCCAGTCGGGGTGCTCGCCGCGCTGCGGGTCGGGGTCCTCGTACAGCGGGGTGCCGTCGAAGCGGGCCAGGGCCCACTCGTCCTTGGGGAAGTGGGCGGGCACCCAGTCCAGGATGACGCCGATGCCGGCCTGGTGGAGCCGGTCCACCAGGTAGCGGAAGTCGTCCGGGGTGCCGAAGCGCGAGGTGGGTGCGTAGTAGCTGGTGACCTGGTAGCCCCAGGAGCCGCCGAAGGGGTGCTCGGCCACCGGCAGGAACTCCACGTGGGTGAAGCCGGCCTCCTTGACGTAGGGGACCAGCTCCTCGGCCAGGCCGCGGAAGCCCAGTCCCTGACGCCACGAGCCGATGTGGACCTCGTAGATGCTCATCGGTCCGCTGTGGGGGTCGGTGGAGGCGCGCTTGGCCATCCACTCCTGGTCCTCCCACTCGTGGAACTGGTCGGTGACCACCGAGGCGGTGGCCGGGGGGACCTCGGTGGCGCGGGCCATCGGGTCGGCCTTCTGGTGCCAGGAGCCGTCGGCGAAGCAGAGCTCGAACTTGTATCGTGCACCGACTCCGACGCCGGGCACGAACAGCTCCCACACGCCGGAGGAGCCCAGGGAGCGCATGGCGGTGGCGGTGCCGTCCCAGTAGTTGAAGTCGCCGACGACGCGCACGGCGCGGGCGTTGGGGGCCCACACGGCGAAGGCGGTTCCCTCGACCTCGCCCATGGGGCCGTCGTAGTGCTTGACGTGGGCGCCCAGGACCTCCCACAGCTCCTCGTGGCGGCCCTCGGAGATGAGGTAGGTGTCCATCTCACCCAGGGTCGGCATGTAGCGGTAGGGGTCGTCGACGGTGGTGGTCTCGTCGCCGTAGGTGACCTTGATGCGGTAGTCGGGGATCTCCTGGCCGGGCAGGACCGCCACCCACACGCCGTCCTGCTCATGAGTGGCCGGGTGGGTGCCGTCCTTAGTGACGACGACGACGTCGTCGGCCAGGTGACGGACGGTGCGGATGGTGACTCCGTTCTCGCCGACGTGGGCGCCCAGGACCTCGTGCGGGTCGTGGTAGCGCGCGTAGGCGACGTCAGCCAGAATCCAGGGGTCCACAGGGGCAGGGGCGAGGTCCTTCTCAGGTGTGTTGGCGCTCATACAGCAACTCTTCCATGCGTTGGTGAATAACGGGTGCTTTTGGACGTCGAACCGATGGGGATGAGGGGAATGGAGGATCGTTGCGTGCTCAGCCCTCCGTGTGCTTGGACAGGACCGACTCGATCCCCGCCATGGGAATGCCCAGCCAGTCGGGACGGTTGCGGGCCTCGTAGACGGCCTCGTAGAGGGCCTTGTCCAGCTCCAGACAGGTCAGGACCGTCTGGTACGAGGCCTCGGCCTGCTCCTCAGTGCTGGCCGTGGCCGGCGACGGGTCCTGCGAGCCGGTCTCCTGGCGCCCCAGGCGGTAACCCTCCTCGAAGGCGGAGCGCACGGCGGGGAGCCAGTCGGGGTGGGGGGCCTTGCCGACGGCGGCGGCGTAGTCGAAGGAGCGCAGCATGCCGGCCACGTCCCGGACCGGCAGGTCAGGGTCGGAGCGCTGGGCCAGGGGGCGCAGGGGCTCGCCCTCGAAGTCCAGGACGTACCAGCGCTGCTGGCCGCCGATCTCGTGAAGCACCTGCCCCAGGTGGTAGTCGCCGTGGATGCGGGTGGCCGGCTCCAGGGCCTGGAGCGCCTCGAGCCGCTCCAGGGTCTGCTCCACCTTGAGCTCCAGGGCCCGGATGTGGCCGGAGAGCTCGGGGACCTCCTCCAGCGCCCACCGGGCGCGCTTGCGCAGGGAGGCGGCGAGCTCGGTCGGCGTTGGCGGCCGGCTCGTGCCCAGGGAGGCGGCCAGGTGGTGGTGCATCTGCGCGGTCGTGCGTCCCAGATCCTGGGCCAGGTCCAGGGCCCGGGCCCGCACCGGTCCGTCGACGTCGTCGGTGGAGGCCAGTGAGCAGAACAGCTCGAAGCCGTCGTCGGCGCGGGGGACGAAGCTGCAGGCGACGGCCGAGTCGGTGGACTCCTCCAGGGCGGGCTGGCCGCAGCCGCCCATGCGCGTCCAGGTCATGGTGGACCAGGCCACCGGCGTGGGCACCCGGTCCCAGCCGCTGCGGGCCAGGGCCACCGACAGCTCCACGTCGGGATTGCGCCCGTGCTCCAGGACCCGCAGGAGCTTGACGATGAGGTCACCGGTGGCGGCGTCCTGCTCCCCAAGAGCCTCGGCGGGGTCGGAAGGGGCCGGCAGGATGACGGAGGTGTTGGACTGCTCCCCGGTGGTCACCCGCAGCCTCGGCGCCCGCTGGGCGATGGCCAGGGCTCCGGCCTCGCTCAGGACGGTGCCCGCCTTCAGCGTGCTCAGGGCCCAGGCCCGCCAGAAGGCCGGGTGGTGGGCGCCGTCGACGAGCGCCACCTGCGTGGGTGACCCCTGAGAGCCGGTGGTCACCAGCAGGCCGTGGTTGCCGGGTGCCTCACCGGGGGTGGCGAAGGAGTCGAGCGCCTCGGCGGCCTCCAGGACCACCGGTACGTGCAGCAGCACCATCCCGTCGCGGTGACCGGTCTCGGCCTGGTTGCCCCGTAGGGCGGCGATGACGAGGTCTCGCACCCCCTCCTCCGGCTCCCAGGTTGCGATCACGCGCAGGGAGCCCAGGGGCGGTGCGGCGTCCCCCTTGAGCGGGAACCAGCGCCGTTGGAGCATCCACGGTTCCAGCGCAGCGAGGATCTCGGCATTGGTGGGCCAGGTCGACGGGGCCTGGGCGCTGCGCAGGGAGTGTGCCGGCACGGTGGCGGGCTGCGGTGCGGCGGAGATCGGTTCGTTTGGCATCAGACTTCCTCGGTCGGGTGGTTGTCGTGGTCGCCCTGGGGGGCGTCGTCGGGCTCAGTCCGGTCAACGGACAGCCAGTAGTATCCGCGCGCTCCCAGCGTCAGGGTGAGGCGGCCGCGCTCGTCAACGGGCGGGAAGGCGCAGCCCCCGAACAGATCCGTGGTGCCCCTGCCCGCCAGCTCAGGAGCCTCGATCGTCACCGACCGGGGGGTGGCCGAGAGGTTGGAGACGCACAGAAGGGTCTCTGCCCCCTCCACCGGCGCCTCGTCGCAGCGCGTGTGCGCCAGGACGGCGTCATCGCTGGTGGGGCGCAGGAGGAAGTTCCCGCGACCCAGCACGGGATGGGCGCGGCGCAGGTGCAGGATCCGCCGGGTGAACTGCAGCAGCGAGTCGGGCCGGGCCATCTCAGTGGCCACCGTCAGGTGCGCGTAGCCGGGGGCCTGGATGAGCGGAAGCGTCAGGGCGCCCGGGTCGACCACTGAGGAGAAGCCCATGTTGGGGGAGTCGTCCCACTGCATGGGGGTGCGCACGGCGTCGCGGTCCTCCAGCCAGATGTTCTCGCCCATGCCGATCTCGTCGCCGTAGTAGAGACAGGGACTTCCCGGCAGCGACAGGAGCAGGGCGTAGGCCAGCTCCACCTCGGCGCGCGAGGCGTCCAGGAGTGGGGCCAGGCGGCGCCGGATCCCGATGTTGGCGCGCATGCGCTCCTCGGGGGCGTACCAGGCGTACATCTGGTCGCGCTCGGCGTCGGTGACCATCTCCAGGGTCAGCTCATCGTGATTGCGCAGGAAGGTCCCCCACTGCCCGTGGGCGGGGATGTCGGGGGTCTTCTCCAGCACCCAGCGGATGGCCTCGGCCGAGCCCTGCCGCAGTGCGTAGAAGATGCGCGGCATGACCGGGAAGTGGAAGCACATGGTGCACTCGGGCGCCTCCTCGGTGCCGAAGTACTCCACGACGTCCTCGGGCCACTGGTTGGCCTCGGCCAGCGTGATGGTCCCGGGGAACTCCCGATCGAGCATCTCGCGGATGCCGGCGATGATCTCGTGGGTGCCGGCCAGGTTCTCGCAGTTGGTGCCCTCCGACTCGGTCAGGTAGGGGATGGCGTCGAGGCGGAAGCCGTCCACCCCGGTGCGCGCCCAGAAGCGGATGACGTCGTGGATCGCCTCGATGACCGCCGGGTTGCGGTAGTTGAGGTCGGGCTGGTGGGAGAAGAAGCGGTGCCAGTAGAACTGGCCTCGCTCGACGTCGTAGGCCCAGTTCGACTCCTCGGTGTCCACGAAGATGATGCGGGCGTCGTCGTAGCCGGAGTCGTCGTCGGCCCACACGTAGAAGTCCCCGTAGGGGCCCTCGGGGTCCGAGCGGGAGGCCTGGAACCAGGGGTGGGCGTCGGAGGTGTGGTTGACGACCATGTCGATGACGATGCGGATCCCGCGCTGATGGGCCTGGTGGACCAGCTCGCGGAAGTCCTCCATCGTTCCGTAGCGCGGGTCGATGGCCGTGTAGTCGGAGATGTCGTAGCCGCCGTCACGGATGGGCGAGGGGTAGAAGGGCGGGATCCACACGCAGTCCACGCCCAGCCACGCCAGGTAGTCCAGGCGGGAGATGAGCCCGCGCAGGTCCCCGATGCCGTCGCCGTCGGAGTCGGCGAAGGAGCGCAGCAGCGCCTCGTAGAAGACGGCTGTGCGGAACCACTCGGGGTCCGCGCTGATACCGGGGCGGGCCTGGGCCGGTAGGGCCGGCACCCCGGGGATTGGCGGGGCCACCGCCAGCGGCATGGGGATCCCGCTGCTGGGGGTGGGGATCGCCGACATCTGGGCCGCCACGGGCGCCGTGACGGGCACGCCCGCCGCGGGCGGACCGAAGGCTCCCCCCGGCGCCGCGGTTGGAGTCTCTTTGCCGGGGGGCACCTGGGCAGTACTCATCGGATCGGTGCTCACAGCGGCTCCACGGAGAAGACGTGGGCGACCTGCCCGGCGAAGGGGTCGAGACGCACATAGTTCTGCCCCGACCAGTCGTAGGTCTCGCCGGTGAGCGCGTCGGTCACCCGCACCACCGGGCGAGAGGCGTCCACCCAACCCGGCAGGCCCAGGGCCTCCAGGTTGAGGTAGACCTCGCCGGCCCTCGCCCCGTGCGGGTCGAGGTTGACCACCGTCAGGACGACGTCGTCCCTGCCCGTGGGGCTGTGGAAGGCGTCCACCCGCTTGGAGTAGGCGAGGATCTGGTCGTCGCTGGTGGGGTGGAAGTAGATGTCCCGCAGCTGGCGCAGCGCCGGGTGAGCGGCCCGGGCGGCGTTGAGACGTGTGAGGAGGTCCTCGATGCCGTTGCGGCGAGCGGCGGCGAAGTCACGCGGCTTGTACTCGTACTTCTCGTTGTCGATCTGCTCCTCATAGCCCGGGCGCGGTGTGGACTCGGCCAGCTCGTAGCCCGAGTAGATGCCCCAGGTCGGGCTGAGCGTGGCCGCTAGGACGGCGCGCAGCTTGAAGGCCGGCACCTTCCCGTTGGTCATGAAGGGGGTGAGGATGTCGTGCGTCGTGGGCCAGAAGGCCGGACGCAGCAGGTGGGCGGTGTCCTTGCTGAGCTCCATCATGTACTCGATGAGCTCTTCCTTGGTGTTGCGCCAGGCGAAGTAGGTGTAGGACTGGTGGAAGCCGATCATGCCCAGGGTGCGCATCATGGCCGGGCGGGTGAAGGCCTCGGCCAGGAACAGCACGTCAGGGGACTCGGCGTGGATCTCGGCGATGAGGCGCTGCCAGAAGGTCAGGGGCTTGGTGTGGGGGTTGTCCACCCGGAAGATCGTCACGCCGTGCGCGATCCAGGTGCGCACGACCTCCAGGATCGCCTGGTAGATGCCCTCGGGGTCGTTGTCGAAGTTGAGCGGGTAGATGTCCTGGTACTTCTTGGGCGGGTTCTCGGCGTAGGCGATGGAGCCGTCGGCCAGGACCGTGAACCACTCGGGGTGCTCGGTCACCCACGGGTGGTCCGGGGAGCACTGGAGCGCCAGGTCCAGGGCCACCTCCATGCCCAGCTCGCGCGAGCGCGCCACCAGGGCGTCGAAGTCCTCGAAGGTGCCCAGGTCGGGGTGGATGGCGTCGTGGCCGCCGTCGGGGGAGCCGATGCCGTAGGGGGAGCCGGGGTCGCCGGGACGGGCCGTCAGAGTGTTGTTGCGGCCCTTGCGGTTGGTCAGGCCGATGGGGGAGATGGGCGTGAGGTAGAGGACGTCGAAGCCCATGGCCGCGATGCGGTCCAGTCGCTCGGTCGCGCTGCGCAGGGTCCCCGAGTGCCAGGTGCCGTCCTCATCGGCCCCCGAGCCCAGCGAGCGCGGGAAGATCTCATACCAGGAGCCGGTCAGGGCGCGCTCGCGGTCCACCTGGAGGGGGTACTCGGCGGAGGGCGAGACGTGGTCGCGCAGCGGCAGGCGCTCCAGGGCGGCCTGGACCGAGTCCGACATGCCCGCAGCCAGGCGGTCGGCCACGGGGTTGGAGGGGTCGCGCATGATCCACACGGCGTCGTTGAGGGCCTTGACGCCCTCCTCGTCGCGCCCCTCAACGGCCACCGCCCGGTCCAGGACGCGGGCGCCCTCCTCCAGCATGAGCTCGACGTCGATGCCGGCGGGCACCTTGATGCCGGCGTCGTGGCTCCAGGTGGCGTACGGGTCCGACCAGCCCTCGACGCGCAAGCGCCAGTCCCCGGGGGCGTCGGGCGCCACGGAGGCCTCATAGCGGTCCAGCCCCGGGGCGATGTCGTGCATGCGGGCGCTCGGGCCGTCGCTGCCGTCAGGACGCACCAGGACCGCGGTGGCGCCGTAGCGGTCGTGCCCCTCGCGGAAGACGGTGGCGCGGATCGGAATGACCTCGCCGACGACGGCCTTGGCCGGCCAGCGCCCGTCCTCGACGACGGGGAAGACCTCGGTGACCGGGATCCGGCCGATCAGCGAGAACGGGGCCGGCTGTGGCGTCGCGGAGGTCGCGGACGACACCGATGGCGTGGTCTCCGTTCCGGTGCCCTGGGCGGGCGCATCGGTGGGAGCGGCAGAGGACTTGGAGGGACGGGTGGACTGCTTCTTGCCGGCCTTCGGCGTCGTGTTCGGAGTCACAGGGGCAAGACTACGGTGAGAAACGACCTGAGTCACATGTCCGCTCGCAGGGCGCTGATCGGCCCGGTACGCGCGTCGCGAACCGGGCCGATCCGGGCGTTGAGCCTGTGGGCTCAGCAGACGGCAGCCGTCAGTAGTTCATCTGCATGGCGGTGCGGACGTCGTCGAGCGTCCTGGTGGCGATCTCGTTGGCCCGGGCGTTGCCCTGCCTCAGTACCTCCAGGAGGTAGTCCTCGTTGGCCGCCAGCTCGGCGCGACGGGCCCGGATGGGGGCGAAGAACTCGTTGACGGCCTCCGTGGTGACCTTCTTGAGCGTGCCCGCGCCGCCGTCACCGATGCGTTCTGCGATCTCCTCGGGAGTGCCCGCCCCGCACAGGGAGGCCAGCATCAACAGGTTGGAGACCTCCGGTCGGTTGACCGGGTCGTAGGTGATGACGCGCTCGGAGTCCGTCTTGGCCTTCTTGAGGGCCTTGGCAGTCTCATCGGCGCTCATGCGCAGCTCGATGGTGTTGCGGCGCGACTTGCTCATCTTCTCCCCGTCCAGGCCCAGCAGCATCGGGGCCTGGCTGAGCAGCGCCTCGGGGCGGCGGAAGACCGGGTGGTCCTTGACCGCCCGCCCGTAGCGCTTGTCGAAGCGCTGGGCGATGAGCCGGGCCTGCTCCAGGTGGGGGAGCTGATCCTTCCCGACGGGTACGAGGTTGGCCTGGCAGAAGAGGATGTCGGTGGCCTGGTGGACCGGGTAGGTGAGTAGCAGACCGCTCATGGCCCGCCCGTCGGTGGCCTCCAGCTCGGACTTCACCGTGGGGTTGCGGTGCAGCTCGGACTCGGTGACCAGGGACAGGAAGGGCAGCATCAGCTGGTTCTGGGCGGGGACCGCCGAGTGGGCGAAGATCGTCGAGCGCTGCGGGTCCACGCCCACGGCCAGGGCGTCGGTGACCAGGGACAGGACGCGCTCGCGAATGGGCCCGACGCCGTCGCGGTCGGTGATGACCTGGTAGTCGGCCACGAGGATCCAGGTCTCCACGCCCGCGTCCTGGATCGTCTTCCAGGAGTGCATGGTGCCGAAGTAGTGGCCCAGGTGCATGTTCCCGGTCGGGCGGACCCCGGTGAACATCCGGTAACGGCCGGGGTTGACGGCGATATCGGCCTCGATCTCGGCGGAGCGGGCGATGGATCGGGCCAGGGAGGCGTCATTGGTGGCGTTGGCCAGGGCCTCCTCGGCCGCGGTGGGGGTCTGAGTCATGACCTCATCCTAGGGGGTGCGCTCTTAGCGCTGATGCGGAGTTCGCCGGCCCGGGTGATGGACCCCAACGTCCTGCGCTTCGGTGACTTATCCGATGAAGAACGTGAAGAGGGGTGAGCGCTCGAAGCTGTCGCCTGCGCCACCTCGATTTTCGTCAGGGTGGTGACGTGGGGCCGCAGATAACAGGATGGTTACGTTCTTGTGGTTTTGGCGAGGTGTTTGTCCACTGTTGGTGGTGTGGGAGGGTGTTTGGTGGGTCTTCGTAGTGATCCGGGCGCTTTTGGTGTTGTCAACCCGTTGGTGTGGGGGTGGCCGGCGGGGTCGTTGCGGTTTCCGCCGGAGGTCTGGCAGCGGGTGCTGTGGGCCTGGCAGAGGTGGTTGAGTCGTCACGAGGGTCTGGCCCGGGGGCTGTTTCGGTTGTCTCGGATCAGCCAGCGCATCACGATCGTGTTGCTGGTGGTGGCTGTGCTGGTGGTGCCGCGCCTGGCTGTCGCGTTGAAGCCGGTGGTCTGGATGCTGGCCTGCCTGGGGGTGGTGGTGCTGCTGTCGCGCACCCGCACCGTCTCGTGGCGGGCGGTGAGTGTCATGTTCTCTGTGAGTGTGCCGTGGGCGCTGGTGGTGGCTGAGGCCACTGTGCTGGTTGCTGCCAGCGGTGGGATGACGACGAGCGACGACGGCACGGGTATTGCTCTGGCGGCGTTCGTTGAGGAGCCGGGCAAGCTGGTGCCGCTGGTGGTGGTGGCCCTGGTGGCGCCGGGGCGGGTGCGGCGTCTGGCGGCGGTTGACTGGGCGTTGCTGGGGTACGCGGCCGGGGCGGGTTTCACTGTGGCTGAGGACGGTGCTCGGCGTCTGATGCCTCAGGGGGTGCTTGCGTCCTTGCCGAACGATGGGGGTCTGGAGTACTCGCTCAACGCGTGGACGGCCGGGTCCTTCCGGATGTGGGACAGTGACAGCCTGGTGGGCCGGCTCAACGACGACCTGGGGCCCAGCCCGCTGGCGGTGGGTCATCACGTCTCCACGATGACGGTGGCGATGGCGATCGGCCTGGGGATCGTCCTGTGGCGCACCCGTAATCCGGTGGGGCGGGTGGCGGCCTGGGTGGTGCCGGTCGCGGCGTTTGTGCAGGTGGTGGTGGACCACGCGGCCTACAACGCCTCGGTGGCGGCCTTGGGCTCAGTGTCCTGGCTGGACTCGGATGACGCGGTCCTGTCCTGGTTGGGCGCGGCCTGGCAGCTCTCGGGGCGGGGCGGCGACGAGATCGCCTACTCGTTGGTGTTGTTCGGTCTGTGTCTGCTGGCCGACGCCCGCAGGCGCCTGCGCACCGGGGTCCTGGGGGTCACTGCCGGCGAGGCGCCCAGGGCGTCCTTGCTGACGGTGATCGGGGGACCGGCCTTCGTGCGTGCTCCGATCGAGGCGGTCGTGGCCCTGGTGGTGCTGTCCTACAGCGACCTGGCCGTCATCGCCCGCGGCTACACCGACCGACGCATGACCCGCCCCCAGCGCATGATCGAGGGCCGGCTCACCGCTGCCCAGGTGATGGAGACCCGCCGGGACGCCATGGCCGCCACCACCCCCGGGGTCGAGCCCGCAGCACGCTGGGCCTTCGCCGTCTTGGCGCTGACGGTCTCAGCCGTGGCGGCGTTGCTGTGCCTGTGGTGCGGGGTGGTGATTGCCCAGGCGATCGGGTCCTCGCTTCTGTTCGGTGACAGTGACTCGGCGTTCTTCGCGGGTCTGCTCGACAAGCTGGCCACGTGGTGGGACTTGCTGGGGCCGACAGGTCAGCTGCTGGTCACGGCGCTGGGTGTGATGCTGCTGATGTCAGCTGGTTCCACCTTCGCCCTGGCTATGGGGGCTGTCGGAGTCCTGACCTGGGCCGCGGCCCATGGCCACGGCCTGGCCTCCTTCATCCACAACCCGGGGGCAGCGACCTCCTCCTACCTCAGCAACGTCACCGCAGGCCAGCTAGCCTGGGACCTGTTCGACTTCGCTCTGACCTTCATCCCGGGTTCAGTTTTCGGGGCCGGCGCCCACACCATCGCCCGCACCACCGCCAGGGACATGGCCGCCAGCCGCACCGCCCTGAGACAAGGAGGCAAGAAAGCAACCCAAGCCACCGAACAAGCAGCAGCCAGAACCGAAGCCCAACGCGTCGCAGAATCACAAGCAGCACACACCAAAGCTACAGAGGCCGCGAGAAAAGTACATCAGCAGCGACGATATAGGACGAAAACTGTATCGTCAGAGCACCCCGCTGAATCTGAACATGCACTAAGTGGATGGAGTGAGGAACGGAGACCATCAGGCTTCCAAAAGCCAAATGTCAGTGAAGTATTGAGAGTCACAGATGAAATGGGATACCCTCGCACCCCACACCCCTACGATCAGGGAACCCCTGGACTTTATCACGCATCACACGCAGAAAGACAAAAAGCACTTATCGCAAAATGGCCCCACCTGGGGGTATCTAAACCAATTTGCGAAGACTGTAATGGATGGTTTCGCAGCCTTGCGCAACACCAAGGAAGAGATTGGTACGTCACAGACCCGAATGGAGTGTGGAGATTTAGATCAGATGGAACTATCACTGCCCCAGACGGACGAATTTTCAACCCAAATGAGGCAGTTCCTTCCACATACTTTTAACTAGATCAACACCAAACTAACACTTGGAGAAACAATGATCAACACAAGAGCACTTGCAGCCGAGATAGAAATTGCCGCGACAGAAGTAGGTACCGACAGTAAGGGAATTCTGACCATAAGGCAACGCATGAGGATTTATGCTGCAATGATCGACACTCAAGACGCAGAACGCTCTTACCGACTTCGCATTTCTTTACAGGAGAAGTGTGTGCGCCACGTCCAGCATCTATGGACCACATCATTCCCCAACAATCCCTCATTAGAGGATATGCTAACATTGGCTCACCAGGTCGTCGAACGACAAGTTAGTGCCGATCGAGCGGAAATAGAAGCACACCGCTTCTTCCAAAGTTTAGACAGAGCCGCCACAAATCCTGCAAACCATCGTGCCATCATGGTCGCCGACGCGGCTAGACAACTCATTGCATCAACCTGCTATCGAGACCCGTACGCCGACATTGATGAAACTATAGAGGATGACGACGAGCTCCTGCCGGATTCCTTGGACTGCAGTTATGCGTGTGCGTGCGCGGTCGCGGGTGGCATGAATTGGAGGCCTGCTACTGAAGTAGACGTTGAAGCGCGTCGGGCTTTCTGGATGTGGTACCTTAACGAGGCCATCCCATCAGTCCTCAATAATTAAGCAAGCGCTGCAAGGCAGGTTTCCAAACAATAGACGGACGACGTTTGGAGGTGAATCATTCTATCTTGACAATTAAAGGCAAGCAGTTCCGCGCCTATCCTCCTGAAGAGGGGGTGGCGGTCATCCGCACCATCGCTGAGCACAGATGGCCCATGACCATTAACGAGGCATTCACCCTCCGAGACCAGTTCGGCTGGCGACCCGCTCCGGACGACGGAACTATCTTCACCACTCCCGTCAGCAACGGCGAAGAAGACGGATACATTGGCAACGACGTCACCGACACAAGTCTTGTTTCCAGAATTAACTTCAATCTGACTACGCGGCTTTACAGTGACGCCGAACCTCAAATCGATCACATTATTCGCTCACAGTATAAGGCCTATGTTGACGCGCTCAACAGTCTGTACGGTCAAAGCAGTACGGAGTCGAGCACTGTCGGCGTGTTGAACACGTGGAATCTGCCTTCCCGCGTCGGCATCACACTCGGAGGCACCCGCAGGTTCATTGATGTTGTTATCGAGTCTCCTGCAATGATGGATCTGACTGAGGCTGAGCAGCGCTACTTCGATGAGGGCGGAGACTTCTAGAGGGCCTCCACAGTTTACTGGCGCGACCTCTAAGAAATGCGTGAGCGCAGAGTTGTGCTCATCGATATGCGTGGCTGTGGACGCTGTGGAGCGTGACTATCGTCCGTAGGGTCGAGCGTGAGCCAGGGTATTCTGGAAATGACGTCACCGCCCCTGATCGCACCAGGTGCTGGGTGACCTCGGTGCCGGCTCAGTCCGCCTTGGTGCCCGGGGTCAGGGTCTCGAGCGGTTCGCCGGAGAAGTAGACCCGCAGGGACAGGGCCTCCAGCATCGTCGTGTCACCCGGACGGTCCTGGTGGCAGTCCGTGAGACTCTCAGCGGCGTGGCCCTCGGAGCTGCCGGCCACGGTCTTGACATC
This sequence comes from Actinomyces stomatis, assembly GCF_031292835.1. Taxonomy (NCBI): domain Bacteria; kingdom Bacillati; phylum Actinomycetota; class Actinomycetes; order Actinomycetales; family Actinomycetaceae; genus Actinomyces; species Actinomyces stomatis. The sequence goes on from NZ_JASPEP010000004.1 coordinate 46,992, forward strand.
CTTCACCTCGCCGGAGCCGTTCGTCTCGATGATGACGTCGGCCTGGGTGTCCTGGGGGCTTCGGCTCACGCGCCGTGCCTGGGAGAAGGGTGCTGTGTGAGGCTGGGGGACCGCCCAGGTCGAGTCCCAGGCCAGGTGCCAGTCGGTCCCGCGTCCCTCGGGCAGGACGACATCGACCTGGTCCAGGGCGCCGTTGATGACCACGAGCATGTCGTCGTCGTCCCAGGGGCGGCCCGAGCGCAGCATCTGGACCACACGAGTGTGCGGGTCGTGCCAGGAGTCCCCGTCCATCGGTGCGGCGTCCGCCCGGTACCAGGCCAGGTCCGGGATCGTGTCCCCCTGAAGGACCTGCCCGGTCGCGAAGCGCGATGGGCGCACCACCGGGTGGGTCTGGCGCAGGTGGACGAGGAAACGCGTTGTGGCGACCAGGTCGCGCTGCCAGACCTCCAGGTTCCAGTCCACCCAGGAGAGCACGGAGTCCTGGCAGTAGCAGTTGTTGTTGCCCTGCTGGGTGCGTCCCATCTCGTCGCCGGCCACCAGCATGGGGGTCCCGGCGCTCAGCAGTACGGTGGCCAGCAGGTTGCGCATCGACCGGCGGCGCAGCACCTCGATCGGGCCGCCGTTGATGCCCTCGACGACGTCCCCCTCGAAACCGTGGTTCCAGGAGCGGTTGTTGGAGTTGCCGTCCCGGTTATCCTCCTTGTTGGCCAGATTGTGCTTGTGGTCGTAGACCACCAGGTCGCGCAGGGTGAAGCCGTCGTGTGCGGCCACGAAGTTGACCGAGCCAAGCGGGCCACGACCACCGGGGAACTCCCCGTGGCTGAACAGGTCCGCGCTGCCCGACAGACGCGTGGCCAGGTCTCGCAGGTCCGAGCCCAGACGGCCCTTAGAGATCTCCGAGGCGTCATGCAGCCAGAAGGAGCGCGTGGTGTCGCGGAAGTGGTCGTTCCAGTCCTGGAAGGGCTCGGGGAACTGGCCGGTGCGCCAGCCGCCGGGCCCCACGTCCCAGGGCTCGCTGATGAGCTTGACGGTGCTGAGCACCGGGTCCGTGGCGATCGCCGTGAGCAGCGGGTGGCGCGGCGAGAACTCCGCGGCATGGCGGCCCAGGGTGGTGGCCAGGTCGAAGCGGAAGCCGTCGACGCCGACCTCGGTGACCCAGTAGCGCAGCGAGTCCAGGGCCAGCCGGATCGCCCCAGTGGCCCGGAAGTCCACCGTGTTGCCGGTGCCGGTGACGTCCATGTACTGCGCCGGCAGGTAGGGGGCGTGAAGGTAGTAGTCCAGGTTGTCCAGGCCGCGCAGGCTCAAGGAGGGGCCGTCGACGCCGCCCTCGCAGGTGTGGTTGTAGACGACGTCGAGCACGACCTCCAGGCCGGCCTCGTGGAGCATGGAGACCATGCCGCGCACCTCGTCCAGGACCGCCTGCGGGCCGGCCGCACGCGCCGCGGCCGTGGCGTAGGAGGGCTCGGGCGCGAAGTAGCTGAGCGTGGAGTAGCCCCAGTAGTTCGTCAGGCCCCGCTTGGTCAGGAAGGGCTCGCTCACCGAGGCGTGGATCGGCAGCAGCTCGATAGTGGTGATCCCCAGCCCCTTGAGGTGCTCGACTGTCACCGAGTGGGCCAGCCCCGCGTAGGTGCCGCGCAGCTCCTCGGGCACGCCCGGCAGCTGGTAGGTCAGGCCCTTGACGTGGGCCTCGTAGATGACGGTGCGCTCGCGGGGCACGCGCGGCCCCGGAACCACCGGGAAGGTGTCACCGGTGACCACTCCGACGGCGGTGCTGCCCGCCGAGTCCAGGTGCGAGGGCAGCCACGGCTCGGCTGCCGGAACCAGGTCGTCAGTGACCTCGTGGGCGTAGACGGCCGGTCCCAGGTCCACTCGGCCGTCCAGGGCGCGGGCGTAGGGGTCCAGCAGCAGCTTGCGGGGGTTGTAGAGCAGGCCCTCGTGCGGGTTCCAGGGGCCGTGGGCGCGGTAGCCGTAGCGCTGGCCGGCTCCGATGCCGGGGACGTGGGCGCTCCACAGGCCCCGCGAGGGCCCGTGCATCCCGATCCGGGTCTCCTCCACCACGGCGCCGTCGGCATCCATGGTCAGCAGGCACAGGTCCACGGCCGTGGCGTGCGGGGCGTGGACCGCGAAGTCCGCGCCGTCTCCGTTCAGAGCGACACCCAGCCCGTGATCAGGAGCTGCTGGCAGCTCGGCGCGCGGTGCTGGAGCGGGCTCTGGCGTCGAAGACATGGGCCCATTGTCCTGGCGGCCGCTGGTTGCTACCACTTGAGGGGCAGTGAGGTCTCCCTCGTGGGAGTGCGCCGCGTCGCGTTTAGGGCCCGGGCGTGACGGCGTCGTCATCATCGCGTCGTCCCGATCCTCGTCCTGACGCCGTGTCAGGGTGACTGAGCGCTCAGTGGTGAGATGCCGCTGTTATGGCAATCTTGAACCCATGAGAATCGTGGTCTGCATCAAGCACGTTCCCGACGTGCAGTCCGAGCGTCGCATCGAGGACGGTCGGCTCGTGCGCGGCGAGGAGGACGTCCTCAACGAGCTCGACGAGAACGCCGTCGAGGCCGCTGTCTGTCTGGCCGAGGAGGCCGACGGCGAGGTCATCGCCCTGACCATGGGACCCGAGGACGCTGAGGACGGGGTGCGCCGCGCTCTGCAGATGGGGGCCGACTCCGGGGTCGTCGTCGCCGACGACGACCTGGCCGGAGCCGACGTCGTCACCACCGCCCGGGTTCTGGCCGCCGCCATCGAGCGAATCGGGGAGGTCGACCTGGTCGTCACCGGGATGGCCTCCCTGGACTCCATGACCTCCATGCTGCCCGGTGCCCTGGCCGCCGCCCTGCACCTCCCGGCCCTGACGCTGGCCAACCACCTCGAGGTCGACGGCGGCGCCGTGACCGTCACCCGCGCCGTGGGCACCGTCCGCGAGGTCCTCAGCGCTCCGCTGCCCGCGCTCGTCAGCGTCACCGACCAGGCCAACGAGCCCCGCTACCCCAATTTCGCCGCCATGCGCGCCGCGAAGAAGAAGCCCATCGACTTCTGGGACGCCTCCGAGCTCGGTCTTCAGATCGCCGAACCGGCCGTCGCAGTCGTCGACGACGAGGCCCGACCCGCCCGTGAGGCCGGCATCATCCGCACCGACGCCGGAGAGGCGGGCCGCGAGCTCGCCGCCTGGCTCGTGGAGAACAAGCTCGTCTGACGGCCTGCCGCAGCGCCCGCCCGCTCCCCAGCAGGGGAGCTGGACGCCGTAGCGCCGCCCGTCCGTCTCATACCACTCGCGAAAGAAGCTGATTCCCATGCTCGATGCCCCCCTGCTCGTCCTCGTCGACCTCGAGACCACCGAGGCCGTCCCCACCGGTCCCAGCCTGGAGCTGCTCACCGCCGCCCGGGCGCTGACCGGCGGCGACGTTGTCGCCCTGGCCCTCCAGCCGCTGGGTGAGACCGCCTCTGAGGTCCTGGCCGGCGCCGGAGCCACCCGTCTGCTGACCGCCGACCTGGGCGAGTCCGCCCACCTGCCCGCCACCGCGGCCGACGCCGTCGTGGCGGCCGTCGGCACCGTCCAGCCCGCGGCGGTCCTGGTCGTCTCCGACTATCGCGGTAAGGAGCTCGCCGGGCGGGTCGCCGTCGTACTCGGCTCGGCCTGCGTCTCCGACGTCACCGGCCTGGAGGCCTCCGGTTCCGACCTGCGCGCCTCCAAGCTGGTCCTGTCCGGCTCCTGGTCCACCACCGCCGGCGTCGGCCCGGGCGGCGGTGCACCGATCATCGCAGTGCGCCCCGGGATCGCAGAGGTCGCCGCCGCCAAGGGCGCGCCCCTGGCGGCCGAGCCCCTCGAGGTCCCCATCAGTGCCGAGGCCGCCGCTGTGCGCCTCGTCTCGCGTGAGGCCATCTCCGTCGCCTCCGGCCCGGCTCTGAGTGAGGCGCGCACCGTCGTCGTGGGCGGCCGCGGCGTGGACGGCGACTTCGACCTGGTCCGCTCCCTGGCCCAGCCGCTCGACGCCGCCGTCGGAGCCACCCGCGTGGCCTGCGACGAGGGCTGGATCGAGCGCAGCGCCCAGATCGGTCAGACCGGTGAGACCATCTCCCCGCGCCTGTACATCGGCCTGGGCGTCTCCGGCGCCGTCCACCACACCAGCGGTATCCAGGGAGCCGGCACCGTCGTCGCCATCTGCGACGACTCCGAGGCCCCGATCTTCGAGATGGCCGACTTCGGCGTCGTCGGCGACGTCACCGAGGTCGTGCCCCAGCTCGTCGAGGAGCTCGCCAGGCTGCGCGGCTGAACAGTTCCTCCGACGTCATTGTGGGGGTGCACCATCTCGTCGACGGTGCACCCCCACAACGCGCCCGGGGCGTCAGTTGACCTTGTGCTGCAGGTGGGTGATTCGGAAGCGTTCCATGTCAGAGCTCAGCAGCAGCCAGGACCCGTACTGCTTCTGCTCACTGTTGTTCGTACTCGGCCTGGGCGTCATCCACGGCTTCGACGGATCGTCCAGGGCGATCGGGCAGATGATCGTTCCCTGATCCAGGTCCATGGAGTTGGCGACCGAGGCGCCTGAGGAGTCCTTGGGGCCGGCCAGCAGGCAGGCGACCACCTTGCCTCCCTCGGGCAGGAAGGCGGTGCGCATCGTGTCACCTGTCGGTACCCGCTCCGCGGGCTGATCCATGAAAGGCAGGATCGTGGGATCGATGTGCTCGGCCGCCTTGTCGTCCTGCCCCGAGGCGAGGGCGTCATAGACCTTCTGCACCTCGGCCAGGGACGGGCGCCGGTGGTCCCCGCTCATGGGCAGGCTGCCCGGAATGTGGTAGACGACGTCGGCGAGCGTCAGGGCCTGACCGTCCCATTGCGCGGTGACCGTCGCTGAGGCGCTGCCGCCGCAGGTCCGGCAGGACTCGTCACCGTAGAGCCGCAGCTGCGGCTCGTCGAAGATGACGGTGCCGCCGACAACGCGCAGGTTCTCCATGTGCGGGGCGGGAACGTAGCCGATCTCGTTGCTGCCCTCCATCATGAGGGAGCCGACCATCTCCTTGTCAGCGTTGTAGGCGACAAGAACATCGAAGCCGTAGTCGGGAAGGTCGGCGTTGCAGTCCAGGACGGCGACCATCACCGGTGAGGTGCCGAACAGACCCAGCTGTGTCGACTTCATGGCGATCGTGTTCGACGAGCCGCCCCCCAGGCCGTTACCTCTGGCGGTGCCGGCGGCCTTGCCGTCGGAGAAGGTGACTTTCGTCTTTTCCGGGGCCTGCTCGACTATGTCGGCCCTCGTCATCCCCCGACCCCCTCGGCTGAAGGCCTCCGCGCAGATACCCGGGACGTCGAGGTCCGCGTTCTTGAGCTCCTTCAGGTCGGGAGCATCTGCGGAGACTGGGGCCGAGGTCGGCAGAGCCGTGGAGCGGGTCGAGCTCGAACCGGAGTCGAAGGCCAGGACTGAGGTCGTCGAGCCGTTGAAGACCACGACGTAACCATCACCGGCCGCCCACGAGGTCACTGGGGTGGAGACCCGCCAGATCGTGCTTCCATCGACTGGGTCGAGGGCGCGCAGCGAGTCCGGGTAGGCCATGACGATGGCGCCCTTGCTCGTCTGCCAGCGGGGTACCACCTCGGTACCCAACGTGTTGAGGGCGCCCACGCCCTCGGGGAGCTTGCTCGACCACAGCACGCTGCTGCCGTCGAGACCTGCCACGGTGACGCCGTCGCTGACCACCCAGATATCGCGGCTCATCGGCAGGCTGACACCGGCGAGCTTGCGGGACGCCTCGACTCGGGTCGCCCACACCGGCTTGGTGCCGTCAAGCTTCAGGCCGGAGACCTTGTCCCGGTTGACACTCACGGTGCCGTCGGAGCTGACCGACAGGGGCTTTCCGCTGCTGGGGGTATCGCCGAGCCGCACCGAGGCGGGCGCCGGCGCCGACGTCGCCGTACCTGGTGACGCTGTTGCGGCAGGAGTGGAGGACGAGGCGGCGGAGGGAGCCGCGGGGTTCGCAGAGGTCGTGCCGCTGGGAGCACTCGGAGTCCCGGTCTGGGCGGGCGCGTCGGAGCTGTTGTCGCTCGGCTGGGCCGGAACCGCTGAGGCGGGCGTCGTGGGGGAGGCGGCGGAGACGGTCGACGGCTTGGCGGGGGCGTTGATCCCCGAGGCCAGGTTGACGCTGATCTGGTCACCGCAGTCGAAGGTCTTGGCGTTGATTCGACAGTTGAGGTGCTGCCCCGCCAGGTTGTCAGGAACAGGAACCTGCCAGGCGGCGTAGGACGACGATGAGCTCGCGCTCAGGGCCACCAGCGTCTCACGGTGATCGGCGATCACCCGCAGGATCGTCAGCTGCTTGTTGGTGATTGCCGTCGTGCCACTCGCGTCGAAGGGTGCTGCTGCAGGCTCCTTGCCGAGGTTGGACAGGTCCTGCTGAGCCTTGAGGATCGGGGCCTTGACCATTGAGAGCGGGTCGGAGCCGCGCGTCAGTGCCCACAGCCCTCCACCACCGAGTGTCAGGACCAGAACGACGACGACGCTGAGAATTCCGAGCCGTGCCCGATGCCGTCGTTGAGGTGATGGTGTTGAGGCGGAGACCGGGGCGCCCTGGGGTGGTGCCGTGGGTGGCGGGGTCGTGGATGAGGGGATCTCGGGAGAAGAGAATTCGGGGGAGGAGGAGTCAGGAGACGGAGACATGGCCGTAGCGTAGAAGGAAGCGGTCCGGCCGAGAGGCGAAATAGATGACCGATCAACTGGTGAATATACCTTCGTCTAGAAGGACGTATGTCCGGAGTAATGCTCCGTCATTTCCGCATCCGGTGCTCGTGAGGGCCGGCACAATACGGCTATGCCGGTCACGCCCAGGTCTCAGAACCCGTCCGACGACACAAGTCAGGAAGTCGTGAAGCAGGTGGAACAGGCAGGAGCGGAGTCGGGTGACACTTCACCGGTCGTGGTTCCCCCGATGATTCCTCTTCCTGAGGCTCGCGCTGCGGCGCTCGATGACCTGTGCCGCTCCCTGAACATATCTGACGGGGACATCGGCACAAGTACTCACCGCCACAGCCTGGAGGAGGGCCTGCCGTGGGACACCGATCCGCGCCTCGTCGCCGACGCGTTGGCCCGGGCGGGGCATCCGCCCGAGGTGGTGCGCACGATCACCTGGGGCTGGGCCCTGTGGACCTGTGAGTCCGAGGACAGTTGGCCGTGGATGGCCCAGGACCTGGCCAGGGCCCGTGACCTGCTGGAGGATTCCACGTCGGCGACGCGAGTGCTGTGCGCGCTCGCCCACTTCCCCGCCGTTCCCCAGAACATGGTGCCGGCCCTGGCGCAGGTCGCGGTGGGGCGCTCCGAGTTCAACCGGATGCTGGCCCAGGAGCTTCTCTCAGGCCTCCCCGAGGTCGGGGATCTGGCCCTTGAGGCGGTGATGAGTCCGATTGCGCACGTGCGCCGGGTGGGTGCGGCCTGGCTGGCCGGTCTGATGATTCCCGACGGCGTCGCCCGACTGCGTGCCGCCCGCGCCCAGGAGAAGGACCGTCTCGCGCGGGCCAACCTGCTGCGCACGTTGCAGGTCTACGGGGATGACGTCACCGACATCGTCACAGCGGAGGCCCTCACACCTCCCAAACGGCGACTGAAGCGCCCTCCGGTGGCCCTGGACTGGTTCCCCTTCGAGGCTCTGCCCCAGGTGAGGCTCGCCGACGGGACGCCGCTCGACCCGGACATCGTGCGCCACTGGGTGCTCGAGGCCTACAGGCTCAAGACCCCCGACGGGGCCGGCACCATCGAGCTCTACCTGAGCCTGCTCGATGCGGCGGACGCCCGTGAGCTGAGTGCCTTCGTCGTCGAGTCCTGGGTCGCCCATAACCGTGAGGCCGTCAAGGGGGAGAGCCTGAAGAACAAGGGGCTGCTCGCCTTCGCCGTCGGGATGGAGGGCGAGCGTCTTGCCGCCGCCGCCAGGAGCGCCCTGAGCCGCCACGCCACATGGCGCGCCGAGTCCGAGACCGTCCTGACCGCCGTCGCCGCGAACCCGTCCGCCGAGGCCCTGCAGGTCATGGTCTCGGCTGCAGCCCAGCACCGCTTGCCGCAGGTGCGTGGTTTCGCCAACCTGCTCACTCGGGCTGTGGCCGCCGAGCGAGGCTGGAGCGAGGCTGAGCTCGGTGACCGCAGCGTCCCCACGGCCGGTTTCGGACATGACGGCCTGCTGCACCTGTCCTACGGCGAGCGTGAGTTCCTGGGGCGCCTGACCCCTGAGCTGACCATCGCCCTGACGGACTCCGACGGACGGGCGCGCAAGAGTCTGCCCGCCGCCCGCAAGGGCGAGGACAGTGAGATCGTGGCGCAGGCCAGGCGCCGCCTGACCTTTGCGCGCAAGGAGGTGGCCGCTGTTCTCAAGGTCCAGAGGCAGCGTCTGTATGAGGCCATGTGTGTCGGGCGCTCCTGGCCGTTTCCGCTGTGGCGGGAGCTGTTCGCCGACCATCCGCTGGCCCGGCACCTGGCGGCTCGTCTGGTCTGGGTGGCCCGCCGTCAGGACGAGGGTGGGAGTGCCAATGAGCCGGAAGGCGGCGGCGAGGCGCCCCAGGCCTGGACCTTCCGCCCCACCGAGGACGGTCAGCTTCTGGGCGCTGACGACGCCGTCCTGGAGCTGCCTTCGGAGGCCGTGGTCGGACTGGCTCATGGGACGCTGCTGTCAGAGGCGGAAGTGGCCGACTGGCGGGAGCACCTGGCCGACTACGAGGTCGCTCCGCTCTTCTACCAGTTCTCTGCTCGGGTCCCGAAGGTAGACAAGGGGCAGCGGGGCATCGACGATGGGGCGGGAAGGCGTGTCATTGCCCGTGACCTGCGCAAACGGGCCAAGTCCCGTGGCTACGAGCCCGACTCCAACATCCACTGGTACAGCACGTTCCTCAAGGACTTCCCGGTAGCCGGTCTGTGCAGCGTCATCGATTTCAGTGGGGTGGACGTGTGGAGCGAGGACCAGGTAGTGACCACTGGTCCCCTGTGCCTGGTCGATGGTCGTCGGGTCGTGCCCTTGGAGCAGGTGCCGCCTGCGCTTCTTGTCGAGTGCTACGCCGACTACCGCGCCATCGTCGATCCTCCTGACTGAGCCTTCGGTGGGAAGGGGTGGTCGACCCTGACCGACGAGGAGCTGCGGCCTCGAGTCCGAGTGTGGGCTCGAGGCCGTTCGGGTTGACGGCAACCCCTCCTTGTGTCACTGTATTAGTGCAGTAATACAGACGGTCTGCTGAGACCGCCTGTACTGCGCTCATGAGCACTTCCCGTCCCCGAGCACTAGGAGAGCCATGGATCTCGACGACTCCCGTCCGATCTGGATCCAGCTGGTCGATGATTTCCGCATGCGGATCGTCACCGGCATCTGGCCCGCCGGAACCCGGATCCCCAGCGTGCGCGATCTCGCCACGCAGGCCGGGGTCAACCCCAACACCGTCCAACGCGCCCTCGCCGAGCTCGATCGCAGCGGCCTGACCGTTACCGAGCGCACTGCCGGGCGCTTCGTCACCGCTGATGCCGCGGTGCTCGACGCCGTCCGACGTGAGCTCGCCGTCGGCGCCACGGACACCTTCATCGCCGCTGTCACCGCCATCGGTATGGATCTCGCTCAAGCGGGCGAGACCCTTGCCGAACGGTGGCCGGCTTCCACCACTGACGAATCAGGAGAGCCCTCATGAGCAGTTCGCTGACGGCGGCGCCGTCGGATGTGCAAGGCTCCGATGCACGCTTCAATACCATTCCGTCCCTGGATGGCGCCCCGCCCCTGGTGACCGTGCGCCACCTGACCAAGACCTATCGCGGGCGTCCTGCCCTGCGCGATCTGAGCCTGTCGCTGCCCGCCGGACGCATCGTCGGCCTCATGGGCGCCAACGGTTGCGGCAAAACCACTCTGCTGAAGATTCTCGCCGGCGTCCTGGCCGACTACGAGGGTCAGGTGCGCATCGCCGGGCATGCCCCCGGGCCGCTGTCCAAGGCGCTGGTGTCCTTCCTGCCCGACGCCGACTTCCTGGCCACCAGCCTCACCCCGCCTCGGGCGATCGCCCAGTTCTCCCGGCTCTTCGCCGATTTCGACGCCGCCAAGGCCCGCCGGCTGGTCGACTTCTTCGCTCTGCCCGCTGAGCGCTCCATCAAGGAGATGAGCAAGGGCATGGGGGAGAAGCTGCGCATTGCACTGATGATGAGTCGCCGCGCCCGGGTCTACCTGCTCGACGAGCCCATCTCCGGTGTTGATCCGGCCGCCCGCGAGATCATCCTCGACGGCGTCCTGCGCGACTTCGAATCGGATTCCCTCATGCTCATCTCCACTCACCTCATCGCCGACGTCGAGCCGATCGTCGACTCCGTCGTCTTCCTCAAGGACGGTCGCCTGCTCCTGGCCGGCGATGCCGACGATCTGCGTCAGACCCATTCCACGAGCCTGGACGCCCTGTTCCGGAAGGAGTACCGCTGATGCTTCGCACGCTCTTCATCGAGGAGGCTCGTACCCAGGTGGGGCGCAATGCCTCTGTGACAGGGACCTGCTGCCTCGTTCTGCTCGGGTTCCTCGGCCTGTGGTGGCTGCTGGCCGACGTGCCGGCGCTGGCCGGCCTCATGCAGCTGGCGTCCATGGCGGTGATCATCGCGATACCGGTCGCCGTCATGGTTCAGGTCGCCGTCGACTACTGGCAGTCCATGTACGGGCAGCGCGGTTACCTCACCATGGCCGTTCCGGTTCGCGGACGGGTGCACTTCGCGGCCAAGGCTCTTTACGCCTGCGTAGTGGTGCTGGTCGAGGGTGCGATCTGCCTGGGTGGTCTCATCGCCTGGTGCGCCGTTCTCGCCCACAGTATCGGGTCCACCACCGAAGATGTGCTCCAGCCGGTGCTCTGGGCCATTGATACGGCCGGACCGGGCAAAACGGCCTTGTTCGTCCTGATCGTGCTCATCGGGCTCTTCTCGCTTGTCATCGAGGTCGGTGCTGTGATGAGTATCGGTGGGCAGGGCCGTTTCAACCACCTCGGGTTCGGGGCACCCATGATCGGGCTCGTCCTGCTCTACGCGGTCAATCAGGTACTCGCCCTGATTGCCGTTCTCTTCGTGCCGCTCAGCATGGATGTCACCACCGGCGATTTCACGAGCCAGATGATGTGGCCGCAGTTCCTTGAGGCGCTCCGAACCGGCGTCCAGCCGTCGGTGATCGGTGTCGGGTCCGTGGTCGTCGGGCCGGTGCTGGCTGTGGTCCTGGCCTGGTGGGCGGTGCGCGCGATCGAGCAGCACACCTCCCTGCGCTGAGGCGGGGGCGTGGTGCGCCGGCCTGGCATCGGTTCTTCTGTTGATGCCGGGGCGGCGCACCAGTCGTGCGGCCGCGCCTTTCCTTCGTGCTGGCAGGCAGGGGATCGTCGGCTGAGCGCCCCCGTCCTGCGACGCGCAGCTCAGGCCACGGTTGCCTGAGCCAGTACCTGGTCACCGGAGTCGCCGCCGTAGACGACGACGGATTGGCCGGCCGCCAGGCCTCGCAAAGGGTGGTGCAACTTGGCCCGCAGCGTTCCGGTCTCGACATCGACGGCAACGTCAGCGGGGAGGGGGCGTCCGTGGGCGCGCACCTGGATGGTCACGTCCTGCCAGCCGAGGTCGCCGTCGTTGAGAGGGAGGGGGGCGGCCAGGAGGATGAGGTTGTTGCCGTCGACGCTCTTGCGGCTGAGCAGTTCTTCGGGGCCGACGACGACTTCGTTGGTGGAGGGCCGGGTCTCGATGACGTAGCGGGGCCGTCCGTCGGGGGCCGGGCGGGTCAGGCCCAGGCCTTTGCGCTGGCCGACGGTGAAACCGAAGTAGCCCTGGTGGGTGCCGAGGACGTCGCCGTCGGGGGAGACCAGGGTGCCTTCGTGAACGCCGAGGCTGCGGGTGAGGAAGCCGCGGGTGTCGCCGTCGGCGACGAAGCAGATGTCGTAGGAGTCGGGCTTGGAGGCCACCGGGAGGCCGCGTCGCTCTGCTTCGGCGCGTACATCTGCCTTGGAGGGGGCGTCACCGAGTGGGAAGAGGGCGCGGGACAAGCCGTCGCGGCCGGAGACCGCCAGGACGTAGGACTGGTCTTTAGCTGCGTCGGCGGCGCGGCGCAGTGTTAGGCCGGTGGTCTCGCCTGGGCGACTGGAGGCGGCACCGCCGGTGAGGCGGGCGTAGTGGCCGGTGGCGACGGCATCGAATCCCAGGGCCAGGGCGCGCTCGAGCAGGGCGTCGAACTTGACGCGCTCGTTGCAGCGCACGCAGGGGTTGGGGGTGCGACCGGCGCGGTACTCGTCGAGGAAGTCGGCCACGACGCGCTCCTCGAACTCCTCGGACAGGTCCCACACGTAGAAGGGGATCCCCAGGATCTGGGCGGCCCAGCGGGCGTCGGCGGAGTCCTCGATGGAGCAGCAGCCGCGCGAGCCCGAACGGGTCTGGGCACGGTTGCGGGTCAGGGCCATGTGGACGCCCACGACCTCGTGACCGGCGTCGACGGCGCGCGCCGCGGCCACGGCGGAGTCGACTCCGCCGGACAGGGCGGCAAGGACGCGCACGAGGGTCTCCTTCAGGCAGGCGGGTAGCCGTTGCTACAGGCCGTGGCAGGCTACCGCAGGTTGACCGCGACGGGGCAACCGGAACAATCCAGGGGACCTCGTGGTGCCCGGCATAGATAGCGCTGAGGAAGGAGCTGTCATGCCTGATGAGTACTCCATCGGCGCCCATGGCCTCTCCCGGACCGTGCGCGATCAGCACCGATGCTCGGCGTTCTTCGTTTTCCGTCGGGGGAGTACAAGCGCGTTCTCAGCGTGGTGGGCGAGCATGCCGACGGCAGCGCCTGAGCATGTTCCAGCGGCGTCTGGACAACGGCATCATGCCGGTCGTCGTGCTCGACTCGACAAAGGGGTGGCAGTCCGTGTCAGTGTGCTCATGCCTCATCGTTCACGAAAGGAGCTGCGATGTCTGATACGTGGTTGGCCTTCTTGGTTATTTTCGCCATGCTGCTGGCGATCTGGCGGATAGCAGATGGTCGAGAGCGTCCGATGACGAAGAGCGAGCAGGAACGAATGTTCTTCCGGCAGACCTACAGCCTGTCGATCGATCGCATGCTCTCGGAGAGCCCGCTGGATCGTGCCGAGGTACGGAGTCTGCGTGACTCCGGGAGAAGAGACGGGCGTGTGCGAGCCATCAGGTACGTACGAGAATGGGACCCCGTTCCTCGGGAGATCGCCGCCCAGTTCGTCGATCGTGTGTGAGACCCGGATCCGCGAACAGTTAGTCGGCTGTATGGCGCCATTGCGCTGCTGTTGAGGACTGATCAACGGGCGGCGAACTCGTGGCCGGCGCGAATGAGGTCCCGGAGCCAGTCGCTCTGCGCGGTCTCCATCGTCTTGACGACGACGTGGTGGTTCCACCTGTTCGCACTGACCTGGTCGACGCGGTGGAAGTGCGGATCCTCCACGGGTCGGTCGAGCCTCACGTTCAGGAACAGGGTGCCGTCGCCCGTCTTCTCATAGGCCCAGACCCACAGGAACTTCCGGTTGACGGAGAAGCTCACCTGGGCCGTCAGGTGCTTTGTGACGGCGCCAAGAGACACGACGTAGGACTCGATCACCGCGTACATGGCGGCCGATGCCGGCTTGCCGCTGAAGTCGCCGATCATCTTGTTCGAGGCGGTTGGCATGCGGCTCTCCTCACCTTTCGTCGGACTGGAGGCTGCTACAAGTGTGTCCCTGCCGCCTTGTGCGTCACCTTCCAGGCTCGTCTGGCTCCCTCCAGGGCGGCGGGCAGGGCGGCGAGCAGGCGCTCGACGTCCTCGGGGCTCGTCTCCCGGCCAAGGGAGCAGCGCAGCGTGGAGCGGGCCGGCCCCTCCTGAAAGCCCATCGCCAGGAGCACGTGACTGGGCTGGGTGACCCCGGCGTGGCAGGCCGACCCCGCCGACGCATCAATCCCCGCCAGGTCCAGGGCCATGAGCAGCGCCTCGGAGTCGGCCTCCTCGAACCACAGGTGTGCCGTGGAGGCCACATGAGCGGCACCCTCCGGCAACGTGGCGTGAACGCCCGGAAGCGCCCCGGCACCCTCCAGAATCCGACGCCGCAGCACCGCCAGCCGGGCCTCCTGCTCCTCCCGCTCGGCGACCGCCAGCTCCACCGCCAGCGCCAGCGCCCGGGCCGCCACCACGTCCTGAGTGCCCGAGCGGATCCCCCGCTCCTGACGGCCCCCGCCCGTGGCCGGCGTCAACGCCAGGTCGCGGCGAACCACCAGGGCCCCCACGCCCACCGGCGCCCCCAGCTTGTGCCCCGTCAGGCTCATCGCATCCAGACCCCAGCCATGGAAGTCCACGGGAACCTTCCCCAGCGCCGCGACCGCGTCGGAGTGGACGGGCACGTACCCGGTCTCGCCGGGGCGCCCGGCGCCACTCGCCTCGCGCACGCGCGCCACCAGCGCCGCCATGTCCTGAACCACTCCGGTCTCATTGTTCGCCGTCATGACCGAGACCAGGGACGCGGGGGAGTGGCCTGTATCGGCTGCCGGCGCCACCGCCCGGGCCAGAGAGTCGAGCTCGACCCGCCCGGCGCTGTCGACCTCCAGCAGGCTCAGCCCCGCCCCCAGCTGGTCCACGGCGGTGCGCGCCGAGTCCAGAACCGCCGGGTGCTCGATCGGAGAGACCACCAGTCGCCCGCCCGGCACCGCTCGCGCCCGGCCCGAGACCATCAGGGCGTCGGCCTCCGTGCCGCCGGAGGTCAGCAGCACCTCGTGCGCATCCACGCCCAGAGCGCCCGCCAGGCGGGCACGCGCCTGTGCCAGCAGCGCCCCCACTCGCCGGCCCGCGGTGTGCTGCGCACTCGGATTCGCCCAGCCGCCGAGCCCACTGGCCAGGTCCTCGCCGACCTGCCGGGCGACCTCTGGGCGGACCGGGGAGGTGGCTGCGTGATCGAGATAGGTGCGCACACCCCCAGCCTAGACGGCAGCTCAGAAGAGCCGGACTTTGTCCACATGGGACGACTTTGAAACCGCTTTTCGCATGTGGAGCCGGCCCGTAACGCTCTGACCTGTACAGATGCCAATGGCGCTCGACCGGCTCGTCGCCAAAGCCGTCCCATAAGGACACGTTCCCGCCGGCCTCGCCTCGCACCCGCGTGCCTCCGAGCCCCAGGCCGCGTCGTGGACGTCGCAGAGGATGCCGAGTTCCATATTCATCTCCTATCGGTATGGGCGCGCCCATGTGCGCTTCGAAGCGGGGGGTGGGAGAGTGACCCCATGCGCACCGACCAGCTCGCCCTGTCCCGCTCCGCCACTGACCGCGACGCCGAGCGACGCAGTGAGCCCGGGCTGCTGGAGCGCCTCGCCGCCGACCCCGAGACCCGCCTGTTGCTGGTCGACGCCCGCGGCCGTGTCGCCTTGACCGGTCCGGCCATCCACCCCGACCTGCCCGACGACGGCCTCACCCCACCCAGCCTCATCGGCAGCCCCGGCGCCACCGCCTGGGAGGGCCCCGGCACCCGTAGCGGCTGGGGTCTGCCCGACCTGCGCGTCGGCTACCTCGGAGCCTCAGCCCCCACCTGCTGCCCCGACCTGACCGTCCTCTATATGGGCCGCGAGCTCGTCGACGACGCAGCCCCCGCCGGCCCGAGCTGGATCGCCGTCGTCGTGCCCCAGGCCCTCGAGGTGCCCGACGCCCCCGAGCCGCCCGCCACCGGCTCCGACGCCGAGGGCACCGCCGTCGACCACCCCGACCTGCGCCGCCTGCTGGAGCGCTACCCGCTCTCCGCCCTGCGAGCCATGGGCGCCCAGATGACGGCCCGCGACGCCGGCCTGGCCACCACGGCCACCGCCCTGGCCGCTTGGCACGCCCGCTCCGCCTACTGCCCGAGCTGCGGCGGACGCACCGAGATCATCGAGGCCGGTTGGGCCCGTCGGTGCAGCGACTGCGCCACCGTCCACTTCCCACGCACCGACCCGGCCGTCATCATGACGGTCACCGACACCTCCGACCGCCTCCTTCTTGTGCGCGGTGCCACCTGGGCTCCCCGGCGCTACTCGGTCGTGGCCGGCTTCGTCGAGGCCGGCGAGTCCGTCGAGGCCGCCGTGGCCCGAGAGGTGCGGGAGGAGACCGGGCTGCGCGTGGCCGAGGTCGAGTACGTCGTCTCTCAGCCCTGGCCCTTCCCGCGCTCCCTCATGCTCGGCTGTCGCGCCCGCCTGGCCCCCGGTGAGGACTGGCCCCGACCCGACGGCCAGGAGGTCGTCGAGGCCCGCCTCGTCTCCCGTGACGAGCTCACCGCGGCCGCCGACGACGGCAGCATCCTCCTGCCCGGCCCCACCTCCATCGCCCGACTCCTCATCGAGGACTGGTACGGCGGCCCCATCGTCAGCTGACCCCGCCCGGCGCGGGCCACCAGCCGTCGATTCCTGTCACCGCCCCGTGGCAGGCTGGTCCCGATGAGCCCGACCACCGCACGCCCCGCCCCGACCGGCACGCCCACGTCCGGTCCCGGCCGTCGCAGCGCCCCCCTGGATGCCGCCGGCCTCCTGGAGGCCCTCGACCCCGACCAGCGCGAGGTCGCCGAGCACCTCGAAGGACCCCTGTGCGTCCTTGCCGGCGCCGGCACCGGCAAGACCCGGGCCATCACCTATCGCATCGCCCACGGCGTGGCCACCGGCGCCTACCAGGCCACCCAGGTCCTGGCCGTCACCTTCACCGCCCGCGCCGCCGGCGAGATGCGCTCGCGCCTGGCCGACCTCGGCGTCCCCGGCGTCCAGGCCCGCACCTTCCACGCCGCCGCCCTGCGCCAGCTCACCTACTTCTGGCCCACCGCCATCGGTGGACGCCGCCCCGACATCCAGGCCCACAAAGCCCCCCTGGTCGGCGCCGCCGCCCGCCGCCTGGGCCTGCCCACCGATCGGGCCACCGTGCGGGACCTGGCCGCCGAGGTCGAGTGGGCCAAGGTCACCATGACCCTGCCCGAGGACTACACCCAGGCCGCCGTCGCCGCCGGCCGCACCGGCGTGGCCGGTCAGGAGGCGGCCACGGTCGCCCAGGTCCTGTCACTTTACGAGGAGGCCAAGAGCGAGCGCGGCGTCATCGACTTCGAGGACGTGCTCCTGCTGACCATCGGGATCCTCCTGGACCGCGAGGACGTCGCCGCCCAGGTGCGCGGCCAGTACAAGCACTTCGTCGTCGACGAGTACCAGGACGTCTCCCCGCTCCAGCAGCGCCTGCTGGACCTGTGGCTGGGGCGGCGCCGCCAGCTGTGCGTCGTCGGGGACGTCTCCCAGACCATCTACTCCTTCACCGGCGCCACACCCGCGTTCCTCACCGGCTTCACCACCCGCTACGAGGGCGCGCGCACCGTGCGCCTGAGTCGCGACTACCGCTCCACCCCGCAGGTCGTCTCCTTGGCCAACCAGGTCCTCTCCCGCTCGCGGCGCGGAGGTGGCGGTCTGCACCTGCCCGCCGGCGCCGTCGAGCTGGTCGCCCAGCGTCCCAGCGGCCCCGCCGTGCGCTTCGAGACCTACGACGACGACATCGCCGAGGCCGAGGGCGCCGTCGCCCAGGTGCGCCGTCTGCAGGCCGCCGGGGTCCCCCTGAGCGAGATCGCGATCCTGTACCGCACCAACTCCCAGTCCGAGGTCTTCGAACAGGCCCTGGCAGGTGCCCAGATCGGCTACCTCGTGCGCGGCGGTGAGCGCTTCTTCGAGCGTGAGGAGGTCAAACGCGCCATGGCCGTCGTCCTCGGGGCGGCCCGTACCGAGAAGGCCTCCCTGACCGGCGACCTCAGCCTGGACGCGCGCACCGTCCTGTCCCGTGAGGGCTGGAGCGAGGAGCCTCCCGCACCCCGCGGAGCCGTGCGCGAGCGGTGGGACGCCCTCAACGCCCTGGTGGCCCTGGCCGATGAGATGGCCCAGACCCGCGGCGCCGACCTCGACGCCTTCCACACCGAGCTGCGTGAGCGCGCAGACGCCCAGAACGCCCCCACCGTCGAGGGAGTCACCCTCTCCTCCCTGCACGCCGCCAAGGGCCTGGAGTGGGACGCCGTCATCCTCGCCGGCGCCTGCGAGGGGCTGCTGCCGATCTCCCTGGCCGAGGGACAGGCCGCCATCGAGGAGGAGCGGCGTCTGCTCTACGTCGGCGTCACCCGCGCACGCGAGCACCTCATCATCTCCTACGCGCGCGCACGCAACGCCGGAGGGCGGGCCGCACGCAAGCCCTCCCGCTTCCTGGACGGCCTGTGGCCCACCGGCCACGGCACCCGAGACGCCTCCCGGCGCCAGGGCCGCCAGAGCGCCAAAGAACGCTCCCGGCAGTCCGCCGCCGACTTCGAGGCCAGTAACGACCCCCGCACCATCGCCCTGTTCGAGGAGCTGCGGGCCTGGCGCTCAGGCGTGGCCAAGGAGCGCTCCAAGCCCGCCTACACGGTCTTCGCCGACGCCACCCTGCGGGACATCGCCGTCGTCAAGCCCACCACCCTGCCCCAGCTCTCCCTCATCCGTGGTGTGGGTGCCACCAAGCTGCAGGAGTACGGCGGGCCGGTCCTCGCCCTCCTGCGCGACTTCGAGGCCGAGAACTGAGCGGCGGAGGACACTCCTGTCCGACGGCGTTCACAGCTGTGAGCACAGGCACTCGGGGTGACGCTCCCAGGTCCTCTGCCGTCCCAGGGGCTCCTGACCGGTGACCTCCACCGAGTGCGTGGACCACCACGCGGCCGAGTCCCCGTTCTTCTCCCCGTCCGGTTCGGCGCCGTCCTTGGCGTCGTTGACGTCGGCGGCCTGTCCCACCAGCGTGTCGATGACGGCCCGAGCCGTTGACGCCGCGGCCTCGTGCAGGACCAGGTGCTCGACCTCCGGCATGGGCAGGGTGCGCATCTGCGTGGCCAGCGCCGGCCAGCACGGGTCGGCGTCCCTCTCCCACAGATCCAAGCAGGTCGAGCACGGGCCGCCACCGCCCAGGACCGGGCCGACGCGCACCCCCGCCTCTCCGACGACGACCGGGAGGTGAACCACGTCCTCCTGAGCGAGCCTGCGCGCAAGCAGCGGCTCGACCACATGCGGATCCACCGTCACCATGACATCGGGACGGGTGCGCAACGGTGCACGCGTCCTCAGAGCCGGGAAACGTGCCGACAGGAGTGGAGCCAGGCCCCCGTCCTGCGGGGAGCAGGTGGACAGGATCGTGCCCACCCCGGCCTCTGCCAACCACAGAGCAGCCTCCTGAGCCAGAGTGCTCACGCCGTGAAACGCCAGGACGGCCTGCGACAGAACCGCGCCGCGGCCCTTGGCGTCAACGCCCAGCCGGTCCCAGTAGACGCCGTCGACCCCGCCGAGCTCGCTGGTCGCCGAGGCCACCAGCGCCCCCTGACGTCTCAGGTCCTCGACGATCTGACGTGCCCGCGCCACCGGTACGCGACTGCGCCGGGCGGCGCGGTAGACACCTGCGCTCTCCAGGTTGCGCGCGAACTCATCGAGCAGGCGCTGCTCGGCCAGACTCAGGTCACTGACGATGGTGCGTCGCCCGGGACTCGTTCCGATCTGGCTGACGCCCTGCTGACGCCACAGGATGGCGCACCCTCCACGTACACGCATCGTGCCTCCTCACAGGTCTCCTGGCACCCGAGGGGGCGCTGGGAGCTCGATGTCCTGACGAGTGCGTCAGGGTCTGTGGTGACAGTGGCACGGGGCGGAGCCGAGCCGCCAGAGGCAGTTGTCGGGCTGTGGATAACTACTCCCGGCTGAGCGCCGGTCCTGCGGGAGTCACTGGGTCGAGCAGGTGGCCAGGCCGGAGGTGTCGCCCGAGGCGATCGCCTTGGTGGCGGTGACGGCCTCGTGCAGCGTACCGACGGCGAAGACCTTCATGCCCTCGGGCTCATGGCCCTTGACCTCGTCGCAGTTGCTCGTCGGGGCGAGGAAGAACGTGGAGCCCGCCTTGCGGGCACCCGCCATCTTCTGCCGGATACCGCCGATGGGGCCGACCTGACCACTGATGTCGATCGTCCCGGTTCCGGAGATGTCCTTGCCCCCGGTCAGGGCCCCTGGAGTGATCTCGTCAACGACTCCCAGGGCGAACATCATGCCGGCACTGGGGCCGCCGACGTCGGACAGGCCGAAAGTGGCCTCCACCTTACTGTCGATCGAGATCTTCAGGCTCAGCCCCAGGAGGGAACCTGTCGTCCCCTCCTGCGGGGCGATCGTTGTGAGTGCTGCGCTCGCCTTCTGATCGCCACGGCGCACACCGAGCGTCACCCGTGTCCCCTCGGGGATCGTGGTCATCAGCTCACGCAGCTGGGAGAAGGAGGCGAGGGTCGTCGTCTGACCGCCCTCAGGGGTCATGGTCTCCAGGACGTCCCCGGCCTTGACCTCGGTCGAGGTCTGCTGCTCGGTCACCTCAGTGACGGTCAGGTGCATGGCGCCGGCCTTGCCGGTCTCAACGAGCGCGGCGATGACGGCGGCATCCTGTGAGGCGGTCATCTGGGCCTTACCGGTCTCCTCGACCTGCTCGGCGCTCTGATCCTGAGGACACACCTCGTTGCGCTCCACGATCCGCTTGTCCGCCGAGAACCAGGCGGCGATGAGGTCGGCGGTGGTCACCGGGTAGCCGGGGCAGCCCGACACCGAGACCGTCGTCATCCGCAGGGCGCCCTCGGTCGGGTAGGTCTCGGTTCCTGAGACCTTCAGGACGTCCTGGCTCGACGACGAGCCGTTGTCCAGCACGTTCCAGGTCGGGCCGGGGGCCTCGATGACCACGTTGATCGGCACCGTGAAGACGGCGCCGATGAGGGCCGCGGCCAGGATGACCGCTCCGGCGGCCACGGAGCGCCGCAGCCTGCGCTGACGCCGGTCCTGCGGGGAGAGCTGCGCGTGCGGGGTGTCAGCGTGCCCGGCCTGGTTGCGCCGGTCGCCCTCATGCTCCCGCACCGGCTGGGCATCGTCCGGTGCGTCTGAGTTCGCAGCGTCGCTGGTGTCGTACTTGTCTGGGTGCGTCACGCGCTCATCATGCGTCATCTTCCTGGGGAAGACGGACAGTTATCGACACGAACTTGGCACGAAGTCGACACAATGTTGGCACGGAGAAGACCTGAGCCCCACCGAGGCGGTGCGGGCACGCCGTCGGCGAACGGGACATGGCCCCTGCACAGGAATGGGTGCGACCATAAGGCCGTTAGAGACAGTGTCCTGACGGTCCAGACGATGTCCCAGGACGACCCGGCGAGAGGAAACCCCGTGAGCGAGGACGCCTTCGACGAGCTCGAGAAGATGCTCGCATCACTGTTCGGCGAGCAGATGGCCTCCGACGCCGTCAGCGCCCTGCGCTCATCCGGGGTGGATCCCAGCTCCATCGCCCAGATGCCGGGGGTGGGGGACGTCTCCCAGCTCAGTCCCGCCCAGCTGCTGGCCATGCGCGCCCAGTTCCAGCAGATGTTCTCCGCCTCCACCGCCGAGCCGGTCAACTGGCAGATGGGGCAGGAGCTGGCCCTTCAGCAGGCGCGCGGCACCGGTGATCCCACGGTGACCGCCGCGATCGCCGACTCCACGCGCCAGGCCCTTCAAGTGGCCGACCTGTGGCTCGACACTGCCACCGAGTTCATGCCCGCCCCCGGGCAGCGGGAGGCCTGGAGCCGCAGCACCTGGGTCGAGCGCACACTGCCGGTGTGGAAGGACGTGTGCGCCCCCGTGGCTGAGGCCGTCACCGCCGCCCTGGCCCGCACCCTGGAGAAGCAGATTCAGGACATGCCGGCCGAGATGGAGCAGGCCGCCCAGCAGATGGGCGCGCTCGGATCCATCATGCGCACCATGGCCGGCACAGCCTTCGGCCTCCAGATCGGCCAGGCCATCGGTGAGCTCGCCAAGGAGGCGCTGGGAGCCACGGACACCGGCCTGCCCTTGACCCGTGAACCCGGCACGGCACTGGTTCCCGCCAACGTGGCCGCCTTCGCCGAGGGACTGGAGGTCGATGAGGACGAGGCCCGCATGTTCCTGGCGGTCAGAGAGGCAGCCTCCGCCCGCCTCTACGCCCATGTGCCGTGGCTGCGTGGGCAGGTGCTTCAGGCAGTGGTCGCCTACGCCCGCGAGATCCGCATCGACACCGACACCCTGGAGTCCGCCGTTGCCCAGGTGGATCCCAACGATCCTGACGCCCTGCGCGAGGCCCTCGAGAGCGGGCTGTTCGCGCCCCAGGAGACGGAGGCCCAGCGTGAGGCCCTCGAGGACCTGGAGACACTCCTGGCACTCGTCGAGGGCTGGGTCGAGGTGGTCACCGCCCGCGCAGCCGCACCGCACCTGCCCCACCTCATGGCGCTGGCCGAGATGATGCGCCGGCGCCGTGCCCAGGGCGGCGCCGCCGAGCAGGTCTTCGCCCGCCTCATCGGGCTGACCTTCCGGCCCCGCCGGGCCCGGGAGGCCGCCGAGCTGTGGTCCCATTTGGGCGCCCAGGCCGGTGATGCCGAGCGCGACGCCTTCTGGAACCACCCCGACGTCATGCCCACGGCCTCCGAGCTCGCCAACCCCAAGGACTTCCTCACCATGCGGCGCATGGCCCAGGACATCGACGCCGAGATCGACGCCGACCTGGCCTCCCTGCTGGACGGGACCCTCGGGTATGCCGAGGGCGCCAAGGAGGCGGATGAGAACAGCCCCGAGGGACTCGGGGACCGCATCTCCACCTCCGCAGATGATGCCGCCTCCCGGGAGCCCGGCCAGTCAGCCGATCCCGCCTCTGACGGCGCCGGTGACAGCGACTGGCCTGATGAGCCCGATGAGCAGGACCCGACCGGCACGGACCAGGCCTGAGACAGACAGGGCCACGCGGCGACGCGACCGGCGTCGGGCGCTCGCCCGACGCTGACCCGCTACAGGAGGGTTGCGGCCAGGGCCTCGACCAGGCCGGGAACCAGGCGCTCGCCCTGGTAGACCGAGGCGTCGTCGTCGTGACTGCGTGAGCGCAACGCGCACCAGGACTCCCCGCCGCGCAGGACTCCTACCACCATGCGGATGTCCTCGCGGTCCGGGTGCTCCTGGAGGAAGGTGAGTCGCTCGGCGGCATCGGTGATGGCCTCGGCCTCCTCCTGGGCCGCCGGCGGCAGAACCAGCCGTTCGACGCTGATCGCGGCGCCGTGGACGGAGTCGGGCCAGGCGAGCTGGGCCAGCAGGTGCTCCAGGTCCGCGGCGGGTGGCAGTCCCTCCTGCTCCACCACCATGAGCAGCTCGGGGTTCGTGCGGGCCTCCTCCACGGTGGCGGTGTCCAGGAGGCCGGCCACGTCCGGGTCGGTCTCAAGGGCCTCGGCGGTACGCACCAGCGCGAAGACGCGCACCGGCTGATCCCAGCCGTGGACCGCCACATGGGTCTCCGTCTCGGTCACCGCACGGGCGAGGGCCCGCACCGCGGAGGAGACGGATCGGGCCGCCCCCGGGGTGGTCGCATCGTCATGCATCTTGTCAGTCACGCCGTCATCGTCTCACTGGTGGTGCCGGCTCCTCCAATGAGGCGGCTTCGTCGGCGAGGCCATCGCGGCGACCCCGCCCGAGGCGTTCTTTCATCCTGGAGAAGGTTATGGCCGTGTCAGGGGTGTGTGGGACGATGGCCCGAGCGGCCCCTCCGGCCGACGACGCCGCGTTTCACCGTGTGCGAGGCGGCGCCACCACGCACGTCAGACAGGGAGCAGGATCGTGAGCACCAGGCCCGACGACGAGTCCCGGGACTCAGCCTCCGAGGAGTCCTCGAGCAAATCCGCCGGCTCGTCCCAGCAGGGGAAGCCTGACAACAGGACCGGACTGTTCAGTCTTGGACGCATGGGCGGGGGCGGGCCCCGTCCTCCCCGCGCGCCGCGCAGCAGGACAGGCGGTGGCCGTCCCGGCCCATTGGCCCTGACCATCTCGATCATCGTGGCCATTGCCGTCGTCATCGGCATCATGTCGCAGGTGTGGACCGAGGTCCTCTGGTTCAGTCAGATCGGGTACGCCCGCGTGCTGTGGACGCAGTGGATCGCCCTCATCGTCCTCTTCCTCGTGGGATTCGCCATCATGTTCGGGGCCGTCTTCGTCTCGATGACCACGGCCTACCGGGCCCGGGAGATCGGGATGCCCGACGACGAGGCCACGCGCAACCTCGAGGCCTACCGCACCGTCATCGAACCCGTGCGACGCCGCCTGACCTGGGCGGTGCCCGCGGTGCTGGCCCTGTTCGGGTCGGCCTGGGAGCTGGCCCCCAGCTGGCGAGAGATTCTTCTGGCCTTCAACTCCCAGTCCTTCGGTGTCAAGGACCCCCAGTTCGGGATCGACATCTCCTTCTACGTCTTCATCCTGCCCGCGGTTCTGACGCTCGTGTCCTTCCTGGCCGGCGTCGTCCTGTTCTCCGGGGTGGCCTCCATCGTCGTTCACTACCTGTACGGCGGTATCTCCGTGGCGCGCAAGCCCCACTTCACCAAGGCCGCCCGCATTCACCTGGCGGTCTTCCTGGCGCTGTACGCCGTCATCCGGGCCGTGGGCTACTGGTTGGGTCGTTACAGCGCGCTGTACGCCTCTAACTCCAAGTTCGACGGCGCCAACTACACCGACGTCAACGCGGTCATCCCCGCCAACGCGATCCTCGCGGCGATCGGACTGGCCGTGGCCGTCCTCTTCGTCGCCTCGGTGCGCTCCAGCTCCTGGCGCCTGCCGATCATCGGTGTGGCCGTCATGATCGTCTCCTCCCTGGTGGTGGGGACCGCCTACCCGCTGGTCATCCAGAAGTTCGTCGTCGACCCCAACGCCCAGCGCCAGGAGGCCGAGTACATCCAGCGCAACATCAATGCCACCAAGGCCGCCTACGGCCTGGAGAACGTGGAGACCACCAACTACGACGCCACGACCAAGACGGCGGCCGGCCAGCTGGAGAAGGACGCCGAGTCCACCACCTCGATCCGGCTCCTGGACCCCGGACTCATCTCCCCGACCTTCCAGCAGGTCCAGCAGAACAAGCAGTACTACTCCTTCGCTAACCGGCTCAACGTGGACCGCTACAAGGTGGGCTCCACCAGCCGGGACACGGTCATCGCAGTGCGCGAGCTGAACCTGTCCGGTCTCGGTGAGAAGCAGCAGACCTGGGTCAACGAGCACACCGTCTACACCCACGGCTACGGCGTCGTGAACGCCTACGGCAACACGGTGGCCACCCGCGGCTACCCCTCCTTCTGGGAGGGGGGCATCCCGTCCAAGGGGGACCTGGGCGAGTACGAGCCCCGGATCTACTTCGGTCAGTCCTCACCGTCCTACTCCATCGTGGGCGGCAAGGACAACGGCTCACCGCGCGAGCTGGACTACCCCGACGACGAGTCCAAGACCGGGCAGGTCAACACCACCTTCGCCGGCAACGGCGGGCCGAGCGTGTCCAACCCGTTCAACCGTCTGCTCTACGCCGCCAAGTTCCGGGAGGCCAACATCCTCTTCTCCCAGGAGGTGCGCGAGGGCTCCCAGATCCTCTACGACCGGGACCCGGCCAAGCGCGTCTCCAAGGTGGCCCCCTGGCTGACCCTGGACAACAGCCCCTACCCGGCCGTCGTCGATCATGATGACAACCCGGCCACTCCCAAGCGGGTGATGTGGATCCTCGATGGTTACACCACGACGAACAACTACCCGTACTCCCAGCACGAGTCCTTGGCCAGGGCGACGGCGACCGCAGACAACAAGGGCGGGCTTCTCAGGGCTCCGGAGGAGTCCAACTACGTGCGCAACTCCGTCAAGGCAGTCGTCGACGCCTACGACGGGTCGGTCAAGCTCTACCAGTGGGATGACAAGGACCCGATCCTCAAGGCCTGGCAGAAGGTCTTCCCCGGGACGGTCACGCCCATGAACGAGATGAGCGCCGATCTCATCGCCCACATGCGTTACCCCGAGGACCTGTTCAACGTCCAGCGCACCATGATGGCGACCTATCACGTCAACGACGCTGCGGAGTTCTACTCCGGTGGAGACTTCTGGAAGATCCCGGACGACCCGACCACGCCCGGCCAGGACCAGCAGGCCCCCTACTACCTGACCCTCAAGATGCCTGGGCAGGAACAGGCGAGCTTCTCCCTGTCCAGCGCCTACATCATCGGAGGAAACACCAACCGCAACGTGCTCACCGGCTTCCTCGCCGTGGACTCCGAGACCTCTCCTGGCACCGGGAAGAAGGGACAACGCAGTCCGAACTACGGCAAGCTGAGACTTCTGGAGCTTCCACGGTCCTCGAACGTGGCCGGGCCCGGGCAGGTGCAGAACATCTTCGACTCCAACCCGGAGATCTCCAAGGAGCTGAACCTCCTCTCCCAGGAGGGCTCCCAGGTCATCAAGGGCAACCTGCTGACGCTGCCCGTGGGAGGCGGCCTGCTCTATGTTCAGCCGGTCTACGTCCAGTCCTCTGCGAACACGCAGTATCCGCTGCTGCGCAAGGTACTGGTCTCCTTCGGTGACAACGTCGGATTCGCCGACACCCTCTCAGGGGCGCTCGACCAGGTCTTCGGCGGTAACTCCGGGGCGACCACGGGCCAGGAGACCATCGACGGCGATGCCGCTGCGGCCAATGACACCAATGAGACGACCGACGGCAAGGATCCGACGGCTGATGGCGGGGCCAAGGCCTCGCCGACACCGAGCGCCGCGCCCACGGCCTCGGCGAGCGCACCGCCGTCTGCCTCCGCCAACCCGTCGGCCTCCGGATCCTCGGATCCGAAGACGGAGCTCAACCAGGCGCTGTCCGACGCTCAGACCGCGATGACCGACGCGGACACAGCCAGGAGCAAGGGCGACTGGTCGGCATACGGTGATGCGCAGAAGCGCCTCAACGATGCCGTCCAACGGGCCGTTGCGGCCCAGCAGAAGCTGGGCTGAGCCCTCTCGGCCGTCACGGAGGGCGTGCCCTGCGACCCGCCTCACCAGGCGGTGAGCAAGGGCACGCCCTCGCCATTTGCCTCGAGGGTGGGGTGACCCCTAAGGTTGGTGACACCGACGCGGGGTGGAGCAGTTCGGTAGCTCGCCGGGCTCATAACCCGGAGGTCGCAGGTTCGAATCCTGTCCCCGCTACCACTCCAGAAGGCCTCGGTCCCATCAGGGACCGAGGCCTTCTGGAGTTATCGGCGTGAACGTGGTGCTTTAGATGGCGTGTCGTGGGGTTAGTGGGGGGCGGCGTGAATGGAGAGGACATGCTGCTGGACGGGTGGACAGCGGAGTGCTATTGTTACGGATTAATGGCCGGTTGGTATGGAGAGGGTGCGGCGCCTCTTCTAGGTGGGATTCCGCAGCTATCCAAGGTCATTTTGTGATGCTTCGGTTCCTTTGAGGAGGTGAAATACGTGAACAATGTCATCGACTTCGCGGCGATCGAGATCTCCGATCTCGTCGAGGATGCGGTTGAGGACGGTGAACTGCCTTCCCAGGTGATGGCCGCTTCCACCACGGCCTGCGGTTGCGCCTGCAGCTCCTGCAGCTCGACCTGCTCCTAGTAGCACATCAGATGGGGTCGTGCCTGAGATCGATCTGGGCACGACCCCATCTTTGTCTGAAGGTGTTGATGTTCATGAAGTGGGCGCTTGAGGTGCGGCTGCCGGGTTCGGCTCCGCAGCAACGTGCCGCTCTCCTGGAGGTCTGGGAATCTGCGGATGCCGCACTGGGGGACCGGTCTGCCTGGTTCGTCAGCCGCCAACCGGATGCAGACGCGGCTGGCCGCGTGAGCCGGATCTGCTGCGTGGAGCCCCCGAGCGACTCGATCACGACCCAGTTGCTTGAGGAACTTGGAGCCAGAGGGCTCCAATCAGGCGCAGTGAATCAGCAACCACAGGGAATTCTGCAGAGCGCTGGCTTCACCGGCTCCGCGTTTGGGACGCGCGTCGATCGGCTGTTCAGCGACGCCCGACCGGTGCTCCTGGGCCTTGCCCGTGACATAGCCGGCGCCAGCCCTGAGGAACGCTACGTCATACACGCCGGGCTCTTGGTGGCCCACGCGTCGGCTGCGGCGGAGAACAGCGAGCTGCTGGAGCACTCTTTACTCTCTCGGAAACGCGCCGTCGAGTTGCGACTCTTCAGCTTGCAATCGCACCTTCAAGGTCTCCTGGCAGCGGTCGCTGATCACAAGCGGGTGCTCGTTTCGTTCAAGACGGCCTACGAGCTGATCAGCGACGCTATCAAGGGTTTGGTGATGGATGCGTTATCCGGGCTGGTGTCGCGCCAGGGCTGGTTCGCGCTGGAGACGGCTCATCTCCCAGCGGTTCGACGGGAATTCGCCGCCGGGGATATCAAGGTTGCGACTGCGGGATTCGAGGGCCTCGACATGCCTGGATCGGAGCCGGTCCTGCCTTCGCAGCGCTTTGCCTCCGCCGACGAGTATCGCGACGCGCTGCGGTACTTCCTGCACCAGACCGCAGATTTCCAGGCCTTCCGGCTGCTGTCGAGCGCGGCTTATCAGGTGAGTTTCGATATCGGGCTCTCCATCCAAGAGCGGTACTTCCTGTGCTACGCGGTCTCTCGTGCCGCCCAAGATGTCACGGGGGTGACACTCGTGGAGGCATTGGACCGGGTACGAGAAGTAGCAATCGCCAGTCGAGAGGCTGACTGCCTCGTCCGCCTACCGGAGTCGCTGCCGCTCCGGCGTGAGTGCTGAGACTCACGCCATTCACATGATCAGACGGGGGACATGAACCGATGAACGCAACAGATCTCGGGAGACGCCCAGATCCCTACGCGATGCTGCTCCACGCCGGGGCCTTCGGTGCGGCCGTGGCCAACACCATGACCGACCTTCCTACCGCGCGGATTCTCGAACTCACGTCCGACGCGACGCCCCCGGAAGCCATCGCTTCGGCGAGCGTCGTCGTACTGGTAGCTCCGCAGACCTATCACCGGCAGCGGATGGAACTGTGCCGATGGCTTCGTGACGCGTCGAGACCGTTCGGCCACATCGAACTGTTCGCGTCGCACCTCAGAATCGGACCGACGGACACTCCCGGGCAAGCGTGCTACGGCTGCCTGGCCACCAAGACCATGCGGCACGGCGAGCCCGATGCTGTCTCATGGGACGCCGGCGCGACCCCCGAGGGCTACGCCCAGGCGCACGTTGCCATGGCCGCTGGGTTCACCCGGCAGTTGTTTGCCGACCCCGATGCCTTCGTCGGCAGGCTAGTCGATTACGACTTCCAGTTTGGAGTCTTCCGTCCTGTCGGTCTCCTGCGCGAGGACAACTGCCCGATCTGCAGTCTGCGGCCCGTCTCGGACCACCCGGAGGAGAACTAATGGCAGAGATGCTTGCCGCCGCATTCGGCTCGGCGAATCGCAACGACCTGCAGATCGTTGTCCCGGCGCGTCCCTTGGTTCGACGCGGCATCCGGGTGAGGCCCGTCAGCGAGGGAGCCGTTGTGGACGGCGCCCTGGTCACCCGGAAGTTCCGCGGCGATTTTGCCAAGAACCAGCTTCCGCTGATGATGGACCTGCTTGATGGCGCCCATTCCCACGAGGAGATCGCGACCGCGCTCGGGCTCACGCAGAAGCAGACCTACAGTGCGCTCGCCCTGCTGTGGACGTCTGGCGTGATCGAGGACGCCGAATATGACACGGGGGCGACCGCCCCCGACACCCTCTCCAATTACCTCTCCCGCATGGCCGACGCCACGGCTAACGAAGCCCACTGGACCAGGTCGTTGGACCGGTTGCAGTCGGTGCGGATCGCGTTGCAGGGCGGGGCGGCCGCTGACGACGTCGCCCGTATCCTCGCGGCCGATGGCGTCGAGGTCTGCCCGCCCGATCAGGTGCGCGCTCAGTCTTCCGACCTCGTCGTCCACGTCTGCACCGACTCCGAAGACCCTCAGCTCCTGATGGCTGCCGATGCGGCGTGGGAGAGTTCTACTCGCCTTCTCCCGGTGCTGCTGCAGGGGGCCGTCCTGAGCGTCGGACCGCTCGTCGACCGGAACTTCAGTGCCTGTCTGCGCTGCGCCATCAACCATGACGCCGTCAACCCTGCCGCCAGCAGCGTTGAGCCTAGCGTCATCGCGGCGGGCGTGATCGCGCGTGAGGTGATGGCGATCAGCGCGGGAATCGGCAGCTCTGCCCTTCCTCTCGATCGTACGCGGATCGATTTGGCCACCTTTCAGACGCGCTTCCTGCCGGCCGTCACCCGCCCGGGCTGCCACTGGTGCTCGGTGGCCGATCAGGAGGTCGACGGATCCCGCTATCGCGCGGCGCAGTATGAGGCCGCGGTCGCAGCACCGCCGCGGGAGTTCCTGGCCGTCAAAGGGCACCAGGCCCACTACCAGCAGAAGAACATCGATCTTCAGACGCAGTTCAAGATCTGGCCCGACGCGGAACGGATCCCGCTCCCAGAGATCTCACCCGGCGATCTCCAGGCCGAGGCGCGTCGCGGGGCGGCGACTGGGGATTGTGCGATCGATGTCGATGCCCTCGCCTGCCTGCTTCAAGGAGCCGTGGGCCTTCAGGAGCCGCTGACCGGTCAAGGCAAGACCAGGCGCTGGACAGCCATGGGCGGCAACATCGGCGCCGTCACCGCGTATACGAGCGTTCACGCCGTCGCGAACCTCGACGACGGTTGGTACGTTTACGACAGTTTGACCCACGCGCTGATCCGCACCGGTGATCTTGGCCCAGCCGGACACGAACAGCCCTCCGTCGCGCTGTACCTGATCGGCGATGTCGACAAGGTGGCGCGCAAGTACGGTGCGTTTGCCCTCCGCGTCGTCCTGCAGGACGCGGCCTGCGCTCTAGTGACGGCCGGGCACGTGCTGTCGGCCCTCGGCCTGGGCTGGACACCGCTCCTGAGCTGGCCCGAAGAGGCGATCCGCAACGAGATCGGACTGACTGGTACACGAGAGATGGTCTGCTCGGCACTCGCACTTAGAAGGGAACGCGCATGAGGTCCGACTTCACCTACATGGATGAGCTGATCACCTCGCTCCGCAAGGTGCCCGATCAACCCATCACAACGACCGTCACCCCGCTGCGGGCAGCGGCGCCGACCCCGTTCGCGCCCACCGGGAACGCCGATCCGCTCGCCGAAGGGGTGCCGCTGGGACAGTGTCTGCGCCAGCGCCGCTCGTCGCTGGTCTATGAGCAGGAGCCCCTTGACGTGCTCCCGTTGCTCGATTTCTGCCGCGCTGCGATGCAGGCCGAGCGAGAGACATGGCATGACGAGGCCTCTGCTCCCACCGAGTCCGTCTTCGTGCTGCTCAAGAGTCGGGACGTCGAACCGGGGCTGTACTCCGTCACCGCCGATTCGATCGGGCGAATCGGGGACCTACCCGACGCCCCGCCCGACACGTATCTGGGCATCCAGCGCGAGTTTGCAACCGGCACTGGCGTCCTGAGCGTGTGCGGCGACCTCGTCCGGGTACAGCACGCATGGGGCGATCACGGTTATCGGCTGCTGATGACGCGGGCCAGTGCGCTGGTCTACGACTTCTACTTGCACTGTGTCGCCATCGGACTGGGTGGGACCGTGTTCGCAGGCTTCAACACTGCCTCCGCACGAGGCATCCTCGACGCGGACTGCATCGCCCGGCACCATCTCTTCGCGGCCACGTTCGCTCGCCCGGTCCCACTGTCATGGTGATGGCCATCATGGACGGCTTCGCTAGTAAGCTCGCCAGCTTGGCGCCGGCGGCGCGACTGGTGTCTGAGCTGGGGCTGGTGTCCGACGTCGTGGAGCTGACGGGAGAAGACACCCGTGGAAACCCGTACCACGTGTGTGTTGCGAACTTGGGCTCGGTGTCGCGCGCGGTGACCGGCGATGGGGAATGGCAGCACCAGGAGGAACGGGGCAACATCAACGGCGTCGGCGTCCACGAGGATGTCCGCATCGCCCGGCTCCTGGCCGTCACTGAGGCGCTGGAACGTTACGCGCTGTGCACGTGGAATTCGGAACGGCTCGTGGTCGCGCCTGAGAGCGAACTCCCGTCGGAAGACGTCCTGTCCCCGTCGCGGTGGAGCGTGTCGTCGCCGGAGGAGATGACTCGTTCCGGTTCGGGGCTGCGGCCGTATGACCCCTCCCTCCCGATCCGGTGGGTGCGCGGCTTCTCATTGACCGATGGGCGTGAACAATTGGTTCCCGCGGCGGCGGTCTACATGCATATGCGGCCCATCTCGGACTCGGAGCGGTTCACGTTCGCAGCGACGACTGGGACCTCCGCGCACAGTGACCTGCGTCAGGCGGTGATCGGGGCGATCCTCGAGGTGTCGGAGCGGGAGTCGATTGCTCTCACGTGGCTTCACCAGCTCCCCCTGGCCGAAATCCATTCGGAACTTGTTCCTGCGATCGCTCCAGGCGGTCGGGTCACCCGCTGCTTCGACGCGACGACCGACCTCGGCATCCCCACCGTCTACGCAGTCCAGGTGAGTGAGACCGACGAGTCGCTCGCCCAGATCGTCGCCGCCTCGAGCGCACTCACGTGGGAAAGCGCCCTGCACAAGGTGGGGCGTGAACTGCTGTCGCTCCGAATCGCACTCCGATCGGCTGGACCGCTCAACGAGGCACCGACGCTCGGTCAGGTCAGCGTGACCGGCGGGGCTCGGTGGCTGGGACGACGCTCTATGCGCTGTGAGTTCGATTTCCTGCTGCGCTCTCAGACGCCGCCCCAGTCGCCGACGTCGATCCCGACCGGCTTATCCGTCAACCCCCTACCGCACCTGCTGGCCATGCTGAAGAACAAGGGCATGGATGCGGTTGCCGTGGACGTCACACCCGACGAGGGCTGGGGGATCGGATTCCGAGTCGTCAAGGTCGTCGTTCCCCAAGCGATCCCCGTGTCGTTCGTGCCGGGGGAGCGGTCGACGAACTGCCCCCGGCTTTATGAGGTGCCCGCACGGATGGGCTTTGCGGCGCGCCGGCCGAGTGAGCTCAATCCGTTGCCGCAGCCGTTCGCGTGAGGAAAGGAAACCAGTTCGTGACTGACCCCAGGTTGCTCGTGGTCTCTGACCAGAGCCCGTTCGCCGACGCCTTACTGGCCCGGATCGCTTGTCGCTCCGGCCTGCCCGTGACATCAGACCAAGACGATGCGTCTGGTGTCGACGCCATCGTGCTGGCGGGCACCGGCGTCGACCTCGGACACTGGCGCGAATGGGAGGACGTGGCCCTCGCACACGGAAAGCCACTTCTGGCCGCCCATCTGGGCCGCGACGGCATTCTGTGCGGTCCGACGGTCGGGGCGGGGAGCCAGGTGTGCGTCGAGTGCACAGTCCGTCGCGAACGCCAGCACAGTCTAGACCCGAGTTTCGCCGTCCCCGCAGGCGTCGGATCGTCGGCTGGATTCACCGTGGCCGATCTCGCGGTCGCGTCGGCGCTGCTGCTGCGCACGTTGGCGGGGTTCGCGGCTGACGGACCTGACGCCATGGTCCTGCGCAAGCGGCACGACGCGGTAACTCCGTGCGCGGTGCAGGTGGTCCCAGTCGATGGCTGTGAACGCTGCGGGACCGCGCATCGCGACGCGCGTGAGGGCGCGCTTGAAGACCTTCGTGACCTGTGTGGGAGCCGATGATGAGGCAGAACATGAACGTGTTGAGGTCGCGCCGGCGCGATCCTGAGGCGCAAGTGCCACAGGTCCGCAGCGGCGTCACTTGGGAGCTGGCACACGGCCGGATGCAGGTACGCACCTCGAGAGGCCAGCACTCGCTCGGCACGGAGGCGATGGTTCCCGTCGTCAGGATGCTGCTTGAAGCGGCCGACGGCAGCACCACCGCGACGCAGGTGGCCGAAGCGACGGGCCTGCGTCCGACAGTCGTCACCCAGTTCTACGACCGCCTGTGGACCGCCGGCGCCGTCGAACTGCTGCCCGGCCGGCGCCCCGCGGATCAGCAGAGTGATGAGCCGCTGCGCGCGTCGTTGTCCTGGAGCGGGGGAGCGGTTCAATCCGTCGGCAGTACGCAGGAGGCCCTGGAGCGCCTGGGCTCGCGCAAAGCGAACGTGTACGGTGACGGACCGATCGCCGTCGAGCTGCGGACAACATTGGCCGATGCGGGTGTTGTCGCCGACGACATCGATCCGGAGGCGTTGGCCTTGATTCTGTGGAGCGAGGATGCCGTCTCACTCGCACTGGAACTGTGGCGGGACGGCCGATCGGTCGCGCTGCTCGCGATCGGCGATCAGGGCATCGCCCTGAGCCCGCTCTTGCACGTGGACGAAAGTCCGTGCCCCGTGTGCGCAGCCGCGACTGCGGCCGACACGGGCGGGTCGAGTGCCACGCTGTGGTCGCAGGAACTCGCGCTCGGGATCGTCGTGCGGCAGATGATCGCCCTGCTCAGCGCGAGCGATGCCACGGTGTGGCCGCAGCAGGGCCTGTGCATCGCGACTGACTCGCTCGCGACGCGTACCACGAGCGCGTGGTCACAGCCGGGCTGCCCCCACTGTTCCGCGGCGTCCGAACCGTTGGAACAGGTTCCGTTCTCGGTGCGCTACGAGGCGAGCATCACCATTGCCCCCGCGCGCTTCGTGTCGAGCGCCACGATCGATGACCACTACCGACCCGAGTTTCTGAGTCTGCAGTCGCAGATGCCCCGCTGGGACCACTGCGACTCGTTCCCGCTGCCCGACATCTCGCCAGGACCAGACCTGGGGCCCAGGGTGGCTGAGCATCCCGACGCACCGCTGGCTGTGGTGCTGCGTGCCGCCGTCGGTCTCCACGACGCCGCCAATGAGTACGGCCTGCCCAAACGGTGGGCTCCGTCGGCGGCCAACATTGGTTCGCCTCGTGGCTACGTGATCGCGGGAGCTGCTGGCGCACGACTGTCGGGTGCCTACGCCTACGTGCCGGAAAAGCATCGGCTGGCCAAGCTCTCCGACGTCGAGCATGATGGTCCCGACCTGCTGGTCCTGACGTCCAACAGTGGGGTGCTCGAGCCGAAGTACGGCGATCGCGCGCTGAAACTGTCGTTCCTCGACATCGGCTGTGCGCGAGCGGCGGCCACCACCGTCGGGTCGGCGCTCGGGATGGGCCTCTCCAACGCATCAGTGACGCCATCCCTTCTTCGGATGCTGCGGGAGAAACTCGCCCTGAACGGTTCCGGTGAACGGATCGCGGCCGTCCTCGCAGTCGACACCACCACAGGACACAACCGGCCAGATCCGACGTCGCAGCGGCTAGTCGACCAGTTGCCCGGACGACACTCCGTCGGCTCCTTCGCGCCCGAGCGAGTGCCGCAGGATCTTGTCGAGCCCCTGCTTGTGGAGAGTTTCACTGACGTCGCGAATACGGGGCCAGGCTCGCCACTGCTGCGGGCCGTGGCGCTTCACTTCGATCTATCGGGAGAGCGGATTGTCGCGGCGCGTTGGCTGCCCGACGGTGAACCGTGCCCGCTGCGGAAGCCGACCGACCCCCGCCTGCTGACGGTCCAGCCGGCCACGGTGACGGGGAGCGGCATCATCGTGCTGGTGGCCGACCTGCCCGAGATCTTCCGGCAATATGGCGAGAGCGGCTACTTCGCGACGCTCCAGGCTGCTGGCGGGCTTTTCTATCGCTTCGGGCTGCGGTGCGCCGCCGCAAGGATCGAGACGGGCATCCTCGGTGGCGTGATCGCGCCCGCGCTGCGCCGCGCCCTCGGCCTGGACGGTGTTTCGTCGGCGCCGCTGGTCGCCTGTGTCTTCGGAAAGGAACCGATGTGACGGAGGAGTTCGCAGGAGCGGATCAGCGTCTGATCCGCTCGCTGCATGTTCAGATCATTGACGTCGCGGGCGGTATCCGGGTCCGGGGCATGCACGGCGCTTTCGACCTCAAGGGGCAGGCCGGGCTGCGCGGCCTCATCCAGCTGCTGGTCGACGCCGCCGATGGTCAGCGCACCGAGCGCGAGCTGGTGGGGCTGGTCCGAGGGGCTCCCGAGGCCATCATCACCAGTATCGTCTCACGACTCGTCGGCGCTGGCTGCCTGCTCCCGGCGGGAGAAGAGGCCCCGCAGCAGCAACTACCCGCGGCCGCCCTCTCGGTGCTGGCCGAGACTGCCGACAGGTCGGGCACGACCGACTGGCTGGCATGCCTGGCGGCGACGCGTTTCGTGGTCCTCGGCGAGCGCCCCATATGCCAGGCCTTGGCCGACGCCTTCGTCACCGAACTTGGAGGGGCCGTGACTGTCATCGAGCTGTCCGACTCTCGAGACGTAGCGGAGCTTGGTCTCCGCCCGATGGACGTCGTGCTGTTCGACGCCGACGCCGGTTGGCCAACGGTGGACGACCACCGGCGCGTGGTCGCCGTGAGCGTCCAAGGCCGCCGGCCCTGGGCCGCCCATGTGCCAGACTCCGAAACGGCCACGCTGCTGCGCTGGTGGCAGGAGCGAGACGAAGTCACCACGGACACGAGCCCTCGCCGGCAACGCTCCTTGCGGCTGTTTGCGAGGGCCGTCGCGACATGGATCGTGAAGTCGGCCGCGGTGACCGCTCCCGAGGACGACTGGTCGCCAGCCGCCTTGTGGCAGAGCGACACCGAACTCGTGACTAACCGGGTGCCGTGCCTGCCTCGGTTGGCTGGCTTCGAAAGCCACCCCTTGGACCCGGCTGACGTTGCAGATGCCGAGGAGCGCGTGCGGTCCATGGTCGCCGACCAATCCGACGGTGCGGCATTGCTCGAGACAAACAACACGATTCTGTCGGTCTTTGAGGACCTTATCGGAGGCTGGGGCGGTCTCTTCTTGGAAGCAGGCGGCTCGGATCTCCCGCAGTTTCCGCTAGGCCAGGCGGTGGCCCGGATAAACCGCCTCCCGGCACTTGATTCAGAGTTCGTCGAGGTGCGTCGCGCTGCCATCTCTACTCGCGAGGCGTACTACCAGACAGCCCTCGCTGGCGTCGAGGCGGCAGTCTCGGCGGCCACCGCTCTGAGTGACGTGTCGGCCGGATGGTCGCTGCCCGAGGCGTGCTATCGCGCTGTGCAGCGCGCCGCTCTCGACATTCCTGCACAACTCCTCGCGCCCGTACCGGCCGACGATCTGACGGAGGCCACCAGTTGCTCGCGCGCCGCGCGCTTTCTGTGGCAGGAGCTCACCGCGAGTGGTCGTCCCGACGAAAGGACTCACCTGAGCCTGGCCGTCGCCCCGTCCGGTATGCACGTGGCCACGTGGACAGCGCCCGACGGCACCCGCGTCCGACGTGCCGGCGCCACCGCTGTCGAGGCCGAGGCGCTGGTGGCGGGAGACCTCGTCGCCGCCGCGTCCCTCAGCTTTGCCGTCTTGCCCGATGCGGCCACATGGGGCGACGTGCTCGCGTCGCTCTCACTGCCTCCGGGCCTGGTGCAACTCCAGTTCTCGGGCCAAGGCCCCCTCAGCCGCCTCTACTTCGTCGCACGCCAGCAGGAGGAACGATGACGGTCACGACGATCGAGCCGCTGCGCGCTGCGGCGGGTAACTGTGGGTTGGTGGCGGGCGATCCCGCGCGGATCGCCGAGATCTCGCCGACGCGGCCGGACGGTGACACCCTCGCCGTGATCCGCGCGGGACAGAAGATCTACGTATTGCGGATCACACCCCAGGCCGGTCCCTGCGTCGCATGTCTAGGCGGTTTTCTTCTGTCTCAGGAGGCCCCCGGCTACGTGGGACCGGCGACGGTGGCGGCAGATGAGGCTGCCGCGATGATCGAGGCGGCGGTGCCCCCAGGGGGCTGGGCCGTCCTGTTGGAGGCGATTGCGCTCCTCACGGAGCCTGACGTCGAGAACCTTGCCGTCGTCGACCTGACTGACGGCACGCTCATCCAGCGTTCCTTGCCGGTTCGGACGCGCTGCCAGGTCTGCGGCCCCCACGGTGCGCCGACAGACGACGTGGAGCTCGCATGCGACGAGACGCTGGCTCCCGGCTCCTCGCATCTCACGGGGGCGCTACCGCAGGGTCTGCAGCGTGCGTTCGTAGGCGCTCACACCGTGTTCAAGCACCCCCTGCTTGAACTGGACGGTCCCGTTACGGCAGCCCAAGTGGGAGTGCCGTTGCTTGACGGGAGCCTGGAGCCCGGCGTGGGGCGCACCGAGTCCGTCGCCTCTGCCAACGACGTCGCCGTTTTGGAGGCGCTGGAACGTTACGCGGGCCTCTACCACAGTCATCCGCAGAGTCAGGTCACGGCGACCCTGGCCTCTCTCGGCGACGCCGCGATCGACCCGGCGACCCTGGGCTACCTGCGTCCGGAGGTATACGAGCATCATGGCGATCGCTTCCAGATGCTTCAGCCGGACGAGGCGATCCAGTGGGTGCCGGTCCGCTCGCTCGTCGACGGCAGCCGTCGGTTCCTACCGGAACGGGCGCTCTACTGGGCTTGGCGGGTCTCTCGCGACCGCGCGCTGTTCGCTGACACCTCGAGCGGTTTTGCGTTGGGAGCCTCGATCGGTGACGCCGTGCTGAACGGCCTCCTAGAGGTGATCGAGCGGGACTCGTTCCTGCTCGCTTGGCACCGACGGCTCGCGCTGCCTAGGCTCGATCTGGGTCACGGTGCGCCCCGGTCGTTGCAACAGCTCGTCGCCCGAGCCGAGCTCTTCCTACGCGCCGTATTCCAGATCTACTGGTGCACGCTGGACACGGGCGTACCGACGGTGATCGCCCTCGCCCGCTCGATTGATGAGGACGGTCCTCAGCAGGTGCTGTCGGCCGGGAGCGGGCTGACGCTGGCATCGGCTGTGTCGTCGAGCGTGCGCGAGGCTGCCGCGATCTTCTCTGCCGTCAAGGTCACTTATCCGCAGGAAGCCGAGCGGGTCGATCGCATGGTTGATGACCTCTCGCTCGTCGACACCATGATGGACCACTGCATGCTCGGCAGCCGACGCTCGTCGACCCCCTGGTTCGCCTTCCTCACCGACGGAAGCGGCGGCGTCGCTCCCTACGATCAGGTGGCTGAACGCGATATCTGGCAACCCAGCCTCGTCGACACCGTCGCAGGGATCACCGAACAGTTGGCGAGCGCTGGTCTTGAGGCCTTTGCTGCCAACGTGACGACTGACGAACTCGCCTGGAAGGGACTCGCCGCTGCCCGCGTCGTTGTGCCGGGCACGCTTCCCATCACATTCGGCTACGAGTTGGGGCGTGTCCACAGCCTGCCGCGGCTCACCGAGGCGACGCTCCCGTTCCCGGCCCAGGTTGCGCCGAGCGAGTTCACCTCCGCTCCGCCGCACCCGTTCCCATGACCGGCCTCGCCATCCCCTTGCACCACACCACCTCGAGAAAAGATTCACCATGCATCTGAGCATCAGTCCCTACGTCACCGGCCGCATCTGCCGGTTGGACGTTGATCGGCTCAGGACGCTGTCGGCTGACTCGTTCTGGGCAGACGTTCAACGCGCCCAGGCCGCCGGCGCGCACGCGGCCCAGGTGGGGGAGGAGACCAGTGACGCTCTCCTCCCACTGGTCCAGGCAGCGGGAGAACAACGGGGGCGGCTCGTCGCCCTGCGCCGGGACATCCACAACGGCCGGCTGACGCGGGTGCGTCATGCGCTGAAGCGCGACGACATCCCCGATGAGGCCCGCACCAGGATCGCGCCCTGGCTCGACGCGGCGGAACAGGCCGCGGTTCTCAAGGAGAGTCTTCCCGGCCGCTACGATGACTGGATTGCCCAGTGGCGTCACGCTGCGGCCGATCTCTTCTACCACGACTCGATCGCCGGTGCCGTCCAGCTGTCGGGCGAGGGTCTCTACGCCTCTATCGAGCGTTATATGAAGGCCGACTGCGGCGCCACCTGGAAACCCGCGAAGGCCCGCTCGGTGGAGGCGTCGTTGACGAACTTCTTTTACCGTGCAGCGCTCAAGCCGAGCCCGTTTGGTCGCTTCGTTACCGTCTCCGCCTTCCCTGCCGATTCTGTCCGGAGCGACGCGGCTGGCGAGCGCGACGAACAAAGCGTTGTGCGGGCCAACCGGGTGCTGGTGAACTGGCTGTTCGGCCTGAGCACCTTCGCCGATCTCGAGTCTGAGATCGGCCACGTCAGCCTCAACTCGACGCTGGAAGTGACTGACGAGCTGCTGCGTTATGTTGCCAACAGTCGCGAGCTGGGCGCCAGGGGCTACTGTGGGTATGCCGTCGTCCGACTTAAAAACGAGGGCGTGCTGCGTGACCTCGTCGATCGTCTCCAGACGGGACCGGCCTCGGCGGCCGAGTGCGTAGCTCTCCTCGCGGCCAAGATCGAGGACCGCAAGAAGGCGACGACCGTCCTCAACGCGTTGGTGGCATCCGGACTGCTATTCATGCGGGCGGCGACGCCCGAGCAGGACCCCTGCTACTTGAAGGCCCTGGTGGCGGGCGTGGCGAAGGACCCGAGCGACCGTGCTGCCCTCGTCGCCGCCCCGCTCACGAGCCTGGTCGACATGGAAGCGCACTACGCCGAGTCCTCGCTGGAGCGTCGTGCCGACATGCTGGCCCAGATCCGTGATCAGGTGGACAGACT
Organism: Actinomyces stomatis; assembly: GCF_031292835.1. Taxonomy (NCBI): domain Bacteria; kingdom Bacillati; phylum Actinomycetota; class Actinomycetes; order Actinomycetales; family Actinomycetaceae; genus Actinomyces; species Actinomyces stomatis. The sequence goes on from NZ_JASPEP010000004.1 coordinate 87,262, forward strand.
GACCGAACGGCTCGCGATCGACGGTCCGCCGGCTGAGAGTCTCAAGGCCCCGGTCTACGAGGACGTGGTGGCGTCGACGACGCCTTCTTCGTGGGACCGCGCCGTCGTCGAATCCCACCTGTCTACCCTGGACGCGCTCGGTGACCTGGCGGCCATCATGGACTACGGCCAGCTGAAGCGAATCGGCCTCTACGCGTTTTCGCGCTCGGTCGGGGGCGTGATGAGCCTCACCGACTTGTTCGAGAAGTTCGTCGCGCTGCCCACCGCCGGGCAAGACGACGTGCTGGCTGGCCGCTCCTGCGAGGAGGCCGAAGTGTTCCTAGCGGAGCGTCGTTCCTTCAAGTCGGCGCTTGTCGATGCCATGCAGGTTGGCGACGACGGATGGACCTTCAGTGCGGCTGACCTGAAGGACGCGGTGGGCCTGGTCCCGCACGCGGCCCGGCCGGAATCCATCACGTTTCGCCTCCAGATGGCCCTCGACGCCTCTGCTCCCTCTGGAACGGGGCTGATCGTGAATGGGGTCAACACCGGGTTCGGCGCCTTCTTCAGCCGCTTCTGCGGTGAACTGGGTGCCGCCAAGAACAACAGCTGGAGCCTCGAGGCAGCGGTGCGCGAGCACCTCGCTGCACAGTTCCCGCATCAGGCCGACGTCAACGCTGTGTTCGGCCTGAACTTCAACATTCATCCCCGGCTCGCCGGAGCGGTCATCGACTACCCGGGCGGCGTGGTTCCTGCGACCGCCAACCGGCTGCTGCTCAAGGACCTCATTGCAGTTCCCGACGATGAACACCAGACGGTCCGCGTCGTCCACCGGGAGACCGGAGCGCCAGTCGATCTCATGCCGATGAACTTCCTCATCCCGCTGTGGTCACCGCCGCTGTATAAGATGATCGAGGCTCTCAGCCCCACGATCCTCTACCCGTGGCGGGTGGCTGCGGATCTGGTGGGCGGGCCGCCCGGCACCGTCTCGGTCGAGACCCGGCGGCTGACCGTCGACGGTGTAGTCATCGACCGCCGGTCCTGGACTTTGCCCGCCTCCGAGTGCCCCTACCTGGAGGAACTCGCCAAGGGCGACCTGGCGGCGATCCTCGCTTTCGACGAGTGGCGTCAGGCTCAAGGCTGGCCGTTGCACGCCTTCGTGCTGTGTCAGACGGTTGCCGAATATGACCTGCTCGGCGGTCGTAACCCGCTACTGGCCAGGTCGCTCGATCGGGTCACCCATATGCGCAAGGCTGCTGTGCACAAGCCGATGTTTGTGGACTTCCGCAACCCGATGTTGTTGCGCAGCCTCGCCCGGACGGCAACGTCTCGGCCAGACACGGTCCTGTTTGTCCGCGAATGCCTCCCCGACATCGCCGACTACGACAGCCCGCTGCTGGGCGCCACCGCCGAGGAGTTCTTTGTGGAGGTGAACTCGCGTGACTGATCCGCAGAGGACCTGGCACTGCTGGCACGCCTACCTGCCTCATTCGCGGGTCAACGACTTTCTGATAGCGCTCCTGGCACAGCAGCGATCCCGGATCGAGGCCCACGACGTCTTCTTCCTGCGTTACTGGCAGGGCGGTCCCCACGTCCGAGTCCGCTTCAGGCTGGAGACTGCCGAGGCCGCCGAGGTGTCCTCGCAGCTGGCCGACCTGATGCCCGCCCTCTCTCAGCAGGATAAGAGCGAGTACACCGATCAGGTCGAGGCTCAGGAGCGCCTGGCCCGGCTGGAGAAGGAGACTGTCGCCGCGCCCCGTCCACCGGGCACGATAGAAGCCCAGTCCTACGTGCCTGAGTATGCCAAGTACGGCGGGACCGTCGGCGTCGCCATCGCCGAAGACCTGTTCTGCAGCGGGACGTGTGCGGTCCTGAAGCTCCTTGCTGCAACTGAGGGCAGGCCTTTCGATCCGCTCGGTGCCGGAATGGGCCTCACTGTGGAAGAACTTGCTGGCGCAGGGCTGGATCGTGGCGAGCTGGTTCCCTTCTTGCGACGCTATGCGGAACTTTGGATGAGATACGCGCCATGGTTCGCTGAAGTGCAGCTGAAACCGGTCTGGAAGTCAGTCGAAGAACCCGTGATGGCGCTCCTAGCGCGTTCAGCGGAACTATCACCCGATGTGGGGGAGACATTCGCCATTGCGACGAAGGCTTTTGGGCAGGCGGCTGGAACCGACGAGACGCGGCTCGACACCATGCTTGATGGGGCCGCGTTCGGCTCTGTCCTGTCCAACTACATCCACACCAATAACAACCGTCTGGGGCTGCGACCTGATCAAGAGATTCTGGTTGCGCTCCTGCTGGCCCGAGCGTTCGAGGCTCGACCGGCACACCCTGCGGGGTCCACAATCCTGATCTGAAAGAGAGTAGGATGATCAGTTCCGTGAAATGGGGTCGCACCGGGGCTGCTACGGCGGTGCTGATCGCCATCCTGACTCCCACTCACGCTGCCGGTCTCGCCTTCCAGAGCGCTCTGGAAGACGCAGAAACGGTTGCGCGAGTGCGCCGATGCGGCGACCACCGGTGGGCCTGTCTGCATCGTTGAGGAAGAACTAACCGCCATCCGTCAGGCGAGCCGGCCCTCGGCCTGTGCGCTACCGCCCGAGTTCGCGGAGGAACATGACGATGCCGGCTGCGACGGACACGTTGAGTGATTCAGCGCCGGGCATCATGGGGATCGACGCGGTCAGGTTGATCGCGTGCTCCATTTCGGGGGAGAGGCCGTACAGCTCGCTACCGAAGACGAGGCCCAAAGGCTCGTCGCGGCCCATCAGCTCGTCGATTCGTACCTGGCCATTGGCAGCCAAGCCGATCAGGCGGCAGCGGTGCTGCCTCGCCCAGGAAATGAGCTCGCTTTCGGTAGCCAACACGACCGGCAGCGAGAAGACGTAGCCCCGGCTAGCGCGCACCAGGCGACGGTCCATCACGGACTCCAATTCAGAGCCACACAACACGACACCTGACGCTCCGAGCGCGAATGCCGATCGCACGATCGCGCCGATATTGCCGACGATGCGGACGCCGTCGAGGACGACGACGTCACCGTTTCGGAGATCTATTTCATCTAATTGATAGCGCCGCGGCGTGTGTGCGACGGCCATCACGTCTGGGCGACGGCCTGCCTTGAAAATTTGCGAAACCAAGGAGGAGGTGATGGTGCGGAAAGGGATCTTCCTTTCCGCACACAACTCGGCAAGTGCAGCGGGAACATGGGCTTCGTTGGCGTAAACTTCCATGATTTTTACGCCGCCGAAGATGGCCTCGCGGATGGGGATCTCGTCTTCGAGGAACATGACCGCGCCAGGTTTGAACTGCGGCTTTGAAATGTCTACTATCCTCTGAATAGCCGGGTCGGAACGCTCGCTGATCAAAGTCGGATTACTGTTCATGCGATTGATCCTAGCTCTTGGAGTCAAAGGATGGAAGCAATGAGGAGGTGTTCGGGGGCTTCTCGTGGGGTGAGGTAGTCAGGGCGGCGCAGGGTGTTCGTCTGTGCTCTTGGGTGATGGCGGTCAGGTGGCTGGTGCTGAGGACAGCCAGGTGGTTCGCCCTCTCCGGGGCGATCGCAGCACTGCACCCGTGGGTCCCGACGATCGCCTCACAATGGCCCGCCGCCCGCCGGTTGGTGGTCTCTTCGAGGCGCTCATCGATGCTGGTATGACGATGATCGGGGCCTTGTGCTGGCTCAGGGATTGGTGAGGACGCCGCCGGGTGCGCTTAAAGCACGGCATGTCCCCTGTTTGCCAAGCCTCACCCGCGCCATGGCGTAGACCTCGTACGTGGATCGCCCCGTGAGATGCAATCGCTTCCATCACCCGAGGGAGACTCTGGGCTGCTGGATATTTTTCTGGGCGCTGCTTATTTTATTTTTGCTGATCAGGCCGTTTCGTTCAGCTTAAGAATCTCACGTCCTATCTCGCGAGAGTGTGGCACCAGTTGCTGAGCGTAACCGTGTATGACTGTCGTTCGCCTCCATTCAAGAGGCAATATCGTTGATCATCTTTTGTTTCCTGTGGAGTATATGATTCTATTTGCTTTTTCTCATTCTTTAACGTGGGGTTCAATGATTTCATTCAGGCATTGTCTTAGTCAGGGAGTCGGCATTGAGCTGTTCGGCACGCATCATCGATATGACCATCCCGGTGCCGGCTCTCACGCACGCTTCTCCAGGTAGGCCTGGACTCTTCGATGCCCGTAAGCGCCGTCGGATTCCTCAAAGGCGACTCTTTGGACTGCCAGGTGTAGAATCGTTGAATACGTGTGTACTCAAGTGAGATGGCAGGTTGTGAGCGAGACGAAGCGTCCACGCTGTGAGCCGGTTAACCAGCACCTGGAAGTCGCAGGTTCGAATCCTGTCCCCGCTACCACTCCAGAGGAGCCCAGTCCCTTCCAGGACTGGGCTCCTCTGATTCTGTTTCCGTTGAGGGTTACCCGCGTGTCCGGGGGTGTGCTGTGCGAAACTCAAGCATGGCAAAGAAGCACCCCACCATGGATCGTTCCCTGTACGAGGCCGAGCTGCTGAGACTGCAGGCGGAGCTGGTCGAGATGCAGGAGTGGGTCAGGGCCACCGGAGCCCGCGTCGTCGTCATCTTCGAGGGCCGCGACGCGGCCGGCAAGGGTGGGGCGATCAAACGGATCACCGAGTACCTCAACCCGCGTATCGCGCGCGTCGTCGCACTTCCCGTACCCACCGAGCGTGAGCGCACCCAGTGGTACTTCCAGCGCTACATCGCGCACCTGCCCGCCGCCGGCGAGATCTGCCTGTTCGACCGCTCCTGGTACAACCGCGGCGGTGTCGAGCACGTCATGGGCTACTGCACCCCGGAGGAGCACCGGCGCTTCCTCCAGCAGTGCCCGGTCTTCGAGAGGATGCTCGTCGACGACGGCATCCTGTTGCGCAAGTACTGGTTCTCCGTCCCCCAGAAGGAGCAGTACAAGCGCTTCAAGTCGCGCATGACCGATCCCATGCGACGTTGGAAGCTCTCACCCACCGACCTGGAGGCCCTGCCCCGTTGGGAGGACTACTCGCGCGCCAAGGACGAGATGTTCGTCCACACGGACATCGACTCCGCGCGCTGGCACGTCGTGGAGTCAGCCGATAAGCGCAAGGCCCGCCTCAATATGATCCACCACCTGCTGGAGTCCATTCCCTACGAGCACGTGGAGCGTCCTGAGATGACCTTTCCGAAGAAGTCCTCGTTGCCGTCGTCGGGCTACCGTCGTACGGACCGCTCCCTCCAGAGCGAGGTGCCCGACTACGCGGCCACCCTCAGTGCGGCCGCGGCGCCCGAGCGCTACGTGGACCTTGAGGATCAGGGGATCGGTTAGGGCTGCCGGCTCCTGCGCTCCAGCTCCTGGAAGACCTGCCCGACCGGCTCACGGATGATGAGGTCGGCGCGGGAGTCATACGGTGTGGGAGTCGCGTTCATGAGGACCAGGCGCTCACCGGCGTAGTAGTCGATGAGGCCCGCCGCCGGGTAGACGACCAGGCTCGTGCCGGCCACGATCAGCAGGTCCGCCTCCGAGATGGCCCGGACGGCGCCCTCCATGACATCGCTGTCCAGCATCTCCCCGTAGAACACGATGTCCGGGCGCAGCACCGAGGAGCACCCGGGGCAGCGGGGAACCTCGCCGGAGCGGGCTTCGTCGACGTCGTCCAGGGTGAAGTGCTCACCGCAGCCGGTGCAGGTCAGACGCGACCAGTTGCCGTGCAGCTCGAGGACCCGCTCGGAGCCGGCCCGCTGGTGGAGGCCGTCGATGTTCTGCGTGACCACGGCAGACAGTTTCCCGGCCCTCTCGAGGCCGGCCACGAACCTGTGCGCCGCGTTGGGGGCCACGCCCTCGCGGGCGTTCTCCTGGGCGAACCATTCCCAGTAGGCCTGCGGGTGCACGGTGAAGAAGTCGATGGAGAGGACCTGCTCCAGGGGAATCTCCCGGTCCTGGTGGTAGAAGCCCTTGGCGCCTCGGAAGTCTGGGATTCCCGACTCGGTCGAGACCCCGGCGCCGCCGAAGAAGACGATGCGCTGCGACTGCGTGATCCACTGACTGAGCAGGCCCCACTGGCCGTCCTGGTGGTCCATGCACCCCAGCCTACTAATGGTGGCGACCGGGCCTGCCGGGCACCGGGCGGCCTCGAGGGGCATCGGTTTGCTTGCTCCCGACTCACGTCAAACGGCGCCGCCTCCCGTTCTGGGAGGCGGCGCCGATGTGGAGAGCTCGAGGCTCAAATGCCGAAGCCGACCCGGCGGGGCTCGGTCTCGCCGAGCTCCACGTACGCCAGGGACCCGGCCGGGACGAAGACCTTACGACCCTTGTCATCAGTGAGGGTGACGGCCTTGGTCTCGGCATCGGCCACGGCGGCCAGCACCTTCTCCTGAGAGTCGGAGGTCTCCAGGGAGAGCTCGCGGCTGGCGTGCTTGATTCCGATCGTGACCTGCATGGGGCTCCTTCGCATCGTCTGTGTGCCGTTTGAGCGGCATAGCGCCCATCGGGGGAGAGGGGCGTGAACCTGCCATGATCCTAGAGGGGCCCCGGCCGCACCAGCCCTTTGAGCGCCCCAGGAGCCGCGCCGTTTCGCGCCACGCGGAACATGAGTCGTCGGTTCTCCTGAGTTCTGGGTCCGCAACCGGTGACGATCCGTTAACGGTGCGCGTTCCTGTCAGCGGCCCGTGGTGAGATGGTCCCATGCCCCAGGATCCCGTCCGTCTCCTTCCGCCCACCGAGGTGGCCGAGCTGCCCGCCGCCGACGCCGATGGGCAACGGGTCCTGGATCGCGTGGCCGAGGGCTCCAACGTCGTCGTCCTGGGGGCTCCTGGGACGGGTAAGACCTCTCTGGCCCTCCGGCTGTTGGCTGAGGCGGTCGCCGGCGGCCGGGACGCCGTCCTGCTCGCCCCCACCCGTGCGCGGGCCGACTGGCTGCGTGGCCGAGCAGCCCACCTGCTGCGTGAGGGTCATGGCGACGGCGTCGTACGAGTGCGCACTCCCGCGGCCCTCGCCCTGACGATCCTGACCACCTCCTTGACCATGCGGCCAGACCCGCTGCCGCCCCCGGTTCTTCTGGCCGGGGCGGAGGAGGACTCCGCCCTGGCCTCGATGATCAGTACCGTCACCTGGCCGGGGCTGCCCACCGAGGCAACCGGGTCGCGTGCATTCCGCTCCGAGCTGCGCAACCTCCTGGCGCGCGCCGGAGAGCTCGGCGTCAATGCCGACGAGCTGGCCGACCTGGGACGCCGGCTCGATGTCCCCATCTGGGGGCCCGCGTCCCAGCTCCTGCGCACCTGGGACGCGCAGGGTCGGGCCAGCGCTGAGCGCAGGGCCCAGACCCGCAAGATGGACACGGCTCGTCTCCAGGACCGAGTCGTGGAAGCCCTGAGCTCCTGGGACTCCGACGCCGTCACGGCCCCTCGCCCCGTCCCGGACCTCGTCCTCGTGGACGACTATCAGGACTGCACGGCCGCCACCGCCAGGCTCCTGACGGCCCTGGCCACCCCGGATCCCGATGGGCATCGGGCGCAGATCGTGGTGCTGGGAGACCCCGACGTCGCGGTGGAGACCTTCCGCGGCGGCACCCCCAGCCTGCTCATTGAGGCCGAGGACCGCTCAGGGCTCGGAGCCACCCGCCTGCGGCTGACCACCTGCTACCGAGGCAACCCGGCCATCACGGCGGTGGTCGCCGACCAGAGCGCCCGGGTCCCGGTGACCGGCACGACGGCCCACCGGCAGACGACTCCGGCCTCCCGATCCGCGGCGAGGCCTTCCTCCGATGCGACCGGTGACGAGCGCCCGGCGGCAGCAGCCGGCGTCGAGGTGATCCTGGCCTCCTCCACCTGGCAGGAACATGCCCACGTCGCCCGGGCACTCAGGCTCGAGCACGTCCACCACGGCATCGCCTGGTCTCAGATGGCGGTCATCGTTCGCAGCGCCGCCGACGCCGAGACATTCGCCAGGGACCTGCGCAGACGAGGCGTGCCCCTGGCCTCCCGTACGCCCGCGGTACTGCTGCGCGCGGAACCGGCCGCGGCTGCGCTTCTGGACATCGTGCGTGCCGCCATCCGCGACCAGCTGGGTGGGCACGGTGAACCGCCTCAGCGTGACGCCGCCCACAACCTCCTCGCCAGCCCCCTGGTGGGGCTGACCACCATGGACCTGCGCCGACTGCGCCGCAGACTGCGCCAGGACCCGGAGGCCACAGCCACCCGCGTCAGTGGGACCGAGACCGGCGAGCTCAGCGCCCGTGCCGAGCCCACCGCCGGGACCGGGACTCGAACCGGTGCCGACGCCGCCCTCCTGACCCTGCTGGCCGACACCGAGCAGGCATCCGCCTTCGCCCGGTCCCTCGACGGGGAGCCGCTGAGCACCCAGGCGGACCGGCTCCTCACCGCGGCCCGGATCATTGCGGCTCTGCGCACTGCCACCGGGGAAACGCCTGCAGACGCCCCTCGCGATGTCGAGGCCCTGCTCTGGGCCGCCTGGAACGCCTCTGACCGGGCCGAGGCCTGGCGGGCCACCGCCCTGCTGCCCTCCGCAAGCTCCGTGCGATCACTCCTGTCCGAGGCCGCCGAGCACGACCTCGACGTCGTGACGGCCCTGTTCAAACGGGCCGAGGTCTGGGCCGAGCGCCATCCGGGCCAGGACGCCTCCAGCTTCCTGGCCGAGCTCGACGCCGAGGTCCTGCCCTCGGACTCCGTCGCCCCCCAGGGCCGGCGCCCGGAGGGCGTCGCCGTCCTGACCCCGGCGCGTTGCGCGGGCCAGGAGTGGGAGCTCGTCGTGGTCGCCGGGCTGGAACGGGACCGCTGGCCCGACCTGCGCCTGAGGGACTCCCTGACCCGCACCGGCCTCCTCGTCGACGCCGTCACCGGACGCCTGACAGCAGGCACCACAGCCCCGGGGGACGGGACCGGCGGCAGCGGCGCCATCGCCGCCGCCCGGGCACAGGTGCGCGCCGACGAGCGCCGCATGCTCATCATGGCCCTGTCCCGCGCCACAAGGCGCCTCCTACTGACGGCCACCGCCGACGCCGAGCACGCCCCCTCGCCCTTCCTGACCGAGATCGCCCACAGTGCCGGGATCTCCCTGACCGACGCCGACGGAGCCCCCCTCCTGAGCCCCGACACCGGGGACCTCACCCTGCGCGGCCTGGTGGGGGAGCTGCGCCACGCCGCCATCTGCGGGAACCTCGAGGGGGCCACCGACACCGAACGCCGGCGCGGCCGGGTCGCTGTCGACCTGCTGGCCGACCTCGCCCGCCAAGGCGTATCCGGTGCCGATCCCGCCACCTGGATCGGCGCGGCCGGCCCCACCTCCCACACCCCCCTCGTCGCCCAGGGGGAACGGATACGGGTCAGCCCCTCCGACGTCGAGGGTCTGGCCGCCTGCCCGCTCAAGTGGTTCCTGACCCGCAACGGCGGATCGGCGCCCGCCAGCGACGCCCAGGCCCTGGGCAGCCTCGTCCACGAGATCGCCGAACGGGCGGAGAGCGAGCACCTGCGCGGTCCCGCTCTGCGAGAGGCCTTCGAGGAACGCCTGACCGACCTGGGCTACCCCGCCACGTGGCAGGGGGGTCTGGCCACAGACCGTGCTCGTGCCATGATCGAGCGCCTCGACGCCTACCTGAGTGACTGCGACGCCCTGGGCGTGCGTGCCGACGTCGAGCAGCCCGTCCGTGCCGACGTGGACATCCCCCTGCGCGTCCTCAGCCCGGAGGTCCGCGAGCGGGCCGGCCTCCGCATGCCGGTGGAAGGGGCTGACGCCGTCCCGGTCAGGATCTCCGGGCGTATCGACCGTCTCGAGCGCCCCGGCGGCCGCACGGGAGACGACCCGGACGACCCCGCCGGTATCGGCCGGAACGGCACAGTGCGCGTCATCGACCTCAAGACCGGGCAGCGCGTCCCCAAGGACGTCCAGCGCCACCCCCAGCTGGCCACCTACCGGTTGGCCCTGAGCGCGCAAGGCCTCGACGTCGTCGGCGGAGCCCTCGTGCTCCTGGGCAAGGAGCCCTCCAAACGTTCAGGAGACGGCTACGTCCTGGCTCCGCCGGGCGCCGCCCTCGACCCCAGCCCCGCAACCACCGAAGCCACGGACGAGCCCACGGAGAAGGTGGGGGATAGTGAAGCGAACGGTGCTGCCCGGAGCCGTGAGGAGTACTGGGCCGAGGACCTCGTGGCCTCAGCAGCCGTGGCCGGAGTGGGCCCCGTGATCGAGGCCCGCACCGGCGAGCACTGCCGTACCTGCAGGGTCAAGGACTCCTGCCCCGTCCAGGTCGAGGGAAGGAGAGTCGTCTCATGACCCCCACCACCGGCTCGCGCGAGCTCACCCCGCAGGCCTTGGCGGCAGCGCTCGGCATCCACACGCCCACCCAGGAGCAGGCGCGCGTCATCGCCCACCGGCTCAGCCCCCTCCTGGTGGTCGCCGGAGCCGGCTCGGGCAAGACCGCCACCATGGCCCAGCGGGTCGTCCACCTGGTCGCCACCGGGCAGGTCCGCCCCGACCAGATCCTCGGACTGACCTTCACCCGCAAGGCCACTGCCGAGCTCGACCAGCGCGTCGCCTCCCGCCTGGCCGGGCTCAGCGCGGCCGGCCTGCTCCCGTCCACCGCGCCGGATGATGACAGCGGAGCGGGCGGCGCCGCTGACGCCACCGACGTCGGCGAGCCGATGATCGCCACCTACAACTCCTTCGCCGGCACCCTGGTGCGCGACCACGGTCTGCGCATCGGCGTGGACCCCGACTCGACCCTCATCACCCAGGCCCGCTCCTGGCAGATCGTCGCCTCCCTGCTCGAGGCGCGCACACTCCCGCTGCCCAACGAGAGCCTCAGCCACAACGCGAGCGCCACCCTGGTCCTGGGCGACGCCCTGAGCCAGAACCTGCTGACCATTGAGGACGCCGCCAAGGACCTGGCCGACCTGACCGAGCAGTTCACCGCCCTGGCCGCCATCAAGGGCTGCAAGACCCTGATCGGCAAGGCTCCCGCCGTCATGGCCGAGTGGGAGGCCCTGCTCGACGTCGTCGCCGAGCTGCATGAGCACAAACGTCGCCACGGCCTGCTCGACTTCGGTGACCAGATCGCCCTGGCCTGCACCATCGCCGAGTCCGTCCCCGAAGCCGCCGCCCAGGTGCGGGCCCAGTACCCCGCGGTCCTGCTCGACGAGTTCCAGGACACCTCGGTGGCCCAGGTCCGGCTCCTGTCCGCCCTCTTCGCCGACTCCGGGGTGACCGCCGTCGGCGACCCCCACCAGGCCATCTACGGGTGGCGAGGAGCGAGTGCCGGAGCGCTGGACACCTTCCACCAGCGCTTCAACCCCACCGGCACCGCGCGCCTCGACTCTGGGGCGTCACCGGCCGACGCCACCCCCGTCCTGGAGCTGTCGACCTCCTGGCGCAACGACTCCACCATCCTGGACGTCGCCAACGTCGTCTCCGGGCCCCTGCGCTCCGGCGTCGTCGAGGACGGGGACCCGGTGGGCGAGCACATCACCGTGGCCCCCTTGCGGGCCCGCCCCGCAGCCTTCGGCCTGGAGCCCGGGGCGGTGCACGGGGCATTCCTCCAGGACCCCGCCGAGGAGGCCCGCACGGTCGTCGCCTTCCTCTCCGAGCGCTGGTCTCCCAGTGCCGAGATGGCCGTCCTGTGCCGCACCCGGGCGCAGATGGATCCCATCGCCGCCGAGCTGGAGGAGGCAGGCCTGCCCTACACGATCGTCGGCCTGGGGGGGATGCTCTACGTCCCCGAGGTCGCCGACGTCCGCGCCCTGCTGACCGTGGCCTCGGACCCGGAGCGCGGGGACCGGGCGGTCAGGCTGCTGACCGGTTTCGGTATCGGCGCCAGCGACCTGCGCGCCCTGGCAACGCTGGCCCGTGAGCTCACCCGTCCCGCGCCCGAAGGCGGCCAGGAGGGACCGGGGGCTCACGGCGACCAGGTCGAGGCCGACTCCCCGCTGCTCAGCGAGGCCCTGGACACCCTGCTGCGATGGGATGAGGAAGGTGCGCAGGAAGAGGCTGCGGCGACCCGGGACCTGACCGAGGCCGGGCGGGCCGTCGCGTTGCGCACCGCCCGGGCGATCCGACGCATCCGGGAGGCCGTCTCCCTGCCTCTGCCAGACCTCGTGGCCCTGGCCGAGCAGGCACTCGACCTCGACATCGAGATCGCCGCCCGGGTCGGCCACCCGATGGGCCACCGAGCCCTCGACTCCTTCCACGAGACGGCCCGCGCCTTCGCCACGGACACCGACGCCCCCACACTCACCGGCTTCCTGGACTGGCTCGACGCCGCCGAGGAGCACGAGGACGCCATGAGCGCCCCCGAGGTCGAGCCCTCGCCCGGGGCGGTCCAGATCCTCACCGTCCACGCCGCCAAGGGCCTGGAGTGGGACGTCATCGCCGTCCCCGGCATGGACGAGCAGGTCTTCCCCTCCTACACCAGCGCCGTCAAGGACGATCTTCGTGTCGCGGAGACCGGCTGGATGGGCAGCACCTCAACCTTCCCCTTCCCACTGCGGGCCGACGCCGGCGACCTGCCCCCTTTCACCGTCGGGGACCTCGACCCGGCTGTCACGGACAAGCCCCTCCTGACCGAGACGATGACCGCCTACAAGGAGGCCCTCGGGCGCCAGAGCCTGCGCGAGGAGCGCCGCCTTGCCTATGTCGCCTTCACCCGGGCCCGCCACGAGCTCCTCCTGACCGGCTCCCACCTGTCCAAGACCGCCTCCAAGCCCCGCCGGCCCTCACGCTTCCTCACCGAGCTCCAGCGACGCGACCTCCTCCTTCCCTACGCGGACGGCTGGGTCGACTTCGATGAGTCCCGCCCCAACCCACTGACCGCACTGACCCAGGTGGGCACCTGGCCCCTCGACGCGGGCGGGATGGAGACACAGAGCAGCCAGACCCCGGAGACCACGGGGGAGGACGCACCGATCGCCGACCGGGTCGCCGCTGCGCGCCGGGCCCGGCACGCGGCCGCCGCCCAGGTCGCCGCGGCCATGAGCGGAACCGGCCCCGCCGAGGAGGTCCCTGTGCAGGCGGAGCCCGACGACGAGACCGTGCGGCGGTGGCGACTCGAGGCGGGACTCCTCCTGGCTGAGCACTCACGGGCCCTGAGCAGCGGACCTGCTGTCCGCCTGCCCGAGCACCTGGCCGCCACCCGCCTGGACGACCTGCGCGCCGACCGCCGGCAGTTCGCGCTCGACCTACGTCGTCCGCTTCCACCTGAGCCCCGCGCCGCCGGACGGCTCGGAACCGTCTTCCACGACGCCGTCGCCCAGCGCCTGAGCGCACGCGGCACTCTATTCGGCCTGGGGCAGGCTGGTGTCCCCGACAGCCTCGGGCCCAAGGACCGGGACCGCATCGAGCGCTGGCTGGACACCGCTGAGAACCTGCCGCTCCTGGAGGACTACATTCTGGCCGAGACCGAGACCGACCGGGAGATCACCATCGGCGCCACCACCCTGCGCTGCCGCATGGACGCCGTCTTCCGCCGCTCGGACGGGGCCGGGTGGCTCATCGTCGACTGGAAGACCGGGCGACGCCAGGTGCCAGTGGACCAGCTCAGCGTCTACGTCCATGCCTGGGCGGCCTCCCAGGGCGTGCCCACCGGCTCGGTACGCGCCGCCTACGTGTACGTCGACTATCCCGGAGGGCGCGTCGATGAGCTCACCGCCGCGGGCCTGCTCGACCTCGACCAGATCGAGTCAGCTCTGACACCGGGCTCCCCACCCGACGAGATGACACCTCTTCCCGCACCCGAGCAGCAAGGCTAACGTCAGCCTCAGGGCCGCCCGGGCTCGGCCGCTCGACCAGAGGCACGGCCGGTCCTGGCCCGGCGCACCGACTCTTCGCACCCGACGCCGCAAGGAGAACCCACATGCTGGTGACCTGGTCGATTGTCGCCTTCCTCATCAGCGCCCTGTGCTGGATCCTCGGCGACGCGCTCATCGTCGGATTCCGTCGGCCTGACCGGCACGAGCACGGCGAGTTCATCGACCTCATGGGAGACGACGCCTACGCCTTCTACACGCGCGTCAACGAGCCTCGCCTGCGATGGGGCGCGCTGGTCGCCAACTACTCCATCCCGCTCATGCTCGCCGGTCTCTATGCGCACTGGGCGCTGTTGCGCGGATCGCCGGTGGGGGTGGCGGGCGCGGTGCTGCTCGGCGTCGGGTTCAGCCTCTCGCCCCTGGCCCACGCCTCCTTCTACCCGCTCGCTCTGGCCTCGGAGCGCGCCCACACCGCCCATCAGGCGTACGTAGCCGCCAGGGCGGCGAGCAGCGGGAAGGAGGACAGCGAAGGGCCCGACCCCGCCGCCCTGGAGCACGCGCGCAGGCTCTACCGCTTCCTCATGCAAGCCTGGTGCCCCGCCATCGGGCTGACGGCGCTGGGCTGGCTCCTCGTCTGCATTGCTCTGGGCTCAGGAGCCACCGCCTTCCCTCGATGGTCGCTGCTCCTGACCCCACCGGTGCAGGCCCTCCCGTGGTATGCCCTCACCCGCCTGCCCTATCCCGGCAAGCCACTGCTGGACGGGGCCCTGTTCAACATCGTCAACCTGGTGTGGGCCATCGCCTTCCTGGCACTCATGAGCCACAACCCGCTGACCTGATCCCGGGCGAGGCGCCGACGCGGCGTCAGTCGTCCTCGTCGTCGACGCGCACCATGGCCACCGGGTTGGTGACGGCGTCGGGCTCAGCCGGTTCACGAACCCCGGGGACCGGCGCCAGTCGGGGTGTGGCCGGCTCCACCAGCGGGGCGTCACCCACCTGGGCGGCCAGGTCCTCCAACATCGCGACCGCGTCATTGATGACCGGCTTGTCCCCGGTCCTCACCCCGTGCAGCAGCCAGCGCGCCAGACTGAGCTCGCTGACCAGCTCGGCCCGCTCACGCAGGTGCCGGTCGACGCCCTCGGAGCGGGCGATGTCGTAGGCGTCCTCAATGGAGTCCAGGCAGTCCACCGGTGCCGAGGAGTACACCCAGGCCAGGTCCTCGGCCGGGTCACCCACATGCGCCTGGGACCAGCCCCGCACGGCGACCACCGTGCCGCCGGCCACCAGGACGTTCTCCTCGGCGAGGTCGCCGTGGACCACGGTGGGGCGGAAGCGCCACAGGGCGGTGTCCTCCAGCGCCTGCTCCCAGCGCCCCAGCAGCGCCGGCGGGGTCCTGCCCGTTGCGGCGGTGTCGTCCAGCAGGCTCAGCCAGCGCCGACGCACCTCCTCGGCGTCGTAGACCGGCATGCCCGCCTCGGAGATCACCGTCATGGCCAGCTCGTGGATCTCACCGAGCGCCTTGCCCAGGCCCGCCGACATCCCCGGCCCCGGTCGAAGCGTCTCCACCGGGATCGGCTTGCCCTCCACATGGGAGCGGACCTGGATATGGGCGTCCTTCTGCCGCAGGGACCCGGCGACGCGAGGAACATCGAAGGAGAGCCGTCCGTCGTCGACGACCCGGCCGATGCGGCGCAGCACCTCGGCCTCGGCCTCCAAGGAGGCGCCTACGGCATCGGTACGGGCCTCATGGACCTCCCAGTGCCGGCCCTGGGTGTCGATGACGCCGATGATGTGCCGCTCGGGAGTCTCGGACTGCGGAAGCGCCAGCCGAGTCGGGTTGAGGCCGCCGACGGCGACGCTCGCCATCGCGGCCAGGGACAGCGCGGAGTGATGGGGGCGGGGAGCCTCGGCGACCTGGGGCGCCGAGGCCCGCTGGCCGCCCCGCGCAGGGCCGGATGACGCCCCGGGCAGCGGAGCGACGACGACGGGGGCGCGATAGTCGTCGTCATAGCCGGCGTCCTGGTCATCGGGGGGACCGCTGTGCTCACTGCGGTCGTCGGCAGCTTGAGCCGCAGCACGCTCGACGTCGGAGGTCGCCTCGTCGGTGAGGCTGTCGACACCGCCGTCGACATCAGTGGTGCCGGGGGCGTCCGGGGACTGCGGAGGCTGTGACATGGTCCAACCGTAGGCGACAGGTCCTATATCTCGCAGGACAGCCGCGCCCGTCCGCTGGCGGCAAACGTCCGCAGCCGTGGGAGGCGGCTTGAGGAATACGCCATGAGGTCGAAGTTATCCACAGGTTCTGCGGAGGTGGTGGCTATGGAGCGACCAGGTGCCCTAAAGTTTATCCGTGACACTGGTCACCGACCGGCCGGTGTGTCACGGTTCAACGCAGAACCCCTGGTCGGTCCTCGCTCATCCTGACTCATCCCTTCACCCAACATCCACGCTGAGAGGCATCATGGACGCTGCCGATCTTCTCCTGACGGAGATTCGCGAGCTGGTGCGCGCTCGCGGCATCGACCCCCTCAAGGACGCCTCCGGCCTCGAGCAGCTCATCACCGAGGCCGAGGAGGACTATCTGCGCCGTTCCGACGCCGGACTCGTCCCGCCGCTCATCGATCCTCCGGGGGCGCGCTCCCACGTGCTGGACTCCATGGCGGGGCTGGGACCGCTCCAGAGCTACCTCGATGACGAGTCCATTGAGGAGATCTGGGTCAATGCCCCCGGCCGCGTCTTCGTCGCCCGCTCCGGACGCCCCGAGCTGACCACCACAATCCTGGAGAGCGAGGACCTCACCGTTCTGGTCGAGCGGATGCTGCGGGCCTCCGGGCGCCGCCTGGACCTGTCCAGCCCCTTCGTCGACGCCCAGCTCGCCGGGGGACAGCGGCTGCACGTCGTCATCCCGCCCATCACCTCCCAGCACTGGGCGGTCAACATTCGCAAGCACACCTCCCGTGCCTCACGCACCAGCGACCTCGTACGCATGGGGTCTCTGACCAGCCAGGTCGCCGCCTTCCTGGACGCCTCCGTACAGGCCGGCCTCAACATCCTGGTCTCGGGTGCCACCCAGGCCGGCAAGACCACGATGGTGAGGGCGCTGGCCGGAGCGATCCCGGGCGCGCAGCGGGTCATCTCCTGCGAGGAGGTCTTCGAGCTCGCTCTGCGCAACCGGGACTGCGTGGCGATGCAGACCCGGCCGCCCAACCTCGAGGGCGTCGGAGAGATCAGTCTGCGGCGCCTGGTCAAGGAGGCCCTGCGCATGCGTCCCGACCGACTCCTCATCGGAGAGGTCCGTGAGGCCGAGGCTCTTGATCTGCTCATCGCCATGAACTCCGGTCTTCCTTCGATGTGCACCATCCACGCCAACTCTGCTCGGGAGGCCGTCATCAAGATCTGTACGCTCCCGCTGCTAGCGGGGGAGAACGTCTCGAGCGACTTCGTGGTCCCCACCGTCGCCAGCGCCATCGACCTGGTCGTCCACCTCGACCTGGATCGCAGCGGGCGCCGCACCGTCCGAGAGGTCGCGGCCCTGTCCGGTCGGGTCGAGAACGGCATCATTGAGCTCTCCAACGTCTTCCACCGCGACCCCGCCGGCAACCTCGTACGGGGAGCCGGAGCGCCCGACGCCGCCGAACGCTTCAACCGGGCCGGTCACGACCTGACCGCCCTGCTCAACGCCCGCCCCGCCAATGCCCAGGAGGCCTACTGATGGGCGCCGTCGCCGGGCTCCTGGCCGGAGTCGGGATGCTCCTCATCTGGATGGCCTGCACCTCCGACCCGCCCCAGTGGCGGTCGAGGCGCTCCCGTCTCCTGGCCGACATCCTGGTCCAGGCCGGCGCCGGCCGCACCAGCCCCACGATGTTCGTCCTGGGCTCGATCGGTCTTGGGCTGCTCATCGGCCTGGTCTTTCTGGGAATGTCTCGGGCCTGGCCGGTGGCCCTCGCCTTCGCCGCCATCTTCACGTCCATCCCCTTCCTCATCATCTCCTCCCGAGCGCGCAACCGCCGTACCCGACTGCGCGAGGTGTGGCCCGAGGCCGTCGACACCCTCGTCTCCGGCGTTCGCGCGGGCATGAGCCTGCCGGAGGCGCTGACCAACCTCGGCGAGCGCGGACCGGAGGCCGTCCGCCCCCAGTTCCGGGCCTTCGCCGCCGACTACGCCGCCTCCGCTCGCTTCGACAGCTCCCTGGACCGGCTCAAGGCCCGTTTCGCCGACCCTGTCGCCGACCGGATCGTTGAGGCTCTGCGCCTGGCTCATGAGGTCGGTGGCACCGACCTGGGGACGCTGCTGCGCTCCCTGTCGCAGATGCTGCGTGAGGACATGCGCACCCGAGGGGAGCTCGAGGCGCGCCAGTCCTGGACCGTCAACGGTGCCAAGGTCGCGGTCGCCGCCCCGTGGCTGGTCCTGGCGCTGCTGTCCACCCGGCCCCAAGCGGCGGACGCCTATGCCACTACCGCTGGAGCCATCATTCTCCTGGTCGGCGCCGTCGTATCGGTCATCGCCTACCGGCTCATGCTGCGCCTGGGACGGCTCCCCGAGGAGGAGAGGACACTGCGATGAGCCCCATGAACGCAATGCTCACCGGAGGACTCGCCGGGCTGGTGGGGGCCGTGGGCGTCCTGAGTGTCATCTCAGCCCTCCGCCGGCGCCGGCCCACACTCATGGCCCGCCTGGAGCCCTACGTCCATCGCCGGCCCACGACCTCCGGCCTCCTGACCGCTCCGGCGGGGCCGGCCTCGGATGGCAGCACCGTCGTTGGTCTGCTCATGGCCTCCACGGCAGGTGCTCTCAGTCTCGGCAGGCTGATGGACTCCCTGGGGTCGTCGGCCGACTCGGTCCGGCGGCGCCTGACGCGGTCGGGCTCACCACTGGGGGTCGACCAGTTCCGGCTTCAGCAGGTCCTGTGGTCGACGACGGCGCTCCTGCTCGTCCTGGCCTCCGGAGGCCTGGTGGCCCTGGTCCGGGCCGTCAACGTGCCCGGGCTCGTCCTCCTGTGCCTCATGGCGACGGTGGCCGGGGCCGCTGCGCGTGACTGGTGGCTCGGCCGGGCAGTGGCGAAGCGGCTGTCACGGATCGAGGCGCAGCTGCCCGACGTCGTCGAGCTCCTCGCCCTGGCGGTGGGGGCCGGCCAGGGCCCGGTCCCGGCCATCGAGCGCATCGTCGCTCTTGGCCACGGAGACCTCGTCGACGAGCTGGGCACCACTCTGACCGACATTCGGTCCGGCACGGTCCTGTCCACCGCCCTGGACCGTATGGAGCGGCGAGTCGGCTCTGTCCACGTCACCCGGCTGTGCGAGGCGATCGTCGTGGCCCTTGAACGCGGTACACCACTGGCGGACGTCCTGCGTTCCCAGGCCACCGATGTGCGTGAGGCGGCGCGCCAGGACCTCATGGAGGAGGGCGGCAGACGTGAGATCGCCCAGATGGTCCCCGTGGTCTTCCTCGTCCTGCCCATCACCGTTGTCTTCGCCCTCTTCCCGGGGCTGTTCGTCCTCAGGCTGGGGGTGTGAGTGTCACTGTCGCCCTCCTGCGCCTCCAGAACCTGACCATCCATCATCCTCTCGCTCAGATCCCCCCCCGACAGCAAGGAGCAGTCATGAAGCGCCTCATCCCTCCCTCGTTTCGCCCTTCTCAACACGGTTCCCGGTCATGGCGTGCCGCCGGCGCGGCCCGGATCGATCTGCGCGATGAGCGTGGTGACGTCCCCGGCTGGGTCCTGGTGACCCTCATGACCGCCGGTCTCGTGGTGGCACTGTGGACGGTGGCCGGCAGCGCGTTGACCGAGGTCTTCCTCAACGCCATTGCGAAGGTGACCGGTGCGATCTGAACGAGCCCCTCGCCGAGGCGCGTTCCCGCGGGGCGGTTGCGCACCGCGTCGGCTGGTCCCCAACCGCCTCAGCGCGCAGAACGACTCGGGCTCGGCCGTCGTTGATTTCGTCATGGTCGGTGCGCTCGTCATCACCGTTTTCGTGGCGCTCATCCAGGTCGTCCTGGGGGTCTACGCCCGCAACGTCCTCACCGATGCCGCAGGCGACGGCGCCCGTCGAGCCGCTCTGGTCGGGGGCACGGAGGCCGAGGCGCGCCAGCGGGTACAGGTTCTGTCCGACGCCGCCCTGAGGCGCGGCTACGTGGACACCGTCACCGTCTCGCGGGTCCCCTCGGGTGAGCTGATGATCGTCGAGGTGACGGTGACCGCTCCCTTTCCGGTCCTGGGGCTTTTCGGACCCGGAGGGACGCTAAGGGCCACCGGGCACGCTGTCGATGAGTCCTCCTTGATTCGGGAGAAGTGAGTGCGGGTGATGTCCATGACCGGTTCACGGCGTCGCGGGCGCGGTGCCGTGTCGCGATTACCCAGGGTGATCCCGGACCTCGTGACAGCCGGGCAGCCTGTCAGCCGGCGCCGAGAGGCCCTGAGGGCAGGTGGCCGGAGCTTCCGGCGGCTCGTGATCCGGGAGGAGGGCAACGCGATCGTCGAGTTCATCGGGTGGAGTGCCGTCCTGGTGGTGCCTGTGCTCTACCTGGTGGTCACGCTTGCTCAGATCCAGGCCACGACCTTCGCCGTCGCCTCGGCGGCTGACGCCGCCAGTCGGGTCCTGGAGGTCGATGACTCGCCCTCCGCGATGGATAACGCGCAGGTGGCGATGCAGTTGTCCCTGTCCGATCAGGGCGTCGACGCCGATCCCTCCGGCTCCCTGTCGGTGAACTGTGCTCACGGCTGCGCCCGGGGGCAGCCGGCGACGGTCAAGGTCTCAGCCGGTGTGGACCTTCCGGGCTTCGCCTCGCTGGGGATCGGTCGCGACGTCGTCGTCGTGGACACTGAGCGCTCCATCACCCTGCCGGGCAAGGAGGAGCAGTGAACAGGGCGACCGGCCCCAGAACCGCTCAGCGGCGGGCCCGCGCCTTGGTGCATCGGTTACGCCGCGAGGAGGACGGGCAGACGCTTCTTCTGGGAGTCGGACTCATCTGCGTCGTCCTCGCGCTGCTGTTCGTCGCTGCCTCGGCGACCGCCGTCTACCTCGACCTCAAAACCCTCACATCGCTGGCGGACTCGGCCGCGGCCGCGGGAGCAGACAGCATGGATGCACACCCCTACTACGGGGGCGGCGCCACGGATACCGTACCGGGAGCCCTTACCGACATGGGGGTGAGAGGCAAGGCGGCCGAGGACCTGTCCGCCCAGCCGGCAGCCGCCAGGTTGGAGGGGATCACGATGATCAGTGCCGGAGCCGCCGACAGCCGGACCGCTGTGGTGACGCTGCAGGCTCGTTCCCGGCCGCCCTTCCTGCCCTGGGGGATCCTTCCGGCAGAGGGTTTCACCATCACCGCCACTGGCTCGGCCCGGATGACGACGACGCAGTGAGCCCACAGGGCTGACTGCGTCGAAAAGGGTAGGTGGAAGGTGAAGTGGGGAAGGAGGCCTGTGCCCTCAGGCCTGCTCGACGAAGCCTGCTGAGACCACGGAGGAGCGTCGGCGCGGGTGCATCCGGGACCACAGCTCCTCCTTCTGCCGGCGCGAGAACTGGGCGATGTAGGCCCGCTTCACCGTGAACAGGATGTTGAGACCCACCAGGAGGTAGAAGGCGTTGGCGATGACGCTGGGCCAGGCCCCGGAGCTTGCACAGTTGATCGTCAGCAGCACGGAGCCGGTGATGTTGAGGGCCTGGTACTTGAGTGAATCGCCTGCGATCGTGCCCTTGGAGACCAAGAAGTAGGCCACGAGGAGCTCAGCGGCACCGATCCAGCCGCCGATAGAGATGAGGGAGGAGAGCACGTCGTTCACGAGGACGATTCTTAGACACCCCCGGATGAAGGTCAATCGCATCTATCTGCATAAGGGATGTAGATTTACTTCATGCAGGTATTGCCTCAGAGACTCTCGGTTCTATTGGCCGTCCACCGAGCCGGAGGGGTCGTCGCAGCGGCAGATTTCCTTCATATAACGCCGTCGGCCGTCTCCCAGCAGATTCGCCTTCTGGAACGCGAGTGCGGCGCCCGGGTCCTGGACCGCACACCCGCCGGAGCCGTGCTCACGGCGGCCGGGAAGGTTCTGGCGGACGCTGCCGAGCGCATCGAGGACGAGCTGACCACCGTGCGCCGTGAGCTGGCGGACCTGGACGACTCCATCCCCTCCGGCGTGGTGCGTGTCGGGGGCTTCGCCTCCGCCGTCCGCGCGCTGCTCCTGCCGCTCCTGAGCTCCCTGGCGACCACCAGCCCGGAGCTGGAGGTGATCGTCGAGGAGGTCGAGGAGCGCAACGCCTTGTCCCGGCTGCGTCGGGGCGAGCTCGACATGGTCCTCATCGAGCGCGACGAGCACACGCTTCCCGCGGCGCCTCGGGGCATGACTGACATTCCATTACTGGACGAGTCCTGGCTCGTCGTCGTGCCGGCTGAGCAGGCGGCCCCCTCGACCTTGGCGGACCTGGCGCGCGCAACCTGGATCGATCTGGCTCCGGAGACCGCCGGCGCCTTCGCCCTGGACCGTCTGGAGCGTCAGCTGGGGGTGCCGTTGACCATGCGGCATGTCGCCTACGACTACGACGTCGTCCTGGCCATGGTCGGTCAGGGCCTGGGGTGCGCGCTCCTGCCCGAGCTGGCCGTCTACTCCGGACTCGTCCCCGATGAGGTCAGCGTGGTGCGCCTCCCCGGGCTGGGCGTGCGTCAGCTGGTGGTGCGCCACCGTTCGACCCGCACCGAGCCGGGTCCCGCGACACGCGCTGTGCTCGAGGCTCTGCTCGCCCAGGCCCAGGGCATTGAGCTGGGGTGACGGTCAACGGTGGTGTCGTCGATCCGTCTGAGCGGGCCGAGCCCGCCCTGACGGCGCCCCTCGCACGTTCTGCCGTAGACTTCCCTCCGTGGCCACTGACTTCTCCTCCGAGATCGAACGACTCCGACACACCTACGCCTCCATTGCCGCGGTGACCGACCCCGAGGCCCTGCGCTCCCGCATTGCCGAGCTCTCCGAGCAGGCGTCCGCCCCGGACCTGTGGGACGACCCCGACTCCGCCCAGGTGGTCACATCCGCGCTGTCCCACGCCCAGGCCGACCTCAAGCGGGTCGAGAGCCTGGGGGAGCGCATCGAGGACCTCGAGGCGATGGTCGAGCTCGCCGGTGAAGAGGAGGGGGAGGACGCCGCCGAGATCCTCGCCGAGGCCGAAGCCGACCTGTCAGCTATCAGCAAGGACCTTTCCGACCTGGAGATCCGCACGCTGCTGAGCGGCGAGTACGACCCGCGCGACGCCGTCGTCACCATCCGCTCGGGCGCCGGCGGTGTGGATGCAGCTGATTTCGCAGAGATGCTCCTGCGCATGTACACCCGCTGGGCCGAGCGGCACGAGTACTCCGTCAAGGTCCTCAACACCTCCTACGCCGAGGAGGCGGGCCTGAAGTCGGTCACCTTCGAGGTTCACGCCCCGTACGCCTACGGGACCCTGAGTGTCGAGGGCGGGACGCACCGCCTGGTGCGCATCAGCCCCTTCGACAACCAGGGCCGCCGCCAGACCTCCTTCGCCGCCGTCGAGGTCATCCCTCTCATCGAGTCCACCGACCACATCGACATCCCCGAGACCGACATCCGCATCGACGTCTTCCGCTCCTCGGGACCCGGCGGGCAGAGCGTCAACACCACCGACTCCGCCGTGCGCATCACCCACCTGCCCACGGGGCTGGTGGTTTCCATGCAGGATGAGAAGTCCCAGATCCAGAACCGCGCCGCCGCCATGCGCGTTCTCCAGTCGCGCCTGCTTCTGCTCAAGCAGCAGGAGGAGGACGCCAAGAAGAAGGAGCTCGCCGGGGACGTCAAGGCCTCCTGGGGGGACCAGATGCGCTCCTACGTCCTCAACCCCTACCAGATGGTCAAGGACCTGCGGACCAACTTCGAGGTCGGTAACCCCGACTCGGTGTTCGACGGCGACATCGACGGCTTCATCGACGCCGGCATCCGCTGGCGCAAGCAGCAGGAGACCGCAGAGGACTGAGCGGCTCGCTTCATTAGAAGCGTCACCGGAGTCAGGGATCCCCCGGAGGGATCCCTGATTTCTTTTCCACGCGCCCCTGATTCCTTCAAGGTTCGATTGAGGGCACAAAATATGAGGCGTACCGTGAATTTTATGAGCGCATCACATGAAAAACCTCGGTCGGTGGAAGTATCATCAACATTCTCGTCTCTCGAGTCCTCGGATCTCAGTGGGGATCGATCGGATCAAGGTCATCACCTCACTGTGGGCGGCAAGGTTCTGCGCATCGTGATTGCCTTTGTGATGATGTTCGCCTGCGCGCTCGCTCCGCCTTTACTGAAGCAGATTCCTGTCATCCACTCTTTTGCTCTCGCACATGAGAATCCCGATGATCTCGTGGAGTCATTCGCGGTGGGGGCGTGTGTGTTGCTGATCTATGGGGCGGCGGTGGTGGTCGCTCTTACCCTGTGTTATGTCTTGGGTCGCACGCTTGACCGAGGCCGGCATGTCAGTATGGGCCTGCGCATCGACAGACGTGCGATGCTTTGGCTGGCAGGGATGATTCTGGCTGCGCTCGTCGTAGACCTTGTGGTGGCCAGCATGCTTCAAGTGTTCGGGTTTGCCGGTGGCGACCAGTCGGTACCCCAGAGTCCACTGTGGCTCGCGATCGTCGAGTCCTTCTCCATAGCCTTCCTTCTTCAGGGAATTCCTGAGGAGGTGATTTGGAGAGGCTGGCTCTTCTCCTCATTGGGTGAGGCGCGTTTCGCAGCAGTGTCCAGCGTTCTCGGATTCACCGTTCTTCATCTCTTGTCCCAAGGAGGTCAGCAGAATCTTCTCGAGCACCTCACGTATCTCGCTCCACCGTGCGGATTTGCGGTGACAGCATTGATTGTTCGAACGATCTCCGGGTCGACCTGGGCGGCCATCGGCGTGCACGGGGGATTTCATGTGGCGAACGACTTGTTGTCGGATCGGTTGCATCTCCCCGTTGGGTCGATCACCTGGGTGCTCCAAGGTTTGATCTGGGTCGCGGTCGGTCTCCTCATTCTCGTGTTCCACCGCCGTCGTCAGCGGCTGGCGGCGTTAACAGACCGGACACGTTGACCCCCTCCATCTCCAGGAGCCGTTCCTTGCGGTCAACCCCTCCCGCGTAACCGCGCAGGCTCCCGTCGGAGGCGAGCACACGGTGGCACGGCACGATGAGAACGATCGGATTGCGCCCGACCGCGCCACCCACGGCCTGGGCGGACATCTGCTTCCGGCCGGTGCGGCGCGCAACGTCGGCGGCGATGCCGGCATAGGTGCTGGTGGCGCCGAAGGGGATGGACAGCATGATGGAGGTGACCGTCTTTTTGAAGTCGGAGCCCTCGATGCTGATCGGCGGAGTGAAACCCGGGTCAGCACCCCCGAAGTATGCGTCGAGCCACTGGGCCGTCTGTGTGAAAACAGGTAGACGGGGCTGGAGTACCGCGTCGTCGTCGATCGTCGAGCGGTCGTACTTCTGACCGTCGAACCACAGGCCCGTGAGGTGCTCGCCATCGCTGGCCATGGTCATGGCGCCAAGGGGTGACTCGTAATGGCTGAGGTAGTGCATCTCTTCCTTCTTCTAGTTCCGCTTCTTGCTCTTGGTGGCGTGTTCGGACGCTGATTCTGCCTCTGCCCGGTTCCACAGGTGCATGACGGCGTAGGCCCGCCACGGTTTCCAACATTCAGCCAGGGTGAGGATCTTCCCCGGGGGCGGGGTTCCCAGCGCCTTTCTGACCTCCAGGTCGGTGGCGAGGAATGCATCGGGCCAGGCCAGGCAGCGCATGGCGATATAATTGGCGGTCCAGGCTCCAATGCCCGGGATCTCCATGAACCGAGTAACTGCGGCTTCAGGGTCGGGGCAGCAGGAGGCGTCGATGATGCCAGAACTCATCATCGCGGCCAGGCCGTGAATAGCCCGTGCCCGGGCAGCAATGATGCCGAGCGGTCCTAGATGCTGCTCGATCGCACCGTCGAGGTTGAGGAGCTCCTGAACCATGGGGAAGGTCGTGGTCAGTCCGTCGATTCCGGTGTCCACGGGCGAGCCAAGGGCCTGGACGAGCCGACCGGCCAGTGTCCTGGCCGCCTGGACCGTGACCTGCTGACCCAGGACCGCGAGGACAGCGGTTTCGAAGGCGTCGAAGCAGCCCGGCACACGTGTGCCCGGGATGAATGGTCCGAGCGTGGAGTCGTCCATGCTTGTGAGTGCGCGAGCCACGGTATCGGGCTCGCAGTGGAGATCGAACAGATTCTTGATCCCGTCCAGCACCACCGGTAATGCGGACAGCAGTGAGGCGGAGACGGTTACCGCCAGCCGATTGTGCTCAGAGTCGTTGCCCACGGCCACCCAGCCGGTGAGATCACGTCCTGAGGAGCGCAGGCGGATCGTCCTGGCGTAACGATCGTCTTCGACCTTCTCGACGCCGGGGATGGCTCTGCGTGCCAGGAACTTCAGCATGAGGTCCCAACGGTATGGGGGACGGTACCCCAGACTGAGCTGGACGGTGTCACCGTCGGCCCTGTTGAGCCGTGCTTGGCTGCGCAAAGCGGTGGGCGTCAGCCGGTAGCGACGTCGGAACACCTCGTTGAAGCGGCGCAGGCTGCCGAACCCCGCGGAGTAGGCCACGTCCACCACAGATAGGTCCGTGTCGGTCAGAAGACTCTTGGCCAGCAGAAGTCTGCAGGTCTGGCGGTACTCCACGGGACGCACGTGATAAGCGTCCTCGAAGACACGGCGCAGGTGGCGGTTGGAGCAGCCCAGATGACGGGCGATGTCCGTCAGGCTTCCCTGAACACCACAGTTCCTCTCGATGTACCGTGCTGCGGCGCGAGCTAGTGACGCTGAGGAGTCCACGGGGGCGTACCCGGGTGCCAGCTCGGGCCGGCACAGCAGGCAGGGGCGGAAACCCGCCTGTTCGGCCTCGGCTGCCGTGGCGTAGAAGGAGCAGTTGACCGCAAGCGGTTTCCGCGCCCGGCACACTGGGCGGCAATAGACACCGGTCGTTGCGACCCCAACGAAGAACCGTCCGTCGAATCGGGTGTCCTTGGCCAACAGGGCCTTATACAGCGATTCGTTGTCCAAATCCGGCATGATCCTCCTCAGAAACGTTCCAAGCATGGCATCGGGGTCTGAAGGAGTCCGGCCGTT
Organism: Actinomyces stomatis; assembly: GCF_031292835.1. Classification (NCBI taxonomy): domain Bacteria; kingdom Bacillati; phylum Actinomycetota; class Actinomycetes; order Actinomycetales; family Actinomycetaceae; genus Actinomyces; species Actinomyces stomatis. The sequence goes on from NZ_JASPEP010000004.1 coordinate 114,117, forward strand.
TTCGGACATTGATGTCCAGCCGTTGACGCGCTTCTGGTTTAGGCGGCACTGTCTCCTCCCGGTTCGCCGGCGAGTGGTCCGAGAACATGAGCGTCCTCAGCGGGGAGCCGTGGATCCGCGTGCACCGTCTCACCTCCGCCGTCGTCGCCATTGCTCCAGGGCTCCCTTAGGCTTGGCCACGGTGCGCACGGAGGGGACCGGTCGGTCGCCGTCGTCGCGCAGAACCTCCGCTCACACCCTGACGAAAGGCGCATACGAGCAGTGGCTGAGTACATCTACCAGATGATCAAGGCGCGCAAGGCCCACGGGGACAAGGTCATCCTCGACGACGTCACCATGGCCTTCCTCCCCGGAGCCAAGATCGGCATGGTCGGCCCCAACGGTGCCGGCAAGTCCTCCATCCTCAAGATCATGGCCGGCATCGACCAGCCCTCCAACGGCGAGGCCCGCCTGACTCCCGGCTACAGCGTCGGCATCCTCCTTCAGGAGCCCCCGCTCAACGAGGACAAGACCGTTCTGGGCAACGTCGAGGAGGGCGTTGCCGAGATCAAGTCCAAGCTGGACCGCTACAACGAGATCAGCGCCGCCATGGCGGACCCGGACGCCGACTTCGACGCCCTCATGGCGGAGATGGGCACTCTCCAGGACGCCCTGGACGCCGCCAACGCCTGGGACCTCGACTCCCAGCTGGAGCAGGCCATGGACGCCCTGCGCTGCCCCCCGCCGGACGCCGAGGTCAAGAACCTCTCCGGTGGTGAGCGCCGCCGCGTCGCCCTGTGCAAGCTGCTCCTCGAGGCCCCGGACCTCCTCCTCCTGGACGAGCCCACCAACCACCTCGACGCCGAGTCCGTCCTCTGGCTCGAGCAGCACCTGGCCAGCTACCAGGGTGCCGTCATCGCCGTCACCCACGACCGCTACTTCCTCGACCACGTCGCCCAGTGGATCGCCGAGGTCGACCGCGGCCACCTCTACCCCTACGAGGGCAACTACTCCACCTACCTGGAGACCAAGGAGAAGCGCCTCGAGGTCCAGGGCAAGAAGGACGCCAAGCTCGCCAAGCGCCTCAAGGAGGAGCTCGAGTGGGTGCGCTCCTCGGCCAAGGGACGCCAGGCCAAGTCCAAGGCCCGTCTGGCCCGCTACGAGGAGATGGCTGCCGAGGCCGAGCGCACCCGCAAGCTCGACTTCGAGGAGATCCAGATCCCGCCGGGGCCCCGCCTGGGCAACCAGGTCCTGGAGGCCACCAACCTCAACAAGGGCTTCGACGGGCGCACCCTCATCGACGGGCTCTCCTTCACCCTGCCGCGCAACGGCATCGTCGGGGTCGTCGGCCCCAACGGCGTTGGGAAGTCCACCCTGTTCAAGACCATCGTGGGCCTGGAGCCGCTCGACGGCGGAGACCTCAAGATCGGCCAGACCGTCAAGCTCTCCTACGTCGACCAATCCCGCGCCGGTATCGACCCCAAGAAGACCCTCTGGGAGGTCGTCTCCGACGGGCTGGACTACATTCAGGTCGGCAACGTGGAGATGCCCTCGCGCGCCTACGTCGCCTCCTTCGGCTTCAAGGGAGCAGACCAGCAGAAGCCGGCCGGCGTGCTCTCCGGCGGTGAGCGCAACCGCCTCAACCTGGCCCTGACCCTCAAGCAGGGCGGCAACCTCATCCTCCTGGACGAGCCCACCAACGACCTCGATGTCGAGACCCTGGGGTCCCTGGAGAACGCCCTGCTGGAGTTCCCCGGCTGCGCCGTGGTCATCACCCACGACCGCTGGTTCCTCGACCGCGTGGCCACCCACATCCTGGCCTGGGAGGGAACTGACGAGAACCCGGCCAGCTGGTACTGGTTCGAGGGGAACTTCGCCTCCTATGAGGAGAACAAGGTCGAGCGCCTCGGCCCCGAGGCGGCCCGCCCCCACCGGGTCACCTACCGGAAGCTGACCCGCGACTGAACCCTGAGCGATCGAGCTCCGGCTCGAGCCGCCGTCTCAGACGGATATGCCATTCCCACAGCCGACTGGCTGTGGGAATGGCATATCCGTTATGGGCGATGAGGGTGCCTCGTCATGGTGCCTGAAGCCGTCGCCGCCGGAGACTCGGAGGCACTCCTCAAGAGCGGTGGCGTCGACGTCGGAGCGACTAGATGCATAAAATTGAGCACTATAATGGTTGGGGTAGGCGTTCGTCAATGGGGGTCGACCGCTCTGGTGAGTTTCAGAAGGCGGATTCTATGGTTATTTCAGGCGGCGACCTCACGTGGTCAGGGTGTCGCCTCACATACTCCGCCACTTTGAAAGGACAATCATCATGGGTACGACAATGGCTCGCCGTATCGCAAGTGCCGGCTCACTCATCCTGCTGACCGCAGGCGCTCTTCTGATTCCGACTTCGGCAGCAAGTGCTGCTGAGAGGGACGGTGTCTGTGACGTTGGAGAGGTCTGTCTCTACTACAACAGCAACGGGGAGGGCTCGCTTTCTGATTTCAGCGGCTCCATCCCCAACTACGGTGGCAGTCAGCCCAACTGCTATGAGTTCAAGGGGTCTGGAAATGGGCAAGGCAAGTGCGTGAAGAATAACGCGGCCTCGGTCTGGAACCGGACGGGCCGGTCGGTGACAATTTACTACAACTCCAACCACTCAGGACCTAGTCAGACGATCCCTGATGGTGAGCCGGTGAACCTCCGACCTGAACTCAAGAATGAGAATGCGTCGCATGAGATTAACGACAACGTTAAGTTGTGCGTGAATGGGAACTGCCCCGTATAGTCTGGGCTGAGCTGATGGAGTGTCGTCAACAGTGGTGCCAGCCGACGTCAACAGATGTCGGCTGGCACCACTCTCGTCATCCACACTCCCGTGGTGTCTTTTTCGCTTTGCCCGGTAATATTGGTCGTGCTGAGAGTGCTTGCTTGGAGGTGTCCTCATGGGTAGAGAGACATCGGGGCTCATCCCCGAAGAAGGCGTCACCGGGAGAATTCCATTCGACGGGCAGTGGCTGACTGAGATCAGCCCCACGCGCCGCGTCCCGAGCCACGGGACCGATCTGTTCGCCACCACGTACGCGCTCGACTTCCTCGCCGTCGACGATGACGGTCGCACGGCGCCTAAGCGCAGCCTGCGTACGGTCTTCGCCACCGAATCGCCAGAGCTCTTCTACGCCTTCGGGCGCCCCCTGTACTCACCCGTTGCAGGAACTGTGGTGTCTGCTCACGACGGCGAACCCGACCATGAGGCGCGCCGCTCCATGCTGACACTCATCCCGCACGGATTGAGCCAACCCCGGCGGATTCGGCGGGGACTGACCGCGATCCTCGGGAATCACGTCATCATCCAGGTTACGGGCAGCCCTTATTACGTTGGACTCGTGGACCTTCAGCGAGGGTCTGTTCAGGTGTCGCCAGGTGAGCGGCTGCGCGCCGGCGATCAGATCGGCAGATGCGGCAACTCCGGGAACTCCACGCAGCCCCATCTCCACATTCAAGCCATGGACAGCCCTGATGCCTATGCCGCCAAGGGGGTGCCGCTCCGGTTCGAGGAGTTCCGGCAACGCAGCCCGCAGCAAGATGCTCCCTGGGAGTTTCGCCGGCAGTCGTGCCCCGAGCAGGGCTCGATCATCGCTCAGCCTTGAGGCGACGCTACAGAATGAGCCTCGGATCCGGCGGATGTCCCCTCGTGGGGCCGCCGCGCCCTGATCGTGGCAAGAAGCGGGGATCGGCCTACGGCGCAGTACGCAGTTCCCGCTCGGAGACGTACTTCTCCGGCGAGGACTGCATTCTCCTGCAAGCCTCTGAGATCCGGCCGCAGTCGTGTGGGGGAGAAGTACGTCCTGGATGGACAACGCAGTCCCCAACCCGCACCATTCCGGTGTCCACACAGCGGACATGAACGCTGCGGCGACGTAGGGGTCCAAGCGGAACTCCCGAGATTCCGGGGTCGTCGTCCAACCGCATCTACTGTGGAGCCAGCCATGTCGATGTGTGGACACCGAGTCGCTGACGCGACGCGGGAGAAAAACAAAGGCATCAGTTCGGATCATTTAATGAAATGAATTTTGCGACCGAGGCATGAACTTCTGGATTTCCGGCCCAGTATGCATGCCTGGCGTCCGGAATCATGAATACTTCCGCATTTGGGATTCGATTTCCAAGGATTGCTGCGTTGCCAGGATCGGAGATAGGGTCGTTCGTGCCGTGCAGGATCAAAGTGGGGGCCGTAATGTTTTCTGGGGCTGGCCCGTCAGGGCGGTCTGAGGCCTTGCTGTGGATGCTCATTGCTTCCGGTGAATGAGGTGCGGGGAAGACGCTGGTGGCTTGTTGAGGATTTGCTGCGATCCAAGGATCCGGATAGAAGAGTGAAACTAGTGCGCTTGGGTCGCCGGATGCTAGGGCCGCTGCTCCAGTGGTAGGGCGAGGTAGTCCAGTTCCGTCACCAACGCTGGTGCCCCCAATGATGAGTGTAATAATGCGATCTGCATGCTCCGCTCCGAGCCACTGAGCAATTCTTCCTCCCATTGAGTGTCCGTAAACGTGCGCCCTGTCGATGCCTGCGTGATCGAGGATGGTTACTACATCCTTTGCGAAATCTCTCGTCGACCATTCTGAGTTCAGTGGCGCTGTGTTCTGGCCGGTGCCTCTGTGGTCAAGGAGTACGATGGTTCGATTGGTGAATTCGCTGAGAACGGAGTCCCATCCGTGGTGGTCGAGTCCCCTTCCTTGGATAAGCACTAATGGAGGTTTGGGTGATAATGTGTTTCTTATGGAGTACCAAAGGCTGCCGCCGTTTGACAGTGTCACAAAAGTCATGATTCGATCATATCATGAAAACTTAAAAGCTGTTCGCTGGGGTGGTGGGGATGATGAGATTGCGTTCACGAGTGGGAGATTGTTTTTACTGTCAGTGGCTCTTGTGTGTGGTTCCGTTTGCATTCTTGTCTCGAATCGTCCCCTGAGTCTCACGTCCTCTCTCTGTCATTTTGACGCCTAGACTAACCCTATTCTCTCCTCTTGAGAAGGAATCTGAATAAATGCGTTTATGTCAGCCAGGCTGTGATGCCGTGGATGATGGCCGCGATCGACGGGCCGATGATCATGGCCACCTCTCTGCGTCGGATACCGATGCCGGCGTCGACGATCTGGACCACCATTGCAGCCATGAGGACCAGCCTCACGGTAGTGATGTCTGAAGCGGCGACAAAAGGTACGGCTGCCGTCATCACGCCGAGGGGAACCGCTCGAGCCGCATACATCTGAGCGAAGAACCTCTCCCCGGCGCTGACCTCTCGCGACTTGCTCATGATCTGAGGTTGGAAGACAGCCAGCAGTGATGACAACGTACTGATTGTTGCGGCGATAGCGTTGAGAATCTGAAGTATGGCAATCGGCACCGTTAATCACCTGAGAGGAGGAAAGGTGGAGAGAGCCTCAGCCGGGGATCGCGCTGCCGTCGTCGCCCTCGCCCATGCGGATCCGCCAACGTCCTGAACCGCCGTCGGACTGGGAACCGGAGGGCATACGGACCATGCCCTCCTGGGCGATGGTCGACACGAGCCTGCCGGATGAGTCGAAGACCTGTGCGCGCGCCATGCCGCGGCCGCCCTGTGAGGACGGGGAGTCCTGCACGTAGAGCAGCCAGTCGCCCATGTCCACGTCCCGGTGGAACCACTGGGCGTGGTCGAGGGTCGCCAGACTCATGCCCTCGCTGCGCCAGGACAGTCCCTGGCTTCGCAGCACCGGCTCCAGCATCACCTGATCGCACACGTAGGCCAGCAGTGCCCGGTGCACAGTCTGGGCGGTCTGCTCCGGGATGCGGCTGCGCGAGCGCATCCACAGGTGCTGGCGACCGACACGCTCCTTGGTGGGGCGCAGGTAGAGATTGCCCTCCACGTGCCTGAGGTCGAAGGCCGCCGTTCGCCCCAGGAAACGCGCCACCGGATGGTCGATCGTGCGGAAGATCTCCAGAGCGCTCGTCAAGTCCTCAGGGCGCGGAACCGAGGGGGCAGAAACATGGAGGTCGGCCCCCTCCTGCTCCTCCTGGAAGGAGGTGAGCATGGTGAGGATCGGCGTGCCCTCCTGGGAAGCGGTGGTGCGTCGTTGGGAGAAGGACCGCCCGTCGTGCAGGCGCTCGACGGCGAAGGTGATCGGCGTGTCGGGCTGCCCGCCCCTCATGAAGAAGGCATGGACCGAGTGCGGCAGACGTTCACCGTCACCGTCGTCCTCGATCGTGGCCGCCGCGGCAAGCATGCCCTGGGCAACCACCTGTCCTCCATAGACCCGGCCCGAGAGCTGGGGCAGAGAGCCTCCGGAGAAGATGTCCTCCCCGTCACCCGCCGCCAGGTTGAGGATCCGGGTCACCGACCCGAGAGGCTCCTCCGTGGCGGCGGGGACGGGGTAAGGGACTGTCACAGGCCGAGCTCCTCCAGGATCGGCAACTGAGCACGCACCGCCGTGCGCGCGTCCTCGGCCGTCGCTGCGTCCAGGGCGATCCTCGCCAGCTCCTGGCACTCGGCGAACGTGACGGACTTCAGGACGGCGTCGACATCCGGCAGCGCGCGTGCCGTCATCGACAGAGAGGCGACTCCCAGACCCACGAGGACGGTCGCCAGTGCCGGGTCCGCTGCGGCCTCACCGCACACGCCCACCGGGCGTCCCTTGGGGGAGGCCCCTTCACACGCGGTACCGATCAGACGCAGGACGGCCGGCTGCCAGGCCGTGGACAGGTCGGCCAGCGAGGACAGCAGACGGTCGGCCGCCATGACGTACTGGGTGAGGTCGTTGGTACCCACGGAGGCGAAGTCGGCGTGCTCGAAGAGCTTGTCGGCCATGAGCGCGGCGGAGGGCACCTCGATCATCATGCCGGCCGTCTTCAGACCGTAGGAGCGGGCCTTCTGCGTGAAGGCCTCCGCCTCCTCGGCCGTGGAGATCATCGGGGCCATGACCCACACCTTGGCCTCAGTGGCGGCCTCGGCCTTGGCCAGGGCCTCGAGCTGGTGGTCCAGGACCTCGGGGTCGCGGCGCGTCGTGCGGTAGGCGCGCACACCGAGCGCCGGGTTGGCCTCGGTGGCGTCGGTCAGGAAGGGCAGCGGCTTGTCCGCACCGGCGTCAAGCGTGCGCACCACGACCTTCTTGCCGGGGAACGCCTCCAAGACGCCCTGGTACGCCTCCACCTGAGCCTCCACCGTGGGCTCCTCGGGCTGGTCCAGGAAGCAGAACTCGGTGCGGAACAGGCCGATGCCCATGGCCCCGGCCTCTGCGGCACTACGGGCGCCGGCTGCGTCACCGACATTGGCCAGCAGCTGGACCTCGTGGCCGTCCTTCGTGGCTCCGTCACCGTTGAAGACGCGCACTCGCGAGGCGAGCTCCCTGGCCCGGTGCAGAGCGTCCTCGGAGGGGTTGAGGGTGATGCTCCCCTTGGTGCCGTCGACCAGGACGATATCGCCCTCGGCCAGTGCGTCAGTGACCTCCTCACCGGTGCCGACGATCGCCGGCATGCCCAGGGCTCGGGCCAGGATCGCGGTGTGCGAGGTGGGGCCGCCCTCGGAGGTGATGAAGGCGATGACCTTCTCGGGGTCCAGCAGCGCGGTGTCGGCCGGGGCCAGATCCGTCGCCACGAGCACGAAGGGCTCAGGCAGACGGGGGATTCCCGGCATCGGGGACTCGGTCAGGACGGCGACGATGCGGTCGCGCACGTCCTGGACGTCACGAGTGCGCTCGGCCATGTAACCGCCCAGCGACTCCAGCATGGCGGCCAGTGTCCCTGCCGACTCCCACACGGCTCGCTCTGGAACCAGGCGCTTCTCGCGCACCATGGCCTGCGCGGTCGAGGTCAGGGTGGGGTCGGCCGCCATCTGTGCTGTGGTCTCAAGGAGGGTTCGGGCCTCGGCCTTGGCCTCGGCCGCGGACAGCTCCAGGCCCTTCTTGACCTGCTGGGCCGCCAGTGCGATGCGCTCGCACTCCTTCTCGACGTCGCGACTGGGCTCGAGGGTCGCGATCTCGGGCTCAGGAATGGGGGGTGCCATCCTGGCGACGGGGCCGGCCACAAGGCCAGGGCTCACACCGATGCCGGACAGAGTTGTGGAGGTGGTGTCGGACGCTGTCATGTGGTGCTCCTCATCGGAGACGAATGGGGATCATCGCTCATTGTGCCCCGACTGTGGCCGGAATGAGGCGTTTCCGCCAGGGGAATAACGAGCTCCTCTGCGGCGTCGTCAAGGCAGCTATCGTGTTCCCGTAAGGTTACGTGAGGGAACGCCGTCAAGCGAGGAAGGTGCTCCCGCACGGTCGTCTCCCGCGCGGCAGGCCCCCGCTGCCTCCGTGGGCATGCGTCCTTCCTTCCGCCCCGGATTCTTCGCCGCGGACAACGCGGAGGTGGGATAAAGTGATCGTGAGCACGAAGGACCTCATTTGCCCGACCAAGCGCATGACTGACGGGGATTGCGTGAGGACGGCAACCGGGAAGGAGAAGCCATGAGCACTGCATCAGACATCGTCGCCGGTCTCGGCGGCCAGGAGAACATCACCGATCTCGAGCCGTGCATTACGCGTCTGCGTGTCGAGGTCACCGATCAGACGAAGGTTGATGAGGAGGCGCTGCGAGCGGCCGGTGCCTTCGGCGTGGTGCGTTCGGGCCGTGTCGTCCAGGTCGTCGTGGGGCCCACGGCGGACAACCTTGCCTCGGAGATCGCGGCTCTCTGACTGATCAGCCCGTTCCCGGACGGTCTGCGTGGGCGCTCGGCTCCAGCACCTTCATCGCGGAGCCGGGCGACCCGTCTGTCCTGGTACGGCGTTTAGGCGCATGCCGGGAACGAGGGCGGGGCTCACCGGCTGGTCAGTCGACGGCCGGCCGACCGTGCGGTCCTGGGCACACGTTCCCCGAGCTTCTCATCCGCAGTGGCGCCATCCCGGGGCGTCGCAGTGAAACAGCTGCAGCAAAACGTCACGAGACACGGTGCGGCGGGTGCACAACCCTCAGCTGCTAGGGCACACTTGGACACTGCTAGTCCTGCTAGCACCCGCATCCCGATCCAACCCATCCATCCCCAGGGGTGATGGCGGAGCGCAACCCTGCTCCATGCCCGCTCCATGGCGCTCCACCGCACATCTGCTCACGCAAGGTTGACCCACGCACATGAACGAGTTCAACGACGACCAGCTATCTGCTTCTGAGAGCCTCAAGCAACTGGCTGAGGCGCACGGCGTCTCCACCGAGTACTGGGACTATCACGGCAACCTTGCCTCTCCCTCAAGCGCCACTCTCAGGGCCGTGCTCGCCGCGTTGGGGGTGAGCACCCACTCCGAGGAGGAGATCGGGCGCGCTCTGCGAGAGGTCGAGGACGCCCCCTGGAGGCAGACGCTCGCTCCCACGGTCGTCACGCGCGGCGGTGTCGAGTCCACCGTCCCCGTCTACGTGCCCGACGGCGCCAGGGTGCGGGTTCGCGTTGAGCTCGAGGACGGCGACGTCCGTGAGCTGACTCAGACCGAGGACTGGACCGTGCCCCGGGAGGTGGACGGCATCAAGCGCGGCCGCGCCTCCTTCATCCTCGGTGCCGATCTGCCCCTGGGGTGGCACCGGATCATCGCCGAGGTCAGCCCCGGCTCCAGCTCCACCGACCAGGCGGCCCCGCAGGGGGCTCACGCCGCACCGCCCGCCGACGGCGAGGCGGACACCGTCACAGTGACCTCGGCTCTGGCGGTCACCCCCAACCACCTCGATCTGCCCGAGTCCCTCGGTGAGCGCGGTTGGGGAGTCATGACCCAGCTGTACTCGACCCGCTCACGCAGGTCGTGGGGGACCGGCGACACCGACGACCTCACTGAGCTCGCCGCCTTCCTGGGGGACCAGGGGGCCGACTTCCTGCTCATCAACCCGCTGCATGCGGCTGAGCCGGTGGCGCCGATGACTCCCTCGCCCTACCTGCCGGTGACGCGTCGCTTCGTTAACCCGCTCTACATCCGGCCGGAGAACATCCCCGAGGTGGCCCACCTGTCCGGCCCCAAGCGCTCGCTGGTGCAGTGGGCCTTCGAGGAGGTCAAGGACAGTGACCTGAGTGCCGAGCCGATTGACCGCGATGCGGTGTGGAAGGCCAAGCGCGAGGCCCTCGAGGTCATCTTCGCCGCCGGTCGCTCCTACTCCCGTCAGCGAGACTTCGAGCGCTTCCGCGCCGAGCAGGGCGAGGGTCTGGAGCGCTTCGCCCTGTGGAGCGCGCTGGTGGAGAAGCACGGGCCCCTGCAGTCCTGGCCCGCCACGCTGCGGGAGGCGGACTCCGCATACGTGGCCAACGAGGCGCACCAGCTGGCTGAGCGCATCGACTTCTTCGCCTGGTTGCAGTGGATCGTCGACGAGCAGCTGGCCCGTGCCCAGGCCGAGGCCCTCGCCTCGGGGATGGCCCTGGGCATCATGGATGATCTCGCCGTGGGTGTGCACGCGCAGGGCGCGGACGTATGGTCCAACCCGGAGGCATTCGCCTCCGGAGTCACCGTGGGGGCTCCGCCGGACATGTACAACCAGCAGGGCCAGAACTGGTCCCAGCCGCCGTGGAACCCTGAGTACCTGGCGCGCAGCGCCTACGCCCCTCTGCGTGACATGGTGCGAACGGTCCTGCGTCACGCCGGCGCACTGCGCGTGGACCACATCATCGGCCTGTTCCGCCTGTGGTGGATCCCCGAGGGCATGGGCGCGGACCACGGCGCCTACGTGCGCTACGACCACGAGGCCATGCTCGGCGTCGTCCTCCTGGAGGCTTACCGGGCCGGCGCCGTCGTCATCGGTGAGGACCTGGGAACCGTGGAGCCCTGGGCGCGCGACTACCTGGCCAGTCGCGGTGTGCTGGGAACCAGCGTCCTGTGGTTCGAGAAGCAGCACGACGGTTGGCCCCTTCAGCCCCAGGACTACCGCAGGCTCGCCCTGTCCACGGTCAACACCCACGATCTTCCCCCGACTGCCGGCTACCTGGCTGACGAGCACGTCGATCTGCGCGAGCGCCTCGGCCTGCTCACTGAGCCGGTCGAGCAGGTGCGTACTGAGGCCCGCATTGAGCGTGACCGGATGACCGCCCGACTGCGCGAGCACGGTCTGCTGGGGGACGCACCCACGGAGCGTCAGGTCGTGGAGGCCCTGCACCGCTACGTGGTGCGCACCCCCTCGGTCCTGGTCGGTGTCGCTCTGGTCGACGGCGTGGGGGAGCGGCGCGCTCAGAACCAGCCCGGCACTGACCAGGAGTACCCCAACTGGCGGATCCCCCTGGCCGACGGTGCGGGCGAGGTTGTCCTGGTCGACGACCTGCCCGAGAACGCACGCCTGGGCAGCCTGCTGAGCGTCGTACGAGACGAGATGTCCCCGCAGGACTGAAGACTCTCGGTCCGAGCTCACCGGACCAGACGGGCCGGAGCCGGGTAGGCCGCTGAGACGCTGTGGTCCCGACTGTCACACCGACGGTCGGGACCACACGTAGTGCAGGCGGGGCCGGATGAGACCGGACCCGTGCTCGGGCCTAGGCCCAGGTCACAAGCGTGTCGCCGGCTGCGACCCTGCGGCCGGGTGACATCGGCTTCACATCGGATTCGTCGCCCTCCAGGGCGATGACTGGGACGATCGGGTTGAGTCCACCGGTCTCGATTTGAGCGGGGGACCAGCTGATGACGGGACTGCCCGCATCGACGGTCTGTCCCTCATCGGCCAGGAGAGTGAAGCCGCTGCCCCCAAGACTCACGGTGTCCAGCCCCAGATGGACCAGGATGCTGCGGCCGTCATCGTTGGTGACGACGTAGGCGTGGGGGTGGATCTTCGTGAGTGTCCCACTGATGGGGGCCAGGGCGCTGACCTCGTCCCCGGAATCGGGGTCCGGGAAGACAGCTACACCGGGGCCGACGATCTTGCCGGAGAAGACGGGGTCGGGAACGTCGTCGAGAGCGATGACGAGACCGGATACCGGGGACTGGACGGTCAGGCTCACCGCAGGTCCTCGATGTCCTCCGCGATCGTGTCCGCGTTGGGGCCGACCACGACCTGCACGATATCGCCGAGCTTGACGACCCCGTGCGCGCCCGCGGCCTTCAGGGCAGGCTCGTCCACGAGGGAACCGTCCTCCAGCTCGCAGCGCAGCCGCGTGATGCAGGGCTCGATCTCCACGATGTTGTCGAATCCTCCGAGAGCGTCGACGATGTTCTGTGCCTGAGACATGTGTTCCTCCTGGGTCTTCCCGGGCGGCTGCCGGGATCGGTGGGTGATGGTGCCGAGATGAGGCGTCAGGACGTAGGGGAGGTGCAGTCAGGTGCGGCACCTTCGCCGGTACCGGACTAATGGTCCATACCAGTACCCCATGGTACAGGTCGCTCGGAGGTTGTCCAGTACCGGCCTTCAACGACTCCTCAAGGCTATGAGCGGTCGGGGCGGAAAGCGGGCTTGGGTGCGGCCACCGGGACCCACAGGGTGTAGCGGTCGGCTCGGAACAGGGTGCGCGAGTAGTCGATGGCGCAGTGCTCGTGGAAGGTGCGTCGAGTGATGTCCAGGGTCGGGGCGCCCTCCTGGACGGGCAGCAGTGCTGCCTCCGGGGCCGTGGCCGCGTGGGCCTCGATCATGTCCTCTCCCCACTGCGGCGCCAGGCCGGCCTGGGACAGCTCGGCGTAGACCGAGAAGTTCGGGCTGGTGCGCAGCAGATCGGGAAGGAGCCCTGCGGGGATCCAGTTCTCCTCGATCGCCATGGGGATGGCGTTGGCGGTCAGTAGGCGACGCAGGTGGTGGACCTCGGCCCCCACCTCGAGCTCAAGCGCCTCCGCCACGCTCTCCTCGGCGGCAATGGTCTCGGCCTGCAGCATGACGACACCGGGTTCCATCCCGCGCCGCTGCATCTCCTGAGTGAAAGAGGTCAGCCGAACCTGCAGGTCGAGCTTCGGGGGTGCCACGAATGTCCCCTTGCCCTGATGCCGCTCCAGGATGCCGTCGACGACGAGGGTGTCGATGGCCTGGCGCACGGTCATGCGGGAGACCTCGAACTGCTCGCACAGCTCACGTTCGGACGGCACCGGGCTGCCGTTGGCGAGCCCGTTCCTGACCAGATCCAGCAGGTGATTGCGCACAATGACGTACTTTGCCGGCTTCTTGCCTGCGTTCTTGGGCATGGGGCTCCCCTGGTTGACAGTGAGTGGAGGCGGCCAGAGAAGGGGGTGGCCGCGACCACTGCTTCCGCTCCGTCGCGTCGACTTTCATATCATTATGGCCGACGAGCTGTATCCCGCGCTTGACATTGAAGGGTCTATCGGTTTTTCTGGTGGTACTGGTCCAGACGTGTTCGGTGTCGATCCGTCCCGACTACCACCGTCATGGTGGCTATCTCTGACGCGGCAATGCAGCCGCTCGATCCTGAACTGGAGAACATCATGTCAGACAAGAAGAAGACGGGCGGCGCCTTCGCCCTTGCTCAGCGTCTGGGGAGATCCCTGATGCTGCCCATTGCCACGCTTCCGGCGGCGGGTCTGCTGGTGCGTCTGGGGCAGGCGGACATGCTCGGGGCCGAGGGGCTCGCCTCGAAGTTGTCCTGGGTGCAGCCCGTCGCAGACATCTTCGCCGCGGCCGGTGGGGCAGTCTTCGACAACCTGCCCCTCATCTTCGCCGTCGGCGTCGCCGTGGGCTTCGCCAAGAAGGCCGACGGCTCCACCGGGGTGGCCGCCCTGTTCGGATACCTCATCTACCGCGCCGTCACCTGGACCATGTCGCCCATCATCATGGGCAAGCCCGACCCCCTGAGCAAGGAGACCCTCGACTGCCTCCACTCCTTCGACCCTGCCACCGGCAAGATCGCACAGGTCGGCCCCTGGAACCAGGGAGTCAAGCTTTGCGACATCCCCACCCAGACGCCCATCAACTACGGCGTCCTGGGCGGAATCGTTATCGGCGTCGCCGCCGCCCTGCTCTGGCAGCGGTACTACCGCGTCAAGCTGCCCGACTGGCTGGCCTTCTTCGGCGGACGCCGCTTCGTCCCGATCGTCACCTCCGGCGCCTCCCTCGTCATCGCCCTGGTCATGTCGGCGATCTACCCCGCCTTCAACTGGCTCATCAACGAGCAGCTCGGCGGCTGGCTCATCCATGCCGGAAACTCCAAGGGCGTCAGTGGTGCCCTGGCGGTCTTCGTCTTCGGTACCGTCAACCGGCTGCTCATCCCCTTCGGCCTGCACCACCTGCTCAACTCCGTGCCCTGGTTCCAGCTCGGCTCCTGCCAGACGGCCTCCGGGGACACTGCGCACGGTGACATCACCTGCTTCTTCCAGGGCGTGGACGGTTCGAACTCGTGGACCGGAGGCTTCATGACCGGCTTCTTCCCGATCATGATGTTCGCGCTGCCCGCTGCCGCACTGGCCATCTGGCACACGGCCAAGCCCGCCAAGCGCAAGGCGACCGGTGCCCTCATGATCTCGGTGGCCCTGACCGCCTTCATCACCGGTATCACTGAGCCCCTCGAGTACGCCTTCGCCTACGTGGCCTTCCCGATCTACGCCGTCCACGCGGTACTCACCGGATCGTCCCTGGCCATCGCCAACCTGCTGGGCGCCAAGGACGGCTTCGCCTTCTCCGCCGGAGCGATCGACTATCTGCTCAACTTCGGCAAGTCCGCCGAGCTCTCCGGAGGTGTGGTTCGCGGCCCGCTCATGATTGTCATCATGGGACTGGTGTACGCCGTCATCTACTACTTCCTCTTCAGGTTCCTCATCGTCAAGTTCGACTTCAAGACCCCTGGGCGCGAGGACGACGACGTTGACGCCTTCGCCGCCGCGCAGGCCGCCGCCGCCAAGTCCACGGGCAAGAAGCCTGCGGAGTCATCCCGGCGCTGAACGATTCGGGTACTGGGACGTCGGGGCCGGTACCTCACGGGCTGGGGCCGAGCGCGTCATGCGCTCGGCCCCAGCTCATTGCGTTCTCCTGAACCCGGTGTCCGGGCCGGAGCACGACGCGGCTAGTGGATACTCGGGCTCTCAGCGGCTTGCGCCCTGGCCACGCGCAGCGTGTCATCGAGGTTCTCGCGCACGATCCGTCGCAGCGCGGCCGGTGCCTGGGTGTGGGACTCCAACCAGCCCGTCAGGGCGGTGGCCGGGTCATCAGCGCCCTCCAGGCCCACCGTGACGCAGGACCACAGGCCTGTCAGCAGATTCTCGGCCATGTGGAAGGTTCTCGAGGACCATACGGAGTCGATGGCCTCCACATACGCGCCCACGAAGGGAACCAGCAGTTCAGGGTGGCGCTCGACGTTGGTCAGGCCCCGCAGTACGCGCACCTGGGTCTCATTGGGCATGGAGGCGTCATCGACGAGCGCTTGCCACGTGGCCTGCTTCGCCTCCGGGGTCGGAATCGATGCGCGAGCCTCGGCGGCGCGCTCCCGTCCTGTGGTCGTGCGGTCCCGAGCCTCCTCGGCACGGATCTGCTCCTCCCCGCTGCGGCCGGCGGCCACCAGACCGATCAGCAGGTCCCACCGCAGATCCTGGTCGATGTCGAGCCCGCCAAGGGTCTCGGTCCCCTCCAGAAGACCGGCGACGACGTCGAGCTGCTCTTCAGTGACGGCGTGAGCGGCCAGCGCCCGGACCAGCTGAAGCTGCTTGTCACTGCCGTGCTGGGCGGCTCGAGCCAGCTCCAGCAGCCGGTCGGCTGTTCCCGGAGCGAGATCTCGGCGCGTGGTCGGGGGCAGGAAACCGGACAGGCAGGTGGTGACCCGGCCCAGAAGACCCTGGATGACCGAGGAGTGCTCCTCCACGGCCAGCGCCCGCAGTGCCGCTTCAAGGAAGCGGGAGGCGGCGAGCTCGCCGTCGCGCACCATGTCCCAGGCCGAGGCCAGGACGATCGAGCGCGGCAGGGACTCGGAGAAGGCCTCGATGTGATCAAGCCCGAAGGACAGAGACGCCTCATCGAGGCGCACCTTGGCGTAGGTGAGGTCGTCGTCGTTGAGGATCATGACGTCGGTCCGCTCAGAGCCGACCAGCTCGGGAACCTCAGTCATCTCGCCGTCGACATCGAGCTCGATGCGGTGGGTGCGCTCCAGGCGCGCCTCGGCGCCCCTGCCGGTCAGGCTGTAGCAGCCGATCGCCACTCGGTGCGGGCGCAGAGATGCCGGCGAGTCGGCGGGGACCTCCTGACGGACGGCCGCCTGGGTGATGACGCCGTCGGCGTCGGTGGCGAGCTGCGTGCGCAGGGTCGTCACGCCGGCCTCCTGAAGCCACAGACGGGTCCAGGTACCTAGGTCGCGGCCTGAGACCGCCTCCAGCTCACGGAGCAGGTCGCTCAGCTCGGCGTTGGCGTAGGCATGCGCCGCCAGGTAGCGCTGGATGCCGGCGAAGAAGTTGTCCCTGCCCACGTAGCCCACGAGCGCGGCCAGGACCGAGGCCCCCTTGGCGTAGGTGATGCCGTCGAAGTTGACCTCGACGTCGTGAAGATCGTTGATCTCTGCGGCCACGGGGTGGGTGGAGCTGAGCTGGTCCTGGTTGTAGGCCCATCCCTTCTCCAAGGTCTGGAAGGTCGTCCAGGCCTGGTTCCAGCGGGTGATCTCGGCAGTGGCCAGGGTGGAGGTATACTCGGCGAAGGACTCATTGAGCCACAGGTCGTTCCACCAGGTCATGGTGACCATGTCTCCGAACCACATATGTGCCAGCTCGTGCAGGATCGTCACAGCTCGCCGCTCCACGCGGGCCTCGACGGGCCTCGAGCGGAAGATGTAGTCATCACGGTGGGTGACGCAGCCCGCGTTCTCCATCGCCCCGGCATTGAACTCGGGAACGAAGATCTGATCGTACTTGGTGAAGGCGTAGGGGGTGGCGAACAGGTCCTCGTAGTAGGCGAAGCCCCGCTTGGTCAGGTCCAGGATCTCCTCCGAGTCCATGTGCTCGACCAGGCTCTTGCGGCAGTAGACGCCCAGGGGCACGGTGCGTCCGTCGTCGGCCACGTACTCGTCGGTCGCACCGACGTAAGGCCCGGCGACGATGGCCGTGACATAGGAGCTCATCGGTTCGGTGGGGGCGAAGACGAAGGTGTGAGCGTCCCCTGAGCCGTCGGGGGCCTCAGTGGGAGTCGGCTCAGGAGTGGGGGAGTTGGACAGCACCGTCCAGCTCGACGGTGCGGTGACGGTGAAGGTGAACGAGGCCTTGAGATCGGGCTGCTCGAAGACGGCGAATACCCGCCGGGAGTCGGGGACCTCGAACTGGCTGTAGAGATAGGTCTCGCCATCGGCCGGGTCGGTGAAGCGGTGCAGTCCCTCTCCGGTGTGCATGTAGGCGCAGTCGGCGACGACGACCAGTTCGTTGTCTGCGGCCAGATTCTTCAGTGCGATGCGCGAGTCCGCGTAGACCTCGGCCGGGTCAAGAGGGAGTCCGTTGAGGGTGATGGAGTGGACAGTCGGTGCAACGAGGTCGATGAAGGTGGAGGATCCCGGTGCGGCCGCGAACCGTGCCGTAGTGGTGGAGCCGAAGACCGTCTCACCGCGCGTGAGATCGAGGACGACGGCGTAGCTCTGGGTCTGTACGGTTGCGCTGCGCTCGGCGGCCTCAAGACGAGTCAGGTTCTGGCCGGGCATAAGAACTCCTGTCTGAAGGGGAAGCGCGGCCCATGGGGGCGCGCCGGGCGATTGTCTCACCTTCTGATCGGCACTGGCAGCGCCTGGAGCGCTGCATATAACGGCGCCGGGGGACGACACGTCACATGTCGTCCCCCGGCGCCGAGGCTGTTCCCGTGGTTCGGGGAACGTCAGCGGATCAGGTCAGATCGGCTCAGGCCTTGTTGCGGCGACGCAGGACCAGCGCTGCGCCTCCGGCCACGGCGAGGAATGCGGCGATTCCGCCGAAGATCATGCCGTTGGCGCCGGTGTGGGCCAGAGACCGGTCGCTGTCCTTGGTGGTCTCACCGCCGGCCCGGTTGTCCGAGGAGGACTCCTTGGCGTTCGAGTTCAGGTTGTTGACCTTCTGATCGGTCCCACCCTTGTTGTCGCCACCGGCCTGCTTGCCACCGCCGTTGGCCTGCTTGTCACCGCCACCGTTGTTGTTGCCGCCGCCGTTGTTCTCGGAGGCCTTCTGCTCAGCAGCCTTCTGCTCGGTGGTCTGCTGCTCAGTGGTGGTCTTGTCGCCACCGCCGTTGGCCTGCTTGTCACCGCCACCGTTGTTGTTGCCGCCGCCGTTGTTCTCGGAGGCCTTCTGCTCAGCAGCCTTCTGCTCGGTGGTCTGCTGCTCAGTGGTCTGCTGCTCAGCGGCCTTCTGCTCGGTGGTCTGCTGCTCGGTGGTGGTCTTGTCGCCACCGCCGTTGGCCTGCTTGTCGCCGCCACCGTTGTTGTTGCCGCCGCCGTTGTTCTCGGAGGCCTTCTGCTCAGCAGCCTTCTGCTCGGTGGTCTGCTGCTCAGCGGCCTTCTGCTCAGTGCTCTCAACGGTGAAGGTGTGGTTGGAGACCGTGGTCACGGTCTGGCTGGTGGCCGTCTCGCTGTGGTGGGAACCGGTCAGCACCAGGAGGTACTCGCCATTGGCCGCGTCAGCGGGAGCGGGCAGGTTGCCCGTGAGGTTGCCGTTGGCGTCAACCGTCAGCTCTCCAAGGGTGTAGGTGATGCTGGAGTCGCTCTTGCTCTTGAGCACGACAGTCACCGTCTCGCTGGCGTAGAAGCCCTGGGCGTTGAAGGTGAAGGTCTGGGCCTGGCTCTCTGTGCGGGCGGAGACCTCGTAGGAGCCGGTGATGCGCGTGTCGTCGAAGTAGATCTGAGTCTGCTGCTGCGTAGTCACCTGGGCCATCTCAGTCTTGCCGCCGTTGGTCGTGCAGCCGGCGCCGATCTTCCACCCTTCGGTGGTAGTGGCAGCAGAGGTGCCGATGGACTTGATGAGTGCCGCCAGATCGAGGTCTGAGGTCCAGCTGCCGTCCGAGGCCGCTTCGGTCTTGACGACGTCGGAAACGGTGCCGTCCGGTGCGTACAGCGCGATGCCGACGGTGGCCTGCTTCCCGGTGCAGCCGGTTCCCGAGACGGTGAAGGACGTGTTGGAGCTGGCGGAGACGAAGGTCTTCTCCTGGGTGATCTTGAAGCTGCTGCCCTCGCTGGTCTTGCCGGGGGCCGGCGTGGCCTCGGCGGTGCTGCTGGGAGCCGAGCCGGGTTGAGTGGTGCTGCTGGGGGCCGGCGTGGCCTCGGCGGTGCTGCTGGGAGCCGGGCTGCTGGAGCTGCTCGGGGTGCTCGGGCTGTTCCGGTTGGAACTGTTGGCAAGAGCAGGGGAGGCAATGAGCGAGGCTCCGGTCATTGCGGCCACCGCGCTGGCTGCGGCCAAGGGGCGTCCAAGACGCATGTGTCCTCCTAGGTCTGACGGGGGAACGATGGGTGTCGGTGATCCGATTTCTTCACCGACTCGTTATCTACCGTAACGAGGAATAGGGCGGGGGCGTGGGTCTCCGAGGTGATACCAGTCACATACGGGAGTGTCCTCGCTCACGTGAGAATATGGATAGTGGCTCGGGAAGAGCGACGAAAGACTGATACGGCGGGGAACGCTCGGGGTGTCGGTGGTCGGCGATTAAGAGGCTGCTGGCCGACAGGTTTTGGGGCTGTACCCATAGCGGGCCAGCAGGGCGCGCGACTCCTGGTTGGGTGAGACGATGATCGATTCGTCCCGAGGCCCTGTCGGAAGGTCGATGATCGTCGTGGTGGCTCCGGCCCTCCTGGCTTTCGAGGCGCTGCGTCCCAGCGCGACCAGGTCGCTGAGTCCGGTGCCTGAGTCCAGGGTGATGTTGCCGGCCACGGTGTGCGCCAGCTGATGGAGTGCGACTGGGTTACTGGCCTTCTGTCCAACGGCGGACAGCACGGCCTGCATGACGGTGGTCGTGGACTGTGTGCGGCGCTGGGCGCCATCGGTCTGATTCATGGTCACCCACGTGCCGTCGCGCAGAATCTCCGGGTGCCGTGAGCGGACAAGAGCCAGGGCGTCGATCCCACTGAGCCGGTGGCGTCCGGCATGGGTGAGATTCAGTCCGGTATAGGCGTCCCGAACCGGCTCGGGAACGTCCACCTCAATGCCTCCCAACGAGTCGATGATGGTGGCGAACTGAGCCATATCGATGGTCACCAGATGCGTGACGGGGATCCCCAGGCCGGTGCACAGGGCATCGACCGTGTTCTGCGGTCCGGGGACGTAGGTGGTGGCCAGGCGGTCCAGCTCCCTGCCCTTGCTGTTGATGGTCAGGTCCCGGGGCAGGTTGATGACGGTGAGCCCCTCCTGGGAGGGACGTACGAGGGCGATGACATCAGCGCGGGAGCCCTCCACCTCCTGAGTGGTTCCGTAGCGGTTCTGGTCGCCCGGCACGGTGGTGCGGGAGTCGGTCCCCAGGATCAGCCAGGTCTCGCCGGCTGTCGGAGAGGATGCGGAGGGCATGGCGATATCGACGCGTGCGGGGCGATGAACCAGGACGGCCACGTCTGTTCCCAGTGCCAGAGCGGTCGTCATCACTGCGGCGCTCAGGCCAACGACGATCCTGCGTCGCCGCGACCAGTGCCTGATGCCATGGCGGCCGCTGCCTCGGCGGCGCTGTGAGGGCGGGGAGGAAGCGGCGTCGCTGGGGTCCCCAGTGTCGGCTGAGGCGGCTGAGGAGCCTGCGCTGTGCTCGTCGTTGGAGGTGGAGTCCATGGTTTCAGTGTCCGCTGCGGGGCGGTGCTATTGCCGGAAGGCGCGGTTGTGCGCGCCGTATGAGGGGTGCGGGATAGAAAAAAGCCGCCGGGGAGACGGCACGCGGTGGTGCTGTCTCCCCGGCGGGACGTGTTCCCAGTCAGACTGGGGGATGCGATCAGGCCTTGCGGCGACGCGCGATGAGGGCGCCACCACCGATGACCACGAGGGCCGCGGCAATGCCGCCGAAGAGCAGGCCGTTGGCACCGGTCTGGGCCAGGGGCTTGTTGGAGGTGGATGCCGCCGGAGTGGCGCCGTTGTCGGCCGGGGTGTTCACGCTGCCACCGTTGGCGGGAGCGGTCGGGGCGGCGGTGGCGCCGTTGTCGGCGATGCTGTTGCCGTCGTTGGCCACGAGGTCGAAGCGGTGGTCCTTGACGACGACGGTCTTGGTGCTGCTGCCGCCCTCGCCGTAGCGGGCTCCCTCGATGGTCAGCGTGTACTCGCCGTCGTCCACGTTGGCGGGAGCCGGCAGTTCGCCCTTGACGTTGCCCTCGGCGTCAGCCGTCAGCTTGCCGATGGGGTAGGTCTTGGAGGGGTCGGTCTTGCTGACCAGGGTGAAGGTGACCTCCTCGTTGGGGGAGAAGCCCTTGACGTCCATCTTGAAGGTCTGAACGCCCTTCTCGTCGGTGCTGATCTCGTAGGTGCCCTCCACCTTGGTGTCGTCGAAGGCGATGCCCTCCTGTGCCTGGCCCTTCTCCTCGCCGTAGGTGACGCAGCCGGCTCCGATGGACCAGCCGTCGGCCGTGCCGTCCGTCTTGGCCTCAACGCCGGTGGACTTGACCAGGTCGGGGATGTCCAGGGTGGTGGACCAGTTGCCCTCAGCGTCGGGGGTGGCCTTCACAATGGTGGACATAGTGCCGTCAGGGGCGTACAGGGCGACACCGACCACCGCGTCCTGGCCGGTGCAACCCGTTCCGGACACCGAGAAGGCGGTGTCCGTGGGGCTGACGATGTTCTGCTGGTCGTCGGCGAACTTGATGCTGCCATCGGCCAGGGCGGGCGAGGCGGCGAGGGAAGCGCCGATGGCGGCAGCCATCACGCTCGCGGCGGCCAGGGGGCGTCCAAGACGCATGAGTACTCCTAGGTCTACGGGTGTAGGTGGCAACCGGTGAGACGGGGTGTCACCGCGTTGTTATCAACCTTAGCGTTCTATGGGAGGAGGTTCCATCGTTTTCTGTGAATGAGGTATCGGCCTCAGTGCCGAGTAGTTGCGGCTTATCCTATGTGGGCCAATGGGTTCTGGCTTGCGGGTGCGGTTCCGAGCGCCCGGGTCCGTTACCAGATGGAGACCCGTTTGTCCGGGGCCAGCCACAAGGCGTCGTCGGACGTGACGTCGAAGGCCTCGTAGAAGGCGTCGACATTGCGCACGATCCCGTTGCACCGGAACTCGGCCGGCGAATGCGGGTCCACGGTCAGAAGCAGCTCGGCGTAGTCCGGGCGGCTCTTGGAGCGCCAGATCCGAGCCCAGGAGTAGAAGAAGCGCTGTAGACCAGTGAGTCCGTCGATGACGGGAGCCTTCTCCACTGAGGGGATACCGGCGTCGGCCAGGGCCAAGGAGTATGCCTTGAGAGCGATGCCCAGGCCACCCAGGTCGCCGATGTTCTCCCCGATGGTCAAAGCGCCGTTGACGTGCGGGATCTCGGTGTCCTCCGTGCCCGCTGCCCGGTGCTTGTCGACGACGACCTCGGGCGTGTAGGCGTCGTACTGGCTGATGAGCGCGCTCGTACGCTCGGTGAAGGCATCCCGGTCCTCCTGAGTCCACCAGTCGCTGACCTTTCCGGTGCCGTCGAAGGTGGAGCCCTGGTCGTCGAAGCCGTGGCCGATCTCGTGGCCGATGACAGCGCCGATCCCCGCGTAGTTCACGGCGTCGTCGGCCTGCGGGTCGAAGAAAGGAGGCTGAAGGATCGCAGCGGGGAAGACGATCTCGTTCATGGTGGGGTTGTAGTAGGCGTTGACCGTCTGCGGGGTCATGTGCCACTCGTCGCGGTCCACCGGCTTGGACAGCTTGCTCAGCGAGTAGGCCATATCGGCCCGCTCCACGCTGCGCACCGAGGCCAGGACGTCCCCGGGGACGATCTCGACGGCGGAGTAGTCGCGCCAGCGCACCGGGTAGCCGATCTTGGGGGTGAACAGAGCCAGCTTCTCCAGGGCCCGTTCCCGTGTGGCCGGACTCATCCACTCCAACGAGGAGATGGACTGGCGGTAGGCCTCGATGAGCCGGCCCACCAGGGTCTCCATCATCGACTTGTGCGACGGCGGGAAGTGCCGCTCCACGTAGATCTCGCCCAGCGCCTCGCCCAGACAGGACTCCACCAGGCCGACGCCGCGCTTCCAACGGGGGCGCAGCTCGTCAGTCCCCTGGAGCGTGCGGCCATAGAAGTCGAAGTTCTCCTCCACGAAGGCTCCTGACAGCAGGGTGGCGCGTCCGTGAACGACGTGCCAGGCCGCCCAGGCCTTGAGGTCCCCCAGGTCGGTTTCCTGCCAGACGCCGGCCGCGTGGGGGAGGTAGTCGGGCTGGGTGACGATGGTCTCGTCGAGGAAGACGGTCTGCTCGATGCCGGCGGTTCGGGCGGCCGCGCGAATCCCTTCACGCCACTCGTGCCAGGGAAGGCCGGGTGCCGAGTCCACGATCTCCTGCCAGGACATCGGGTTGTTCATCTTCTCCACGTCACGGCATGTGACGCGGTCCCAGTGGCCCTTGGCCAGGGCGGTCTCCACGGCCATGACCCGCTCGGCGAGGTCCTCACCGGAGGCGCCGAAGGACTCCGTCAGACCCGCCAGCACCAGCATCCTGGCCACGTGCGCCACGTAGGCCTGGCGCAGCGGGGCCTGAGCCTCCTCGCGGTAGTACGACTCGTCCGGCAGCCCCAGCCCCGACTGTCCGATCCAGCTCGTATAGCGATCCGGGTCGTTGATGTCGACCTCGACATCCGCACCGACGACGCCCATGAAGCCGATCGGCGTCATCTTGCCCAGCGCTCTGGCCAGCTCCTCCTTGGAGGAGGCCCCCAGCACCGGCGCCAGCTCCTCAGTCAGTGGCTCGGCCCCGAGCTCCTCCAGGTGGGCCTCGTCCATGAAGGCCTCGTAAAGGGCGCCGACTCGGCCCCGGTTGGTGGCCAGGACCTCCGGGGCACTCTCGGACGCAACGGAGGAGAAGTGCTCGGCGAGCTCCTCGACGATCTGGCGGCAGGCGGCCTCGGCCTCGTCGCGCAGCGTGGTGAAAGCACCGCTGCTGGGACGGTCCGCCGGGATCTCGGCGGTGGCGAGCCACTGGCCGTTGACGAATCGGAACAGGTCATCCTGGGGGCGGATGGAGGTGTCGGTGTGCCCCGTCTCCAGCACTCCGGCGAGAACCTCGCCGGCAGTGGTGCCGGAGGCGCTCGCCGGCTGAGAGTCCCGGATCGGTGAGTCGGATGAGGAGCCGGTGGGAATCGGTGAGGTCGCGGAGGCGTCAGTCATAGCGGACACGCTAACCCGGTCCGGTGCCGTCCGGCGTCCTGACAGCACCCGTGCCCTCATGGTGCGAAGCGCTGTTCGCGTGAGGCACAATTCTGCCCATGCGCATCCATATTGCCTCCGACCACGCCGGTTTCGAGCTCAAGAGCGCCGTGATCGAGCACCTGAGGGAACAGGGGCACAGCGTCGTCGACCACGGAGCCCACTCATACGACCCGGATGACGATTACCCCGCCTTCTGCCTGGCCTGCGGGGAGGCCGTGGTGGCCGACGCCGGCAGTTTTGGCATTGTTCTCGGGGGGAGCGGCAACGGGGAGCAGATCGCCGCCAACAAGGTCGACGGAGTGCGCGCCGCCCTGGCCTGGTCGATCGAGACGGCCCGACTCGGCCGGCAGCACAACAACGCCAATGTCGTCGCCGTCGGAGGGCGCATGCACGACCTGGGCACGGGAATGGAGATTATCGACGCCTTCCTCGCCGAGCCCTTCAGCGGGGATGAGCGCCACGCGCGTCGTATCGCGCAGCTCACCGACTATGAGCGTCGCATTCACGGGGACGCCAAACCGGCAGCGGATCCCGACGGCGCCTCCACCCCCACCGGGGCCTGAGCATGCCGGAGGGGCACACCATCCACCGGCTCGCCGCCGCCCTTGACGAGCTCTACGGTGGTCAGAGCCTGCGCGTGCGCTCGCCGCAGGGGCGTTTCGCGGACGGAGCGAGCCGTCTTGACGGTCAGGTCCTCCTGGGCAGCCAGGCCCATGGCAAGCACCTCTTCCTGCCCTTCGGCCCTCGCGCCGACACGTCCCTCGACGACGCCTCCGTCACCTGGCTGCGGATTCACCTGGGCCTCTACGGGGCGTGGACCTTCGACGGCGACCGTGAGTTCACGGCGCCCCACGCCATCGGGGCGCCGCGTCGGCGCGTCGGTGAGCGCGGCGAGCATGCCCTCAAAGGTGGGGGAGGGTCGGCCCTGGCCGGGCTGAACGGCGGGAGCCTCGAAGCCGAGGGGCAGGATGCAGCCACGCATGGGCCCGCCCCCGAGGAGTGGGAACCGCCCGAGCCGCGTGGCGCGGTGCGGCTGCGGCTGCTCGGCGAGCACGGGGTGGCCGACCTGACCGGACCGGCGGCCTGCGAGCTGCTGGACTCCGAGGGCGTGGCCGCCGTGCGCCGTCGCCTCGGCCCGGACCCGCTGCGTGCCGACGCCGACGTCGAGTCCTTTGTGGCCAAGGCGCGCTCGCGGCGCAAGAGCATCGGGGAGCTGCTCATGGACCAGGCCGTCATCTCCGGAGCCGGCAACATCTACCGGGCCGAGACGCTCTTCCGGGTCGGGGTCTCGCCGTTCCGAGCGGGCAACCGCATCAGCCAGGAGCGGCTGCGGGCCATCTGGGAGGACCTGCGTCCCCTCATGGAGTACGGGGTGGCCACCGGCTTCATCACCACCGTCGACCTCGACGACGTCCCCGCCCCCCTGCCACCTGACGACCCCGAGGCCGGCCGGTGGTACGTGTACCACCGCACCGGCCGTCCCTGCCTGCGCTGCGGGACCCCGGTGGCGGAGCGGGAGGTCGCCTCCCGCCGGCTCTTCTGGTGCCCGACCTGTCAGGCCCACTGAAACCGGCTGGCGACCCTCCGGGTCCCACTAAGGTGGCGGCATGTCGAACGCCTCGCCCGCCCTGCACTCCTCGAGCTGGTCCTCCTCGACCGCCGGCCTGCTGACCCGCGACCATCACCTGACCGTTCCCCTGGACCGCAGCGGGCAGGGGGACTCAGCCCCGGACAGCACGGAGACCATCACTGTCTACGCCCGTGAGATCTCAGTTGCCGGCATCGACCCGGTCTCCCGGCCGCCACTGGTCTTCCTCCAGGGCGGGCCGGGCTGCGAGGCACCCCGCCCCAGTGCCGACTCCGGGCTCGGCTGGATCGGTGCGATCCTCGAGCACCACCGACTCATCCTCGTCGACCAGCGCGGCACCGGAGCCTCCTGCCCGGTGGACCGGCCCGATGCCGCCGGCACCCCAGTAGACACCGCCCGGCTGCTCACTCATCTGCGTGCCGATGAGATCGTCGAGGACTGCGAGGACCTGCGCCGCGCTCTGGGCCTGGAGCGCTGGAGCCTGCTGGGCCAGTCCTTCGGAGGGTTCTGCGTCACCCGGTACCTCTCCGAGCATGCCCAGAGCCTGGAGAAGGTCTACATCACCGGTGGCCTGCCCGCCGTCGGGCACAGCATCGACGAGGTCTACGCCCTCAGCTACGAGGCGATGCGCCTCAAGAGCGAGGAGTACTACGCCCGCTTCCCCCAGGACCGCGACCGCATGGCGTCCCTGGCTGAGAAGGCCGGTCGGGGCGAGCTGAGGACGGCGGCTGGAGACCTCGTCGGACCTGAGCGCCTGCGCTCGCTCGGCGCCCTGCTGGGTGGAGCCGGGGGCGCGGACACGATCCACTACCTCCTGGAACGCGACCCCGACTCATGGGCCTTCCGCTACGACCTGGGACAGTGCCTGCCCTTCGGCGGCAGGTTCCCGCTCTACGCCGTCATCCACGAGTCCTGCTGGGCCGACACCGGCACCACCGACTGGGCGGCCCAGCGGGTGCGCCCCGCGGTCTTCGACGACGATCCCACCCTGTTGACAGGTGAGCACGTGCGCCGTGATGCCTTCGTCGAGGACACCGGCCTGCACCCCTGGCTGGAGGTGGCAGACCTCCTGGCCGCGCACGAGTGGCCGGCGCTCTACGACCCGACCCGCCTCAGGTCCACGACGACCCCCGGGGCGGCCGCCGTCTACGCCCGCGACGTGTTCGTGCCGATGACCACCTCCCTGGAGACGGCCGCGCTCATCCCCGGCCTGCGCATCTGGATCACCAGCGAGTACGAGCATGACGGCTCACGCGCCTCCGGCGGCCGGGTCTTCAACCGCCTGCGCGACCTGGCCACCGGAGTGGTCGCCCGCTGACCGGGTGCATGAGTGCGCTCAGCGGGTGCCCCAGGGGCTTGCCGGAATACTCGAGGGACGGCATGAGGCGGTCTCCGGGCCACTGAGAGGCGGCTCAGATGTAGATGGTCGGATCCATCATGAGCTCGGGGTCGGTGCGAGGGTCGCGGGCTCGGCTGGGTACGCCCACGGCGACATAGCCCTGCGGGAGGTTCTTCACCAGGACCGCGTTGGCACCCACCTTGGCCCCGTCCTCGACGACGACCGGCCCCAGGACCTTGGCGCCGGCTCCGATCTGCACATTGTTGCCGATGGTGGGATGACGCTTGCCGGGGCTCATCGACACCCCGCCCAGTGTCACTCCGTGGAACAGCAGGACGTCATCGCCGACCTCGGCCGTCTCGCCGATGACCACGCCCATGCCGTGGTCGATGAAGAAGCGCTCACCGATGACTGCAGCCGGGTGGATCTCGATACCGGTGAAGTTTCGGGCGGCCTGAGACAGGGCGCGCGCCGCGAAGCGGTGCCCCTTGTGCCACAGCTTGTGGGCGGCCCGGTGCGCCCACAGGGCGTGGACACCCGGGTAGAGGAGGGCCACCTCCACGTTGGAACGGGCGGCGGGATCGCGCCTGCGGGCCGTGGCCAGGTCCTCGCGGGCCAGGTCCAGAAGGGACCGTTCGGAGTTGTGCATGGTGTGCTCCTCTGGTGGGTGACGGTGCGGCCCAGGTCGGCTTGTGAGCCTTCACCTCACCCGCTGCGCCGGTGACAACACCGACGGCGGCTCACCTGTTCCCAGGATCGCCGCCGTCGGGGCCGTCAGTCGAGGTAGTCCTTGAACAGAGGCGTGGACAGGTAGCGCTCACCGGTGTCCGGCAGAACGGTGACGATGGTCTTGCCCTCCAGCTCGGGGCGCCTGGCCAGCTCGCTGGCGGCGGCCAGGGCAGCGCCCGAGGAGATCCCCACGAGGAGGCCCTCCTCCGCCGCGGCACGGCGTGCGTAGGTGATGGCGACGTCGGAGTCGATGTGGAGCAGCTCGTCCCAGATGCCCTGGTCGAGGATCTCGGGAACCACGTTGGGGCCCAGACCCTGGATCTTGTGGGGTGCGGCCTGCCCCTCGCTCAGCAGCGGGGACTCGGAGGGCTCGACGCCGTAGATCCTCACCCCGGGCTTCTCCTGGCGCAGAACCTGGCCCACACCGGTCAGCGTGCCCCCGGTGCCGATGCCGGCCACGAAGACGTCGATGTCACCCCCGGTCTGCTCCAGGATCTCCCGGGCCGTAGTCTCGCGGTGGACCTTGGGGTTGGCGGGGTTGGTGAACTGGGATGCCAGGATCGAGTTGGGGATGGCCGCCTGGATCTCCTCAGCACGCTTGACCGCCCCGGCCACGCCGCCCTCAGTGGTCAGCACCAGCTCCGCACCGAAGGCGCGCATGATCGCCCGGCGCTCCTTGGACATGGTCTCGGGCATGGTGATGATCACCTTGTAGCCCAAGGCCGCACCCACCATGGCCAGGCCGACTCCGGTGTTCCCGGAGGTCGCCTCCACGATGGTGCCGCCGGGCTTGAGGTCACCGGACTCCTCCGCGGCGCGCACGATGGACAGAGCGATGCGGTCCTTGACCGAGGCGGCCGGCTCGAAGGCCTCCACCTTGGCCAGGACGGTGGCGGGGGCTCCATCGGTGACACGGTTGATGCGGACCAGGGGAGTGTTGCCGACCAGGGCGGTTGCGTCAGGTGCGTACGTCATAGTGATGTCCTTCGGATGTGGGTTGGGTGAGCCCTGTGGCTGCGGTGACCGGCGGCGCTGCGCGATGAGGCGACGTCGGGCCCGCAAGAGCTCGTGAGAGGAAGAGAAATGGGGACGGTCCGCGTCCGTCAGGGGTGGCCACGTCGTACGGAGTGGCTCAAACAGCAGGGGTGACCGCCTGCTCCGGGAGCGCCGGGCATGCGCGCAGCGGTACGCGCACAGATGTCGTGGCCTGGCGCCCTACCGACACCGGCAGCAGCACGCGGGCGCGATGGGCATGGAGGACATGGCGGACACGGTGCACATGACGGTCATAACCATCACGGGTCCTCCTCTGTTCCTCAAGGCGACTGACTGCGCCTGCCTGGGCATGACTGCTCATAGGGTCGTCCGGGGCTTGGTGCCCCGGCCGTTGGCGAGAACCCTACCCCGTGACCGACGGCGATCGCCACATCCGTCCGTCATCTGTTCGCATCGTGGTCGCGTACCCGTTGAGGACCACGCGTGCCGCGAGGGCGTCTCAGGGGGATCGGGGAGCCCGATCGTCGTCAGGTCGGGGACACAGGTACTTCGACCAGCCGGCTGCCGGCCGGTTCGGCCCTCCCCTCGCCGCGAGTCAGGGCCGCCAGCGGAGCCTGCAGGAGCGCAGGATCGGCGCAAGAGGTGGCCAGTACGAGGACCGCGTGGGTCGGTCCCCAGATCGTCTCCTCAACGCGAATGGTCGGGACCGGGATGGTGGCAGTGTCCTCCACCGTTGGCCCCGAAGTCGCGGTGCGATCGCGGGAGCGCAGCTCGGCCTCGATTCTGCCGGCCTGAGCCACTGGCACCCGCAGGTCCCATAGGTGAAGCCGGGTCAGGGTGACGCGTGCGGCCGCATGCAGTGCTTGAGCGGTTGCCTCGGAGTAGGCGCGTACCAGGCCGCCGGTTCCCAGGAGCGTTCCGCCGAAGTAGCGGGTGACGACGACGGTCGTGTTGGCCAGTCCCGTTCCCCGCAGCACGTCGAGCATGGGCTGGCCAGCCGTGCCGGAGGGCTCGCCGTCGTCGTTGGAGCGCTCGGTGGGCGGGGGAGGCGCGGCCAGGGAGTGTCCGTCCGAGAGGTCGGTGAGCGTCAGTGCCGAGCAGTGGTGGCGTGCGTCGGGGTAGGTGGAGCGCACGCTTGCGATGAAGTCGCGGGCCTCACTCATGGAGTCCGTGCGACAGGCGCGCGCCAGGAAGTGGGACTTCTTGATCTCCACGTCGATCTCGGGCTGCTCCCCGTGGGTCAGAGTGATGAGCCCGGGGGATCCCTGCTCCTGAGATGGCTGGTGCGATGGTGTGTGAGGGGCGTGCGGGGCCATGGCAGGATCCTCGCACGGAGCGGCTGCGGGACCGATGTCACACGTATTGAGGCGGTCCTGGACTGGAAGCGGTCCCGGCGATGTCGTTATGGTGTCCCTCGGTCCAGTTTCGAGGGGTCATCCGATCCCCAGGTTCATGAGAGAGGAGCGGGCCCATGGCAGTGCCGAAGCGGAAGATGTCCCGCAGCAACACCCGCAACCGCCGCTCACAGTGGAAGGCCAAGCTCACCGAGCTCAACACCATCCGCGTCCAGGGCCGCGAGATCTCCGTGCCTCGCCGTCTGGCGCGGGCCTACAAGGAGGGCCTCATCGAGCAGTGAGGCTGCCGGTGGAGGGGTGAAACCCTTCATCTATGCGGGTGTAGCTCAATGGTAGAGCCTCTGCCTTCCAAGCAGATTGCGCGGGTTCGATTCCCGTCACCCGCTCTGTGAGCCGAAAGGGGCCGCTCCTCGGCGGTCCCTTTCGTCACGTCACGGGCTGTGGCGCAGTTTGGTAGCGCACCTGCTTTGGGAGCAGGGGGCCGCGGGTTCAAATCCCGCCAGCCCGACCGGAGAACCCCGGCACGATCATCATCAGGAAGGAGGCGTGATGGCTGACAGCATCATCCCGGCTCTCGGGGCGTGGTGGCGCAGCAAGGGGCAGCGGCGTGACGCCGGCGCGTTCCTTCCCGCCGGGGCTTCGACCACTCCCTACGACGGCTCTGCCGTCTCGGTAGGCTCCCGCCGGTTCACCTTCGAGATCGCCTACTCGGCCGATGCGGGCTCCCAGCTGGACCTGCGCGTGAACTGGTTCAGTGAGGCGAAAAAGAAGGTCTCTGGCCCGTTCGACTTGAAGAGTGTGCCGCTGGCTGCGGGGCAGGGGGCGACGGTCGTCGCGGAGGTTGAACTGCCCGCTAACCCGAGTCCCCTGTGGCTTCCGTCCGTTAGCGTCCCTGCGGCCGCGAGCGACGTCCTGGTCTCATCGCTGAAGGTGTATGAGACTCCGGTCCCGCCGGCTCCGGCCGGCCCGTCCGTGACTGTGTGGGATGGGGGCCGTGAGGTCGCGGCGACTGTGACTGTGTGGGACGGGGCGAAGGAGATCCCCGTCAGTATCGAGATCCAGGCATAAGGGGAGTCATGGCAGACGAGAAGACCGAGTACTGCGGGCCGTCACAGGTGACCATCAACATCGGGGCATCGGGGGTGAAGATCAACGACGAGGGGAAGCCGCAGGCCCCGGCCGGAGACCTGTCAGCGTACGTCACCCGTGAGGCGGCGGACGCCGCCTACGCGACCAAGATTCAGGTCAACGGCATGGGGGACAGCATCCGTGCTACGCGGAACACCGCGGAGCAGACGAAGGCCGACGCGGCGAAGGCCGCCGAGGTGGCCGGGCAGGCTGAGGCGCTGACGCAGCAGCTTGCCCGGAACATGGTCCGGTTCGCGCCGGTGGTCCGCCTCGATGCGGGTCAGCCGGTCCCGGCCGGCACTCCGCTGGGGGCGGTCATCGTCCGCTCGGCGGATCCCGTGTCCGCGAGCCCGACCCTGTTCCCGCCGATCAGTGAGTGGCCGAAGGTGAGCGCAGCGGAGGCCGGCGACGGTGTGCGCCTGGACTCCCAGTACCCGGTGCTCGCTCCTGGCCTGGACCAGTTGAAGCCCTCGGAGGGGACGTGGCACCTGACTGTGCGCTACTCCTACCCGGGCGGGAACTTCGGTGAGGAGGAGGGGCAGGCGGCCCTGTACACGGCTCGCCGCTTCCAGGAGGCCGGGCACCCGGCGCAGGTTGACCAGGGCGCCAAGATCACAGACCTGACTGTCCGGAAGGGCGACCATCAGGTGCTCGAACTGGATATCCGGCCGCGTGAGGTTGACCCGAGCGTGGGTGACGTGTGGGGCGTCTGGTTGGAGGCTCCAATCCCGTCGCTGACGGTTCACGACGTCGTTCTGCGCCGTACTGTCTGACGGCTGAGATGGCTTCTTGAACAGCTAGGCGCCTCCGCTACCTACCCGGGTAGTGGAGGCGCTTTCGTCGTCTCTGAGGGTGCGTTTTTGGCTTGATTCCGGGGTCTGCATGGCGTCTCGGAAACATGGCGCGTTGATGGCTGGTTTTGGGATGGCTGGTCAGTGGTTCGGTGAGTGTTTTCAGGGGGTCACCCTTGGGATGTCACCTGCTTTGGGAGCGGGGGCCGCGGATTGAAATCCCGCCAGCCCGACTCCTCGTCCCGTGGGCGACAGCGTGATGTCCGGGTCGTCTCAGGGGTGCGTCGATGCCGGATGTGTGGCTCGTGAATATGTCGATGCGACCGACGGCCATGACGCACCGTGCCCGGCGTCTCCGCCTGTGTCCAGACTCATGCGCCAGGTGTGGGCGCAGCATCGATCCCACTGCCCGTTTGCCCTAAGATGGCACGGATTGACGCCACAGACGCGCGTCCGCCGAACACCTCCGAGCGTGTCGGTGTTACCGCAGAACTCAGACCTATGGGAGCAACCCCCGTGAAGACCAATGTCGAGAATCTTGACCCCAGCCGCATCAAGCTGACCGTCGAGGTCCCCTATGAGGAGCTCAAGCCCAGCCTGGATGCCGCCTACAAGGAGATCGGCTCCCAGATCCAGGTCCCCGGCTTCCGTCGCGGTCACGTCCCCAACCGGGTCATCGACCAGCGTGTCGGTCGCGGGGCCGTCATCCAGGAGGCCGTCAACAACAAGCTCTCCGACTTCTACCGGGACGCCATCACCGAGGCC
This sequence comes from Actinomyces stomatis, assembly GCF_031292835.1. Lineage (NCBI taxonomy): Bacteria > Bacillati > Actinomycetota > Actinomycetes > Actinomycetales > Actinomycetaceae > Actinomyces > Actinomyces stomatis. The sequence continues at coordinate 146,949 of NZ_JASPEP010000004.1, forward strand.
GAGCGGGTCCCCATGCTCCAGCCCGAGGTCGACGTCGTCGAGCTGCCCAACGCCACCGGTGAGAACGGCGGCCAGCTCGCCTTCACCGCTGAGGTCACTGTTCGGCCCGTCATCGAGCTGCCGGACCTGAGCAAGACCAAGCTGACCGTGGACGCCGTCGAGGTCACTGACGAGGACGTCGACACCGAGCTGGACAACCTGCGTGCCCGATTCGGCTCGCTGAAGTCCGTGGGTCGCAAGGCCAAGACCGGTGACTTCGTCACCATCGACCTCAAGGCCGTCATCGACGGCGAGGAGGTCGACTCCATCTCCGGCGTCTCCTACGAGATCGGCAAGGGCAACATGCTCAAGGGCCTGGACACCGCTCTGCGCGGTCTGAAGACCGACGAGTCCGCCACCTTCACCACTGAGCTGGCCGGCGGCGAGCACGCTGGTGAGCAGGCCGAGGTCACGGTGACCGCCACCGCCGTCAAGCAGCGTGAGCTGCCCAAGGTCGACGACGAGTTCGCCCAGCTCGCCTCCGAGTTCGACACCGTCGAGGAGCTGCGCGAGGACCTCGTCAAGCAGGTCACCGAGCGCAAGACCGGCGAGCAGGCAGTCGCCGCCCGTGATGCTCTCCTGGAGCACCTGCGCAGCGAGGTCACCTTCGATGTGCCTGAGGCCGTCGTTGAGGCCGAGGTCGCCCAGCACCTTCGGGCCGAGGGCAAGGAGGGCGACGAGGAGCACGCCAAGGAGATCCGCGAGGACATCGTCACCGGTGTGCGCGACCAGATCATCCTTGATGTCCTGGCTGAGGATCTCAAGGTCGGGGTGGCTCAGGACGAGCTCCTGGAGTTCCTCTTCCAGACCGCTCAGCAGTACGGCATGGAGCCCGCCCAGTTCCTCCAGGGTGCTCAGCAGGCCGGTCAGATTCCCGCCTTCGTCTCCGAGGTCGCTCGCAACAAGTCGCTGGCCATGGCGCTGCGCCAGGCTGCAGTGGTTGATTCCAAGGGTGAGACCGTGGACCTGTCCGCCTTCATCGGTTCTGATGAGGATGACGCCGCCGCGGCAGCAGAGGCCGCTGCCGTTGCTGCGGCGCAGGACGCCGACTCCGCTGAGGACGACGACGCCGAGTGAGTCCACGGCGCTCGGACGCATGAGTTGACGTGCGTTCCCGCCGCTCACGCGGGACGCTCCGTGTCAAAAAGATGGGCCCACCTTCCGGAAGAAGGTGGGCCCATTGCCGTATGGAGAGGCGTTGTTGGGACGGGGCTGCCTGCGTCGGCTGGACGTGTCCCGGATGAGAATCAGCTCGCCGTGACAAGTTCCTTGCGCTTGGGACGGATGACTCCGAAGTTGCGCTCAGGAATCGCCATTTTGAAATAGTAGGCAACCCCGATGGGAACCACGATGAGACTGACGAAGAGACAGTAGAACGGCTGGAAGATCAGCCACTTGTTGCCGTGGTCCCAGTGAAGCCACACGATAGCGGCGTAGTAGATGAACAGTGCGAGCAGAAGCGTCCATCCGGGATTCACAACGGCTATCCACCTGAGGACGAACATGCTGATCACCACGATGCCGCTGTACAGCCACAGGAAGGGGTGCTGGAAGACGAATCTGAAATTGACGATGAATAGTCTGAAGGAACCACCGCTCCATGCGATCCGCTGGCGCCACCAGGCGTACAGCGTGTCGGGTGCATTGGTGTTGACGTGGGCAAGAATATGGACGGCCTTGTAACCCAGTGCGTCTCCGATGATTCCGGACTCGATGTCATTTCCCTGGAAGAACAGCGAGTGGCGGGCCATGATCTGACGCATGACGTCGGTCTTGCCAATATGAAGGGCGCCGCTGAGCAGCCATGGCATGATTCTGCGGGCGCGCATTGAGACGACGTATTCGTGGCGCTGCATCTGGACGATGAAGGGGCCCTTTTTCTGGGGCACGATGGTCACCGAGGCGAAGTCGGCCTTATTGGCCACCAGGGCGCCAATGATGTGGGTCAGTGGCTCCTGCGCCGTGGTGTCGGCATCAAGGCAGACAATGTAGGAGTTGAGAGGCGCGGCCAGCAGTGCGTCACGTACGACTGTGTCCCGGGTGATGCCCGAGGTGCTTCGCTTGCGGCCCACCTTGCGCGGGACGTAATCGCTGCGGAAGATCCTGAATCCATAGCGAATGGCGATGTCCTCAAGATCGCGGTAGAACTCCTCAGACTCACCGGAGGTGGTGCACAGGACTACTCGATTGCCGTAGGGGCGTAGGTAATCCGCGTTCTGCAGGTACTTGACATTGCCGTAGATCGGTACGAGGACGCTGAAGTCATCTGAGGTGATGTTCGAGTTCAGCTCCACAGCCTTGTACCACTTTGAGGTGATGCCGGCCCAGATATCAATTCCGATCCAGAAAAGAATTCCCACCAGCAGGGTAATGACGATCATGCGGTGGTCCTCTCTGGTGCATGGAGTTGTGCAAGCGTGCTGAACACGGGTAACCCCTTACTGGGTGGTGTGGCAGGCGGAAAAGACGTGCTGTTCGAGTAGGGACGGGGTTATTGAATGTTAAAAGAATGTGGTAGGCTGACGACGGCGAGAAGCGGAGCTTTGGTGGCCGTCAGGCAGGCGGATGCTCCAGCGTTCTCGGGTGGATAAAATCGATGGTGCCACGCCCGTCTCGCTGATGCCACGGTGTGGGAAGCGGGTCACGTTAAGATCTCGGGCGCCTACAATCTAACCTACGGACGGTTTAGTTTTCCTACAAGCGTACGTGAGTTGGCTTACCGCCGCTTCGCCTCCGGGTGCTCGAGTGAGGCGCAACACTGCGCGTCATGCTCCAGATGAAGTCCGGTTGCCCGGGTGCTGCGACGCGCCTGGACAGGGTGTTTGATTTAGTGGATCTCACAAGGATGTGGGGTGGGGGCGAACACCTCAGTGCTTCGCTCCCCACCCCATGCGGTGGCGGCCGTCGACCGGCCGGCTGCTGATTGGTGGCGGTTGCCCGCTCCTGGGCTACTTCTCGGTTGCCGCACCGACCTTGTCGACGTCGACCATCACCAGCTGCATGCGGCACGGCGTCACGGCCGTCAGGGCGTGACGGTCGCCGGGTGCCAGATAGATGACGTCCCCGGCTCCCATCCTCTCGGTGCGCTCGCCGATGGAGAAGTCCATCTCGCCCTCCAGGAGCGTGACGATCACTGCCCGGGGGGAGGAGTGTTCGGTGAGGACCTGACCGGCGTCGAAGGTGAAGACGACGGTGCGCAGGATGTCGTTGTTGACGACGACCCGCGAGGTGGTGGCCTCCTCGGAGATGGGGAGAGCGGCATTGAGACCGAGCCGGAACAGGGACTCGGTGGATGGGGTGCTGGATGAGGGGGGCATGTGTGCTCCTTCGGTGCTGGACGATGTGGGTGATGAGGGTTGTGAGGGGCGAGTCGACCACGCCATGAGGCTGTGGCATCCCGGGTGCCGGACGACGACCGTCAGGGCAGACAGTACCGGTGACGCGGCCGAGGGGTGCGCCGTCGGGGCTCCGACCACCTGAGGAGACGCCGTGATCGTAGAGGGATGCTCGATGTGGGTCCTCCCTCGGCCGGTGCACCTGCGCCGTTGGCGAAAAGGGTGCGATGGCGGGCATGGTGGCCGGGGCCGTCGCGTTAGCGTTGGCGACACCGACCATGAGAGGACTGACGTGAGCGAGCTCTACACACCCGCTGCGGTCGCCCCTCCCCAGGCAGCCGACGCCGCTGGCGCGGGTCTGGGGTTGACCGACTCCATCTATAACCGACTCCTCAAGGAGCGCATCATCTGGCTCGGATCCGAGGTGCGTGACGACAACGCCAACGCCATCTGCGCTCAGATGCTTCTGCTGGCCGCCGAGGATCCCGAGCGGGACATCTACCTCTACATCAACAGCCCCGGTGGTTCGGTGACTGCCGGTATGGCCATCTACGACACCATGCAGTACGTCCAGCCCGACGTCGCCACCGTGGCCACGGGCCTGGCCGCCTCCATGGGACAGCACCTGCTGTCGGCCGGTGCCAAGGGCAAGCGCTACCTCACCCCGCACGCCCGCGTGCTCATGCACCAGCCCTCCGGCGGTGCAGGGGGCTCCGCCACCGACATCCGCATCAACGCCGACCTCATCATCAAGATGAAGCAGGAGCTCGCAGAGATCACCGCGGCCAACACCGGGCACACGGTGGAGGAGATCATCGCCGATTCCGACCGCGACCACTGGTTCTCGGCCCAGGAGGCCCTGGAGTACGGCTTCGTCGACCACATCGTGCGCTCCAGCCGGGAGATCGGCAAGCAGAACGGAGACAACTGACATGTCCTCGACCCGTCCCTACTTCGAGGCCATCGCCCGCCAGGCCGGTGCCATGCCGCAGGCCCGCTACGTGCTGCCCCAGTTCGAGGAGCGCACCGCCTACGGCTTCAAGCGTCAGGACCCCTACGCCAAGCTCTTCGAGGACCGCATCGTCTTCATGGGCGTCCAGGTCGACGACGCCTCCGCCGATGACATCATGGCCCAGCTCCTGGTCCTGGAGTCCCAGGACCCCGACGGCCTCATCACCATGTACATCAACAGCCCCGGTGGATCCTTCACGGCACTGACAGCCATCTACGACACCATGCAGTACATCAAGCCGCAGGTGCAGACCGTCTGCCTGGGGCAGGCGGCCTCCGCCGCCGCCGTGCTCCTGGCCGCAGGCAGCGAGGGCAAGCGCCTGGCGCTGCCCAACGCGCGCGTCCTCATCCACCAGCCCGCCATGGAGGGGATGCAGGGGCAGGCCAGCGACATCGAGATCGTCGCGAACGAGATCGACCGCATGCGCTCCTGGCTGGAGGACACCCTGGCCGCGCACACCGGTCGGGACCGAGAGAAGATCCATGCCGATCTCGAGCGCGACAAGATTCTCACGGCCACAGCCGCCAAGGAGTACGGGATCGTGGACCAGGTGCTCACGTCTCGCAAGGCCCCGGCCTCCCCGCACTCCTCCTGAGGAGTTGTCGGGGTGCTGACCGGGCAATCGACGCTGTGCTGATACTGCGTGCGGTGCTCCCCTCCGCGATCGGCGGGAGCGCCGCACGCACAGTCGGTGGAAATAAAACTCGCAAACGCTGGCAGCGTGTTGCTCAACGTGGCATATTGCGGACTGGACACGCCGCCATGTCCTCGGCGCACCTGCCGACTCAGCCCGTAGGCTGACGCAGGGCCGCCCGGGCGCGGGGGGCCGATGACGAACCTGGAGGAAACTGTGGCACGTAACGCTGAGAGTGTGGATCTGCTCAAGTGCTCCTTCTGCGGCAAGAGCCAGAAGCAGGTCAAGAAGCTCATCGCCGGGCCCGGTGTCTACATCTGTGACGAGTGCATCGAGCTGTGTAACGAGATCGTCGATGAGGAGCTGAGCGACTCCGGCGCCGGTGTGCCTCTCGAGTTGCCCAAGCCCCAGGAGATCTTCGACTTCCTCAACCAGTACGTCATCGGTCAGGAGGCCGCCAAGCGCGCCATGAGCGTGGCGGTGTACAACCACTACAAGCGTGTCCAGGTCAAGGAGCGCTCCGTGGCTGAGGGCGACGGCCTGGAGCTGGGCAAGTCCAACATCCTCCTGCTGGGCCCCACCGGGACCGGTAAGACACATCTGGCCCGAACGCTGGCTCGCCTCCTCGACGTCCCCTTCGCCATCGTGGATGCCACGGCTCTGACCGAGGCGGGGTATGTCGGTGAGGACGTGGAGAACATCCTCCTCAAGCTCATTCAGGCCGCTGACGGCGACGTCAAGCGTGCTGAGAAGGGCATCATCTACATCGACGAGATCGACAAGATCGGTCGCAAGGCGGAGAACCCCTCGATCACCCGCGACGTCTCGGGTGAGGGCGTTCAGCAGGCACTGCTCAAGATCATCGAGGGGACAACGGCCTCCGTGCCGCCCGGCGGCGGGCGCAAGCACCCGCACCAGGAGTTCCTGGAGATCGACACCACCAATATTCTCTTCATCGCCGCCGGCGCCTTCGCCGGTATCGAGGAGATCGTGCGCCAGCGTCAGCGCAAGGAGTCCGGTGCTCAGATGGTGGGCTTCGGGGCGCAGTTGACCAGTAGCACCGGCTCGCAGGACGTCTTCACCTCGCCGGTGCGTCCCGAGGACCTTCACAAGTTCGGCCTGATTCCCGAGTTCATCGGCCGCCTGCCCGTCATCGCCACGGTCCAGGACCTGGGAGTGCGTGAGCTCGTACGCGTCATGACCGAGCCCAAGAACGCTCTGGTCTCGCAGTACCAGTACCTCTTCAGTCTCGACGGCGTCGAGCTGGAGCTGACCGATGCGGCCATTGAGGCGGTGGCCTCCCTCGCCCTGGAGCGCAAGACCGGTGCCCGTGGGCTGACCTCCATCGTCGAGGAGGTTCTGGGGCAGGCCATGTTCGAGGTCCCCTCTCTGCCTGAGGTCGGGCGCGTCGTCGTCGACGCCGATGCCGTCAGGGGTACCGGGAAGCCCAACTACCAGTCCGGATCGGGCACGTTGCGCTCGACGAACAAGGTGGGGGAGCGGAGTCGGACCGCATGAGCGAGGGGCAGGGCGGTGTTCCTCCGCAGCTGGCCGTCTACCGGGACACCATCGACAACCTCGACGCCGCCCTTGTCCATCTCCTGGCCGAACGCTTCCGCTGCACCCAGCAGGTCGGCCTGCTCAAAGCCCGGCTGGACCTGCCGCCGGCCGACCCTGGGCGCGAGAGGCAGCAGGTGGCGCGTCTGCGGGCCCTGGCCGAGGAGTCCGGTCTTGACCCGATCTTCGCCGAGAAGTTCTTCACCTTCATCGTCGCCGAGGTCATCCAGCACCACGAGGAGATCCGCGACGACCACGAGGCCGAGCGCACCAAGCCGACGGAGCCGTAGGAGTCAAGAGTTGATCCCGCGAGCAGCCGGGGGCGTCCGCCTCTGCCGTTGATCCTTCTCAGTTCTGCGACGGTGAGACAGTGGTGCTGGGGACGAGCGGCGTACGCGTGTAGAGAGCCTCGATCTCGGCCGAGAAGCGCTTCTCCGCCTCGGCGCGACGCACCTTGAGCGAGGGGGTCAGCAGGCCGTTGGCCACCGTGAAGTCCGTGGGCAGCACCTCGAAGGTGCGGATCGACTCCGCCCGTGAAACCGCCTCATTGGTCCGGGCCACCGCCCTCTCCAGGGCGGCGCGTACCCGCGGGTCCCGGGCGGCGTCGACGACGGTCATCTCCTCCAGCCCGTGGGAGGACAGCCACAGCGGCAGCATCTCCGCATCCAGGGTGACGAGTGCCCCGACACATGGCCGGTTCTCGCCCACGACGAGCACCTGACTGACCAGCGGGTGACCCCGCAGACGGTCCTCCAGCGGGGCCGGAGCGACGTTCTTCCCCCCGGCGGTGACAATGAGCTCCTTCTTACGCCCGGTGATCCTCAGGAAGCCCTCGGCGCCTTCGAAGGAGCCGATGTCCCCGGTGCGCAGCCAGCCATCGGAGGTGAAGGCCTCGGCCGTGGCCTCGGGGTTGTCGTGGTAACCCGCGAAGGTGCCGATGCCTCGAACCAGGATCTCTCCGTCGTCGTCCAGGCGGATCGCGCAGCCGGGAAGCGGGGTGCCGACCGTCCCGATCCGGGTGGCGTCTGGCAGGTTGACGCTGCACGGTCCCATGGTCTCGGTCAGGCCGTAGCCCTCCAGGACGGTGACCCCGGCGCCGCGGTAGAAGTGCCCCAGGCGCTCGCCCAGAGGCCCGCCCCCGGAGACCACGTGCGTGACCTGCCCTCCCAGTACGGAGCGCAGGGTGGAGAAGACGAGCCTGTCGAAGGCGGCGCGCTGAGCCTTGAGCCGGCGAGATGGTCCCTCGGGCGTGTCCAGGGCCCGCGAATAGGCGATCGCGGTCTTGGCCGCCAGGCGGAAGACCTTCTGCTTGGCGCCGGTCGCCTTGGCGTCCGCAGCGTTGTAGATCTTCTCGAAGACCCGCGGCACGGCCAGGACCGCCGTGGGGCGGAAGGAGCCCAGGTCGTTGACGAGATTACGCACGTCGGGCACGTGCCCCAGCACACCCGAGCGCGAGCAGACGATCGCGATCTCCACGAACCGGCCGAGCACATGGGCCAAGGGCAGGAACAGCAGGAAACGGACCTCGGCCCCGCCCAGGACCTCGGGTACGTGCGGGCAGACGTTGACGCATAGGTGCACGAGGTTGCCGTGGCTGAGCTCGACGCCCTTAGGGCGGCCGGTCGTGCCGGAGGTGTAGACGATCGTGGCCAAGGACTGTGAGGTCAGGGTCGCGGTGCGCCGGTCGAGCTCGCCGGCGTCCACGCCTCGACCGGACTTGATGAGTCCCAGGACGTCCTCGCGCTCGACGCACAGCACCTGCAGACTCTCCAGCTCGGGCACGGTGGAGGCCAGTGCGCCGACCATGGAGGCCATGGCCTCGTTCTCCACGATGATGAGCTTCACGCCGGCGTCGGTGAGGATCCACTGGGCCTGCTCGGCCGAGGAGGTCTCGTAGACGGGGACCACGACCAGGCCCGCCTCCCAGGCGGCGAAGTCCAGCAACGTCCACTCATACGACGTGTGCGACATGATGCCGACGGCGTCTCCGGGCTGAAGACCTCGGGCCACCAGTCCCGCGGCCACTTCACGCACCTGGGTGCGGAAGGCGCTGGCGCTCATCTCCCGCCAGCGCCGTCCCAAGGGGGACTTACGGGCGATGAGCCCGCCGTCGGGACTGCGGCGCACGCGCTCGGCCAGCGCCCAGGGTGTTGTCATGCCGTCATGAACCGGGACCAGGAGCTCGGTGGTGTGCTCTCCGGACGAGGCGGAGGGGTTGGAGTCGGCTGGTCGGGCGGAGGCGTCGGTCATGGTCGTAAGTATGCCCGCCTGAGGCGAGTGGTGACGTTTGCTCCCGTTTACTCCTGCGGTCCTTTGCGTGTGGAGCTGTAGATGTCCGCGATGACGTCGGCGTGGGCCTCCATGACCGGGCCGCGCTTGACCTTCAGCGACGGGGTGAGCAGGCCGTTGGTCTCAGTGAAGTCGGTGGCCAGCACCCGGAAGGCGCGGATCGACTCGGCGCGGGAGACCGCGCGGTTCGTGCGCGCCACGGCCCGGTCCAGGGCGGCGAGCACCTGCGGGTGGGAGGATGCCTCGACCACGTCCATGGCCGCCAGCCCGTGGTTGCGCAGCCACTGGGGGAGCATCTCCTTGTCCAGTGTGATGAGTGCGGAGATGAAGGGCTCCCCGTCCCCGATCACGAGCACCTGGCTGATGAGCGGGTGACCGCGCAGGCGGTCCTCGAGCTGGGCGGGGGCGACGTTCTTGCCGCCGGCGGTGACGATGAGCTCCTTCTTGCGTCCGGTGATGCGCAGGTAGCCGTCATCATCGAGGGCGCCGATGTCGCCGGTGCGGAACCAACCGTCGGCGGTGAAGGCCTCGGCCGTGGCCTCGGAGTTGTTGTGGTAGGTGGAGAAGACGCCCATGCCGCGGACCTGGATCTCGTCATCCTCACCGATGCGGATCTCGTTGCCGCAGACGGGCGGACCGACGGTGCCGATCTTGTTGAGCCAGTCGGTGTTGACGCTGACCGGGCCGATGGTCTCGGTCAGGCCGTAGCCCTCCAGGATGACCAGGCCCAGTCCGCGGTAGAAGTGCCCCAGACGCTGTCCCAGCGGCCCTCCGCCGGAGATGATGAAGCGGGCGTTGGGGCCCATGAGTCCCCGGATCTTGCGGAAGACGAGACGATCGGCCACGGCGTGCGCCCGACGGAGACCGCGGGAGGGGCCCTCCGGGGTGTCCAGGGCGCGGGAGTAGGCGATGGCGACCTTGGCGGCCCAACGGAACAGCTTGAGCTTGGCGCCGCTGCCGGCCTTGGCGTCGGCGGCGTTGTAGATCTTTTCCAGGACGCGCGGGACGGCCAGGATGTAGGAGGGGGCGAAGGACTGCAGGTCGGGCAGGAGGGTCTTGGCGTCTGGGGTGTGGCCCAGCACGCCCTCGCCGGCCAGGGACAGCAGCTGGAGGCAGCGGGCGTAGACGTGGGCCAGCGGCAGGAACAGCAGCAGGCGTACATCGCCGCCCCACAGGACGCCGGGCAGGTAGCGCACCCCGTGATAGGGGATGCCGACGGCGTTGCGGTGGGTGAGCTCGACGCCCTTGGGGCGGCCCGTGGTGCCGGAGGTGTAGATGATGGAGTAGACGTCGTCGACCTTGAGGGCGTTGGTGCGCTGGTCGACCTGGGAGGGGCTGACGCCCGAGCCCGCCTGGACGATCGTGGTGATCGCGTCGGAGTCCAGTGCCAGGACCCTCACCGGCTGCTCGATACCGGCGACGGCGCCGCGTACGAGTTCGGCCAGCGTGCCGCTCTCGGTGATGACCAGACGCACGTCGGAGTCGGTGACGATCCACTCGACCTGCTCGGCTGAGCTCGTCTCGTAGATGGGCACCGAGACGAGGCCCGCGCGGGCGATGGCCATGTCCAGGAGGAACCAGTCGTAGGACGTGTGCGCCATGATGCCGACGGCGGTGCCCGGCTCGAGCCCCATGCCGATGAGACCCGCGGCCACGTGGGCCACCTCCTCGCCGAAGGCCCGGGCCGAGACCTCCTGCCAGTCCCCGGACAGGGGTGACTTGCGGGCCACGAGCGGGTGGTCACCGCTGCGGGCGATGCGATCGGCGAGCAGCCACGGAACCGACCAGTGCGCCTCGGGCTGGAAGGGGATCTCAGTGCTGGAGACCCCGTCGGCCATGTGGCCGGGATAGCGCGGCGGCCTGGTACTGGTGGCCTGGGGCGAGGAGTGGTGAGAGCTCACGGCCTCATTGTGTCAGGCGGCGGAAAGGGCGGCGCACCGTTGAGGTGAGAGAAGGAGAGGGTGGCTGTGGAGGTTTTCACAGGAGGTGTGCAGCGGTCTCGTGGAGATCGTGGGGTGTGGGGGATGGCAGGGGAGTCTGTGGTTCGGAGGTTCCTCTCAAGGCATCCGAGATGGCGAGTGAAAAATGGCTTGACCGGGAGATTGCAGATGTGTAACGTGCCTCTCATGCCCAAGTCGACGCGCGTCGACGATGTGGGTCCTTCCGGAACGGAGCCGGTGGGCTCCGCAGCAGTTTCAAGGAGGAAACACACATGACACCCCTACCCCGTCGTCAGTTCATCCAGGGCTCAGCCCTGGCTGCGGCGCTGGCCTCAGTCGGGGCCTGCTCCACCTCACGCGGAGACGACGACGGCCCCGTCACCTTTGAAGGCACCGGACCGATCACCTGGGTCCAGGGCAAGGACAACTCGGCCGGCAAGGTGCAGGCCAGGATCGATGAGTGGAACAAGGCCAACCCCGGTGAGGAGGTCAAGCTCATCGAGCTCTCCGCCGAGGCCGACCAGCAGCGCACTGCCCTCGTCAACGCCGCCAGGATCAACTCCAACGCCTACGACGTCGTCTCCCTGGACAATGTCTGGGTCTCGGAGTTCGCCGCCAACCGGTGGGTGGTCGAGCTGCCCCAGGACGAGCTCAAGAATGACGACATCCTCGACCCCGTCTGGAAGACGGGCGTCTACAAGGACAAGCTCTTCGCGGTCCCCTTCGTCACAGACGCTCCGATGATGTACTACCGCAAGGACTTCCTGGCGAAGGCCGGTGTGGCGGTCCCCAAGACCTGGGATGAGGTCAAGGCCGCCATCGATAAGGTCCGGGCGCTGCCCGACCACAAGGACATCGGGGGGTTCGGCGGTCAGTTCGCCAAGTATGAGGGCCTGACCTGCTGCGCCTCGGAGTTCATCCACACCGCCGGCGGTGGCTTCTACAACGACGATGCCCAGGTCATCCTCGACTCCACCGAGTCAGCCACCGGTCTGCAGTGGCTCATCGATGGCTTCGCCAAGGGATACATCCCCAAGGAGTCCCTGGAGTGGAAGGAGGAGGACGGACGTAACGCCTTCGAGTCGGGCGACCTCCTCTTCTACCGGCAGTGGCCCTACCAGTACGCCAACAACAAGGAGTCCCTGGGAACGGACAAGTTCGACGTCGCACCGCTACCGAGCATCGAGGGCAAGCCCTTCGTCTCCACGCTGGGTGGGCACAACTGCGCCATCACCAAGGGGTCCAAGAACAAGGCGACCGCCTTGAAGTTCGTCAAGTGGTGGATCAGCGAGGAGTCCCAGCGTTACCAGCTCAAGACCCAGACGCTCGCCCCGATCCTCGGATCCCTCTACGACGACCCCGAGCTTCTCAAGGAGTTCCCCTACCTGCCGATCCTCAAGAAGAGCCTCGAGAACGCCAAGAGCCGCCCTCAGGCCGTCTACTACGGCGACGTCACCGCGAAGATCCAGGACAGCATCTATCCCGCGATCCAGCAGCCGGGGAGCCGGTCCTCCAAGGATGTCATCGCCGGCCTGAGCGGCAGCCTGAAGAAGCTGGAGGGGTAAGGCCACAGCAACGGCCGCCGCCGCGGGCGGTGCCCCCTGAGACAAACCGGTCATGTCAACAAGGACGGTCAAAGGACAGTCATGAGTACCACGACGCACTCCGAGCAAGTCGTCAATCACCAGTCCAAGAGCTCTAAGGCGCAGGCCCGTCTGGCCTGGATGCTCATCTCGCCCACGGTGCTGGTGCTGACGATCGTCATCCTCATCCCCATCGCTCAGTCCCTCTACCAGTCGCTCTTCGGGCGTCCCCGGCTGAAGGACGACGGCTTCTTCTCCACCACTGAGCCCTTCGTTGGGCTGAAGAACTACACCGACATCTTCTCCAGCGCCGGTGAGAGGTTCTGGGTGGCCTTCTACAACACGACCCTCTTCGGCGTGGTCACCGTGGTCCTGGAGACCGTTCTGGGCGTGGCCATGGCGCTGATCATGCACAAGGCGATGAAGGGACGCGGCATCGTGCGTGCCTCCATCCTCGTGCCCTGGGCGATCCCCACCGCCGTCTCCGCCATCCTGTGGGGCTGGATCTTCAACCAGAACGGCGTCGCCAACGCCATCCTGGGCCAGCACGTCATGTGGGCCTCAGGGGATCTGAGCGCCAAGATGGCCATCATCATCGCCGACGTGTGGAAGACGGCGCCCTACATCGGGCTGCTCACCCTGGCGGGGCTCCAGCTCATTCCCGACGAGGTCTATGAGGCCGCCAAGATCGACGGCGCGAGCGCCTGGAAACGCTTCACCTCCATCACCCTGCCGCTGGTCAAGCCCGCGCTCGTCGTGGCCGTGGTCTTCCGTGCCCTGGACGCCCTGCGCATGTTCGACCTGCCCTACATCCTTATCGGCCCCAGAAAGGGCAGCGTGGAGACCCTCTCCATGCTGGTCCAGGACGAGAGCTCCAACTCGCGCTACGGCAGTGCCGCGGCCTACGCCCTCATCCTGTTCCTCTACGTCTTCGTCTTCGCCGTCGCGTTCTTGAAGATCACCAACACCGACATCAGTGGTAACGACGAGGCCCGACGCAAGCGCAATGAGCGCAAGCTGCCGGTCAGTGCCTTCTTCAAGCGCTCCGGCTCCTCCACCCCGGCCTCCCAGACGGCTACTGAAAGGAGCCAGCAGGCATGAGCACCTCCACCGCTGCACCGGTCCGCAAGACCAAGAGGGACTGGGGAAGCCTCTTCTCTACCGTCGGAATCGTCCTCATCGTCATCTACTGCCTGGCGCCCTTCTACTGGATGCTGGTCTCCTCCCTGCGCCCCGACAGTGAGATCTTCGAGAACAGCTGGTGGCCCCGCCACCCCTCCTTCGAGAACTACAAGGCGGTCTTCTCCGAGAAGAACGACTTCGCCAACGGCCTCATCAACTCCCTGGTCGTCTCGATCATCGTGACGATCGTGGCGCTGGCGGTGGCGACCTTCACCGCCTACGCCCTGGCGCGCCTCGACTTCCGGGGCAAGGGTGTGCTGATGCTCCTCATCATCGCCACCTCGATGTTCCCGCTCGTGGCCATCATTGTGCCCCTGCTGAAGAACTTCGCCGCCTGGGGCTGGACGGACACCTATCAGGCGATGATCGTCCCGGATCTGTCCTTCTCCCTACCACTGGCGGTGTGGAACCTGACGAGCTTCTTCCGGCAGATGCCCCAGGAGCTCGAGCAGTCCGCCATGGTTGACGGATGCACCCCCGGCCAGGCCTTCCGCAAGGTCATCCTCCCGCTGGCCGCGCCGGGAATCTTCACCACCGCCATCATCATCTTCATCGGCGCCTGGAACGAGTTCCTCGTGGCCGTCACGATGATTATCAACCCCTCCATGCAGCCGGCCACGGTGCTGCTGTCGAAGTTCACCGGGGACTCCCAGTTCAACACGCCCTTCGGCTCACAGATGGCGGCCGGAGTCATCATGACGCTGCCGCTGGTGCTCATGGTGCTCTTCTTCCAGCGCCGCATCGTGGCGGGTCTGGCCGCAGGAGGTCTCAAGCAGTAGGGGCGGCTGCAAGCCTGGGCTCGGCTCACCGGAGAGCCCGCCCATCACCCGTTCGTCTCTGTGGGGCGGCACTACCGCACTGCCGCCCCACAGAGATCGTTCGGGACGACGCTGGTCGTCTCCCGACCTCCCACTCCCTCATCCCTCGTCTTCTCTTTCACCTGGCCGCAGTGCCGCGGCCCGACATAGGACCTGTTCATGACCTCGACCAGTGCCCGTCAGCAGGGACTTGTATCGCGCACCGACACCGACGCCTGGTGGCGCGATGCCGTCATCTACCAGATCTACCCGCGCTCCTTCGCCGACGCCAACGGCGACGGTATCGGCGATGTCCAGGGGATCCGGGAGCACGTCGACCACCTGGTGGCACTCGGCGTGGACGCCGTGTGGCTCTCGCCCTTCTACCCCTCACCCCAGGTCGACGCCGGCTACGACGTCTCGGACTACTTCGACCTGGCCCCCGAGTACGGCTCCCTGCAGGACCTCGACGCCCTCATCGCCGACCTCCACGAGGCCGGCATCCGCGTCATCGTGGACCTGGTCCCCAACCACTCCTCCGACCAGCATCCTTGGTTCCGTGCCGCCCTGGAGGCGGGGCCGGGGTCCCCCGAGCGCGACCGCTACATCTTCCGCTACAGCGACGACGGCGCCCCGAACAACTGGGGATCGCTCTTCGGCGGGCCGGCCTGGCAGCCGGTGGAGCCGCTCACCGGCGGCAGCGAGGACCGGGGCTGGTACTACCTCCACCTGTTCGCAGCCGAGCAACCCGACTTCAACTGGTCCAACGAGGACGTCCACGAGCACTTCCGCACCTTCCTGCGCTTCTGGGTGGAGCGCGGCGTCGAGGGCTTCCGCGTGGACGTCGCCCACGGTCTGGTCAAGGCCGAGGGTCTGCCCGACGACGACCTCGGCCCCGACCGGTGGAACGTCGCCGGCTCCCCGGATGAAGACACGGCCCACGAGAAGCTGCCCGATGTTGGACCCGCCTTCAACCAGCCCGGGGTTCACGACATCTACCGCGAGTGGCGCCGTGTCCTGGACGAGGTCGGCACGGACATCCTCCTGGTCGCCGAGGCCTGGGTGCCCACGGAGGCTGATGCCGCCCAGTACGTGCGCGCCGACGAGATGAGCCAGGCCTTCAACTTCCCCTTCCTGGGCGCCGGATGGGACGCCGACGAGCTGCGCCGCGTCATCGATGTCTCCCTGAGCGAGTACGGTGCCGTGGGGGCGCCCGCCACCTGGGTGCTGTCCAACCACGACGTCGTGCGCCACGCCTCCCGCCTGGCCTACCCCGCCGACATGGACACCGACCCCGGGATCGGCCCCAAGGACCCCCAGCCCGACGCCGAGCTCGGCCTGGCCCGAGCGCGTGCCGCCACCCTGTTCATGCTGGGACTGCCCGGCAGCGCCTACCTCTACCAGGGCGAGGAGCTCGGACTGCCCGAGCACACCACCATGGAGGACGAGGCTCGTCAGGACCCCCTGTGGGAGCGCACCAACCACCTCATACCGGGGCGCGACGGATGCCGGGTCCCTCTGCCCTGGACGCGGGACGGGGCCTCCTACGGCTACAACGCCACCGGCCGCACCTGGTTGCCCCAACCCGAGGGCTGGGGCGAGTACTCGCCCCAGGCCCAGGAGGGACGCGAGGACTCCACCCTCACCATGTACCGGCGGGCCATCGCCCTGCGCCGCGAGCTCCGACTCGGGCGCGGGACAGTGGAGTGGCTGGACAGCGAGCCCGGGGTCCTGCACCTGCGCAACGGCACCACTGGGATCGTCCTCAACACCACCGAGCAGCCGGTGGCGATCGAGGGGGCCGGCAGGCCCCTCATCACCTCCTGGCGCCGGAGCGAGGTTGAGGGAACGGAATCAGTGGATGCGACGGGCGCCGTGGACGCCGTCGTCGTGCCGCCCAACGGCGCCTGCTGGCTGGGGCCCTCTGCTGGAGGAACCGATGGCGGCGACCCGCGCTGACGTGGCCCGGGCGGCGGGCGTGTCGCCCTCGACCGTCACCTACGTCCTGAGCGGTCAGCGCTCGACGAGCTCGAGCACCCGGGAACGAGTCATGCGGGCCGTGCGCGAGCTCGACTACCACCCCAACACCGCCGCCCGCTCACTGGCCTCGCCGGTGCTGCGCACCGTAGGAGTCCTCTTCCGACGCCAACGCTCCACCATCGACGCCAATGACCTCGACTATGTCGACGGAGTGCGCCGGGCCCTGGAACCCAGCGGGATCCAGGTCGTCATCCCGGTCATGACCTCCTCGGCACCGCTGATCGAGCTGCGCTCGCTCGTGCGCTCGGGCTCCCTGGGCGGTGTTGTCCTCATGGACGTGGCTCAGGGTGATGAGCGGGAGGCGATGCTCCTGGATGAGGAGATCCCCACCGTCCTCATCGGATCCTCTGGTCGTGCCGTCGGGGCGCCGGGTGTTGATACCGACTTCGTCCAGATGGCGCACGCGTCCGTGGAGCACCTGGCCGGGCTCGGGCACCGGCGCATCGTCGCGCTCATGCGGGAGACCGCCTACGACGACGCCCACGCGCGTCAGGACCAGGCCCATGAGCTTCTGCTCGCCGCGGGTGATCTGGGGGTGGATGTCCTGGTGCGCCAGGTGCCGGAGCTGGCGCTGGCCGGCGGTGACATCGTGGGAGCCGATGGACTGGTGGAGGGGTGTAGCGCCGTCATCTCCAACAACCCCGCCGCCGTGGTGGGACTGGCCTGTGCGGCGCAGGCCCACGGGCTGTCCGTTCCCGCGGACCTGTCCGTGCTCACCCTCGGGGTCACGCAGGACAGCGGCCGCCATGGGGAGGCCTTCAGCGAGCTCAGTGTGGACCGTGAGGCCATGGGGACTGAGGCGGGCTCACTTCTCCTGAGCCGCCTCAGGGGGGAACCGGATCCGCCCCAGCGCCGCAGGCTCATACCCGCGGTCCTCACAGACCGCGGCTCCACGGCACGCCATCAGGAATAGTCGGAGCCGCTACGGATTGCGTCCACCCCCTACTCCGGGAGCCCCACATACTTGACGAAGCGGAAGGAGAGGTCCTTGTCCATGCCCGGGGCAGAGGGGGGTGGTGCTCGTTGAAGAACTCCACGATGTGGAAACCGCACTTGTTGACGTAGAAGTGGATGTTGCGCACCTCGAAGTAAGGGGTCACCAGCTCCCACACCCGCACATCGGGGTACGCCTCCTCGATGGCGGTCCATGCGCGTGCGCCGATGCCGCGTCCGTGCGCGCTTGCATTGATCGCGAGAATCTCGATCTCTCCGCGATTTCCCTTCACTGTGAGGATGACGCCGCCGACCGCAGTACCGTCCTCAATGATGCGCAGAGCCTGGGCCTCGGACCTGTTGAGTGACTCCTCAATGTCCTCTCGCGGAAGGATCGGAGGGGCGGCGGGGTTGACGGTTCCGTCCTCGAGCAGGGACGTGTCGATGAATGAGGCTCGTGCGTCGCCTACGAAGTGCTCGAAGGCCTCCTGCAGGTCGGCGATGAAGGACTCGCGGCCGGCGGGTTCCAGGGGTTCGAGGTTGATCGTCATCGGGACCAGTGTATGAGATCGCAGGCAGGCAGCGATGAACATACCTGCGACGACGGTGGCGCCGCCCCGAAGAGGGGGCGGCGCCACTGTTCAACAGAGGACCGGGGCCTTGCGGCTTACTTCTTCTTGGCCGGTGCCTCGCCGAGCTCGGCGGCGGTCACGGTCACCGGGGAGGCGCCTTCAGCCGAGTCGGCTGCCGGGGCGGCCTGCTCCACGGTGAAGGGACCGGTGACCTTGGCGGCCTCGGTCAGATCCGCACGCACCGCCTCGATGGCCTCGGCGTACTCGGGCCGGTCGTCAGCAACGGCCAACGTCACCGAGAGGATCGGCGTCTTCTGACTCGTCTTGGCCTCCGACTTCACCTTGCGCAGCGCCGCCAGGGCGACTCCCGCGCGAGCTACCAGCTCGGCGTCGGCCCCGGAGGAGGCCTCCCGCAGACCATCGGACTGCGGCCAGGCGGCCCGGTGCACCGAGCCGGTGCGGTACCAGCTCCACACCTCCTCGGTGGCAAAGGGCAGGAAGGGGGCCAGCAGGCGCACGAAGGTGTCCACGGCGATCGCCAGCGTCGCCCGCGCCGAGCGGACGGCAGCGGGCTCGTGAGAACCGTCGAAGTCATTGGCCCGGTCCTTGACCAGCTCGATGTAGTCATCGCAGAAGGTCCAGAAGAAGGACTCGGTGACCTCCAGGGCCCGGGCGTGGCCGAACTCCTCGAAGGCCGCCGTGGCGGTGTCGACGACGTCGGCCAGAGCCGCCAGGACCGCGCGGTCGATCGGCTCGCTGACCACCGAGGCATCCAGGCAGGGGGCGGGAGCCGCGGCCACGGTGGCCTCATCGGCATCCCAGGGGATCCCCATGGACAGGGCGAACTTGGAGGCGTTGAGGACCTTGATGGCCAGGCGCCGGCCGATCTTGATCTGGGTCTCCTCGAAGGCCGCGTCCAGGCCCAGGCGGGCCGAGCTGGCCCAGTAGCGAACGGCGTCGGAGCCGTACTGCTCCAGCAGACCCATGGGGGTGACGACATTGCCCTTCGACTTGGACATCTTCTTGTGATCGGAGTCCAGGATCCAGCCCGACAGGCCGGCGTTCCGCCACGGCAGGGCCGCGAACTCCAGGTCCGCGCGCACCACCGAGGTGAACAGCCAGGTGCGGATGATGTCCTGCCCCTGCGGGCGCAGGTCCATCGGGTAGACCCGGCCGAAGAGGTCCTCATCGCTCAACCAGCCCGAGGCCAACTGGGGCGACAAGGACGAGGTGGCCCAGGTGTCCATGATGTCGAGCTCGCCGACGAAGCCGCCGGGCTCGCCGCGCTGGTCCTCGGTGTAGCCGGCCGGGACGTCGGAGGAAGGGTCCACAGGAAGCTCGGACTCGGCCGGCGTCAGGATCGCGTCGTAGTCGACCTCGCCGTCGGCGTCGACCTTGTACCACAGCGGGAAGGGGACACCGAAGAAGCGCTGACGCGAGATCAGCCAGTCGTTGTTGAGGCCCCGCACCCAGTTCTCGTAGCGCACGCGCATGAAGTCGGGGTGGAACTCCAGCTGGCGGCCGCGCTCGAGCAGCTCCTCGCGCAGGTCGGTGCCGGAGGCCGGGTTCGTCCACTCCTTACCGCCGTTGCGGATGTACCACTGGCGGGAGGTGACGATCTCCAGGGGCTTGTCGCCCTTCTCGAAGAAGTTCGTCTGACGGACCGTCTTGACGGGCTCGCCGCGCATCTCACCGGTCTGCGCCAGGCGGGCCACGAGGGCCTCACGGGCGGAGAAGGCGGTCTTACCGGCCATGGCCTCGTACATCTCGCGGCCGGCCTCGGAGGTGATCCACTCGGGAGTCTCCGTCTCGATGCGCCCATCCTTGCGCAGGATCGCGCGCAGCGGCAGCTGAAGGTCGCGCCACCAGTCGATGTCCGTGGTGTCACCGAAGGTGCAGCACATGGCAATGCCGGCGCCCTTGTCCTTCTCCGCGGCCGGGTGCGGCAGGACCGGCACCTCGACGCCGAAGACGGGGGAGGCCACCGTGGTGCCGAACAGGGGCTGGTAGCGCTCGTCATCGGGGTGGGCCACCAGGGCCACGCAGGCGGGCAGCAGCTCGGGGCGGGTGGTCTCGATGCACACGTCGACGCCGTTCTCCACCGGGGCGCCGGCGGCCTCGGCCTTGGCGGCGGCCTCCTCATCGACGATGTGGAAGGCCAGACGGTGGTAGAAGCCGGGGTACTCGCGAGACTCCAGCTCTGCCTGGGCCACCGCCGTCTGGAAGGTGACGTCCCACAGTCCGGGCGCCGCCGCCTGGTAGGCCTCACCGCGCTCGAGATTGTGCAGGAAAGCGGTCTGGGCGACCTTGCGGGCTCGCTCGCCGATGGTCTGGTAGGTGTGCGACCAGTCCACGCTCAGGCCGAGCCTGCGCCACAGGGCCTCGAACTGCTTCTCGTCCTCCACTGTCAGGTGCTCGCACAGCTCGACGAAGTTGCGACGCGAGACCGGCACCTGGTCGCGGGCCTTGATCGACTTGCCCTCACCGCCGGTGTGCGGGGGAGTGAAGTGAGGGTCGTAGGGCAGGGAGGGGTCGCAGCGCACCCCGAAGTAGTTCTGGACGCGGCGTTCGGTGGGCAGGCCGTTGTCGTCCCAGCCCATGGGGTAGAACACCGCCTTGCCGCGCATGCGCTGGAAGCGGGCCACGGTGTCGGTGTGGGTGTAGGAGAAGACGTGCCCCACGTGCAGGGAGCCGGAGACCGTCGGCGGCGGGGTGTCGATCGAGAAGACCTCGGCGCGCTCGGCGCTGCGGTCGAAGGCGTAGGTCCCCTCGGACTCCCAGCGCTCGCCCCAGGTGGTCTCCAGGCCGTCGGTCGACACCTTGGCCGGCACTCGCGGGCTGTGGGGCTCGGAGGGCAGCAGGCGGCTGGACGATGACGAGGGAGCGGCGTGGCTCGTGGGGGTCTCAGACATGAGGTCGATTCTGTCACGATGCGGCCCGGGCACTCGACACGGTCCGGTGTGAGGTCGGTGGGCGTCGGTGCTGCTCCACCTGCCTTATGGATGAGGAAACGGGTTACGAAACGGGTGCTGATTGGTACGCTTGTACCAACACGGATCGAGGGGGACCCGAAGCGGTCCCGGGCCGTAGTCGAGGAGGACGCACATGGATGAGGAGCCGGTGGAGAACAAGGACCCAGTGGCGCAGACGATGTCGGGCGTCTCCCGGAACCCCTCTGTCGGGTCCGGTGCGGACGCCACCGACCGTCTGCGGGAGCTCAGTGAGAACGCCGGCGTGCTCAGTCGCAAGAACGCACACCTGGCCAACGCCCTGAGGGCCGTGCGCCAGGAGCTGGCGGCCCTCCACGAGGACGTCAAGGCCCTTCAGCTCCCACCCCTGGCGCACGCCACCGTCCTGGCCGTGGACGCCACCGCGCGCACCGCCGACGTCTCCATCGCCGGGCGGCGCCACCGGGTGGGGGTGGGGCCCGCCGTCGTGTCCTCCTCCCTCCACCCGGGTGACGACGTCGTCCTCAACGAGCACCTCGTCATTACCGACACCACCCCCTCACCGCGCTTCGGTGAGGTCGTCACCGTCAAAGAGACCTACGACGACGGCACCGTCCTGGTCCTGGCCCGCCACGACGAGGAGCAGGTCCTCAGCCTCTCGGCGACCCTGAGCGACCACCGCCCCCGGGTCGGCGATGCGCTCGTGGCCGACCTGGCCGTGCGCATGGCGCTGCGCTCCGTGGTGCGCTCCGAGGTCGAGGAGCTCGTCCTGGAGGAGGTGCCCGACGTCGGATATGGCGACATCGGGGGACTGGGCGAGCAGATCGAGCTCATCCGCGACGCCGTCGAGCTGCCCTTCCTCCACCCCGACCTCTACCGCGAGCACCGACTCACCCCGCCGCGCGGGGTGCTGCTCTACGGGCCGCCCGGATGCGGCAAGACCCTCATCGCCAAGGCCGTTGCCGCCTCCCTGGGGGCGGGCGGCCGGGGCGAGGCCTACTTCCTCAACATCAAGGGCCCCCAGCTGCTGGACAAGTACGTGGGGGAGACCGAGCGGCGCATCCGCGTCATCTTCGCCCGGGCCCGAGAGAAGGCGGCCACCGGGGTGCCCGTCGTCGTCTTCTTCGATGAGATGGACTCCCTGTTCCGCACCCGCGGGTCCGGGCGGTCCTCAGACGTCGAGACCACCGTCGTCCCGCAGATGCTCGCCGAGATCGACGGCGTCGACGAGCTCGACAACGTCGTGGTCATCGGCGCCACCAACCGCGAGGACATGATCGACCCGGCGATCCTGCGACCGGGCCGCCTCGACGTCAAGATCCGTATCGGCAGGCCGGACCGGGACGGCGCCGCCGAGATCCTGGCGACCTACCTGACGCCCGACCTCCCGATCAGCGAGGAGCTCCTGGCCGCCCGCGGCGGCGCGCAGGGAGCGGTGGACGCTCTCATCGAGCAGGTGATCGAGGCCCTCTACACCCGCCGCCGCGCCACCGAGATGGTCGAGCTCACCCACTCCGACGGGCAGGTCGAGATCCTCCACGTAGCCGACCTCGTCAGCGGCGCCATGCTCGCCAACATCGTCGACCGGGCCAAGAAGGCGGCGGTCAAAGACCTGGTCACCAGCGGCAGGCGCGGTCTGACGCAGGAGCACCTGCACCGCGCCGTCATCGAGGAGATCATGGAGAACGAGGGCCTGCCCGCCACCGTCCACCCCGACGACTGGGCCCGCGTCAGCGGGCGGCGCGGTGCCCCGGTGACCTCCATGACCGTGCTCCAGCGCCTCCGGGAGGAGTGAGGACGGTGGCATCGACGAGCTCCCGGCGGACTCCCGGCCGCGAGGTGACGGTCATGGGCCTGGAGACCGAGTACGGCATCCTCGGTGCTGAGCCCGAGGACGTCGTGGCGGCCTGTCTGGAGGCCGAGAGCGAGCAGGGGCGCTGCCCGGGCGTGCGCTGGGACTACTCGGGGGAGTACCCCCTGCGTGACGCCCGCGGCTTCGAGATGGACCGCTCAGCGGCCGACCCCTCCATGCTCACCGACATCCCCGGAGCCGGGTCCGTCGAGGCCCCCGTCCCCGGGCGGGTGCGCACCACCGCCGTCGTGCGCCTGACCTCCCAGGAGGAGGCCTGGCAGCGCGGCACCGCCACCTGCCTGTCCAGTGGCGGGCGCCTCTATGTGGACCACGGACACCCCGAGTACGCCACCCCCGAGTGCACCGGGGCCGCACAGGCCACCCTGGCCGACAGGGCCGGGGACCTCCTGGTAGCCCGGGGAGCTGAGCTGCTGCGCCGTCGCGGGGTGGCGGCCCGCCTGTTCAAGAACAACGTCGACGGCAAGGGCGCCACCTACGGCACCCACGAGAACTACCTCGTGTCCCGCTCGATCGACTTCGACGACCTCACCCAGGCCCTCGTGCCCCTGCTCGTGGTCCGCCCGCTCCTGGTGGGCGCCGGCCGGGTCGGCACCGGTGCCGTCTCCCAGGACGCCACCTTCCAGATCAGTCAGAGGGCCGACTACCTGGAGAAGGTCGTGGGCCTGGGAACCACGGTGGACCGTCCCCTGGTTAACACCCGCGACGAGCCCCACGCCGACCCCGAGCGCTGGCGGCGCCTCCACCTGGTGCCCGGTGACGCCAACTGCTTCGACACGATGACCTGGCTCAAGCTCGGTATGACCTCCCTGGTGCTCCAGGTCCTGGCCGACGGCGTCCCCGCGGCCTGGCGCCGCCTGCGCCTGGCCGACCCTGTGGCCCAGGCCCGGGAGATCTCTCGCGACACCCGCCTTCGCGGCGCGCTCGAGCTCGCCGACGGGCGGCGTCTGAGCGCCCTGGAGATCCTGGAGCAGTACCTCGAGACGGTGCGCGGCCACCTGGAGGGCCAGGGGCGCCTCGCGCCGGCGCCGTCGGGCGATCCCCTGAGCCCGGACCTGGCAGCGCTGGCCGACGGCGCCGACACCGGCGGGGCGGAGACCGGCGCGATCCTCGCCTTCTGGCAGGCCTCGCTGCGCGAGCTCGAGACCTTGCGCGCCAGGGGCGACGAGTCGGGAGACCCGGGGGACTCGGAAGGCCCCGCAGGGCACCTGGAGTGGGTCGCCAAGAAGCAGCTTCTGGACGCCACCGCGCGTCGCCACCCCGATGCGCGCGGGCGCGACGTCCTCCACGCCGTCGACCTGGCCTGGTCCGAGCTGTCCCCGGCCGGGCGGGGCCTGGCCGAGCGGGTGCCCGCTGGCGTCGATGCACGCGGTGGGCTCGGCGAGCAGATGGGGGAGGCCGTCTTGAGCGAGCCGCCCACCACGACCCGGGCCTGGCTGCGCGGTAGGCTCGTGAGCGCCTTCCCCGGTCAGGTGGTCGCCGCCGGCTGGCACTCCATGGTTCTGGAGACCGGTGAGAAGGATCAGCGTCGCCTGCCCCTGACCGACCCGCTGTCCTTCACCCGCGCCACCGCGTCATCTGCCGTCGAGGGCGCCGCCGACGTCGTCGAGGTCCTGACGCGCCTCACGGGCGAGCGCCTGGACCGCCTGGCGCCGACCGCCGAAGCCGTGACTGTACCCGCCACCCTGTCAGGAGAGCAGACATGAGTGAGTTCGCCCAGCCGTCCCGCAGCCGCCAGGACGACCCCGCCCCCGATGACGACCCGACCCCCGCGCCGGCCGGACCTGCCCGGGGCCAGGGTCTGGACTCGGTCCTGGACATGATCGACGACGTCCTGGCCGTTGACGCTCAGGAGTTCGTGCGAGGCTTCGTCCAGAAGGGCGGCCAGTGAGCGCCAGCGCCCCGGGGCCGCGCGTCACCGGCCTGGAGACCGAGTTCGGCGTCCTGTGCACCCCCGCCGGGCCACCGGAAGCGGTGAAGGCGGATCTGCCGGATGTCGAGCGTGCGGCGGCGCTCATCTTCCGTCACCGGCCGGCCGGCTACCGCAGCACCAACCTCTTCCTGCCCAACGGCGGGCGCCTCTACCTCGACATCGGCGCCCACCCCGAGTACGCCACCGCCGAGTGCGTGAGCGTGCGCGACCTCGTCGCCCAGGACCAGGCCGGGCGGGCGATCCTGGCGGCCATGGCGGAGAGCGCCGCCACGAGCCTCGCCCACGCGGGGACGGCGGTCCGCTTCCACCTCCTGGCCAACAACACCGACTCCGCCGGCCACACCTACGGCTGCCACGAGAGCTACTCCGTGCCCCGCAGCCTGCTCGACGCCCCGGACGACGCAGCCGGCGGCAACAGTGAGACCACCATGGCGGTCCTCACCTCCTTCCTGGCCACGCGCCCTGTGCTGGTCGGCTCCGGGCGCCCGCTGGGGGGCAGCCCATCGGAGCCGAACAAGGACGGCCGCGGGGCTGGGGACGAGCAGTCCGCATGGGGTCTGTCTCCGCGCGCCCCCCACCTTCAGGCTCTGACATCGGCCGACACCACCGGGCAGCGAGCCCTGGTCAACACCCGCGACGAGCCCCACGCCGACGCCAGCCGCCTGCGCCGCTTGCACGTCACCTGCGCCGACACCACCATGGCCGAGCCGACAACGGGGCTGCGCAGCGCCGTGACCCTCCTGCTCCTGGACGCCCTTGAGGCGGGCTGGGACTTCAGCGACCTGGCCCTGGCCGACCCCTTGGCCACGCTGTCGGCACTGGGGGAGAGCCCCTGGGGGGACGTCCCCGCCGTCACCGTCGACGGTCGCCGCCTGAGTGCCGTCGACATCCAGGAGTCCTTCCTGGAGCGGCTGACCGTCTACCTGGACGACGCCGGAGTGCCGGGCTTCCTGCGCGGCGCCGATCACCTGCTCACCGACCTGGCGCCACGCGTCATCTCAGCGCTGCGCCGTCACGACGACGGCGCCATCGACACCGAGATCGACTGGGCCATCAAGCGTCGCCTCATGCGCGCCCAGCGCGAGCGCCACCCCCAGCTGTCCGGCCAGGCTCTGGAGACCCTGCGCTCGCGGGTGGACCTGGCCTACCACGATCTCAACGCCGAGACAGGGCTGGCCCCACGCCTGGTCGCCCAGGGGGCCATGGCGCACCTGTGCGAACCGGAGGAGATCGAGCGTGCCCGCCAGGCGCCCCCGGCCACGCGCGCCGCCCTGCGCGGAGCCTTCGTGGCGGCCTGCCTGGAGGTGGGCGCCGACTTCTCCGTGTCCTGGGAGAGCCTGCGCCTGGACTCGCCGCCCACCGCGCCCGTGGACCTGCCCGACCCCCTGGAGACGGTCCATGAGGCGGCCGAGTCCCTGACCGTGAGAGTGCGTCAACTGCGCCCCGAGGAGATGCACCGCATCGACCTCGTGGGTCGCGGCGGCCTGGGGGCGCCGGGCTGAGGCTCCTGCGGGCCCCGTCCCGGCGCCCCTGGGTGCCGGGTGACCACCCGATTCTCCCGTCTTTTCAACGGTTGGTTCTGGGGGCTGTGATAGCTCCGTGCCTGTTCGGCCCTTGCGGGAACCCCCGAGAAGGAGTACACACTTAGGTATGCCTCACCAAAGCCAACAGGGTGGGGCGGATCGGCCGTCAGGGACGACATCCTGAGGGGTGACTCATTCGGCGTGCCAGCCGTACGGCTGGGGTTGGGCGATTCTCTGCGCAAGTCAATAATGATAATGATTTGCAAAACAGGGTGGTGGCGGAGTAGATGTGCGGTCATCGCGGAGGTGCGTCTGACACGGCACGCCCCCGGGGCTCCGGCACGACGTCGGAGTGGTCACCGTGACCTGGGAGAACACGCAAGGAGAAAGCATGAGCACCACCAACCACACGCCGGCGGCCACTGAGCAGGAACATCCCTCGATTCACACCTCGTCCCGCTCAGGCCTGGCCGACTCCGCCCTGGGAACTCGGAACCTCATGATGATCGCCGCCCTGGCGGTCGTCTCGATGATCCTCCTGGTCCCGCTGAACTACCTCGCACCGGCGGCGGGAGCCTCCCGAGATGCCGTGCTCCTGGGCTGCGCAATCATGGGACTGTGGCTCCTTCCCTTCCTGCTGCCCGCCACCGTCGTGCGCCGCCCCGGCGCCGTCATGATCGCGGCCCTTCTCATGGGGATCATGAGTGTCTTCACCACTCCGACGGGTCCCGCGGCCATTGTCGGTAACCTCATCGGCGGGGCCTTCGTCGAGGTACCCCTCGCCCTCATGCTCTACCGGAAGTGGACCTGGTGGTCCTTCCTCATCTCGGCGACGACCTTCGGCCTGCTCAACGGCATCATGTACGTCTCCGTCATGAGCGCCTCGGCGGGCATCTCCTCGGCGAGTGCCGGCGTCATCATCGCCGTGGTCTCGGCACTCATCGGTGGCGGCCTCACCATCCTCCTGACCCGGCTGCTCAACCGCGCCGGCGTCGGCATCGATCACCGCATGACCGGCCGTGCCTGAGTCAGCGCCCGCCGTGCTCGCTGAGCACGAGACCGAACCGCCTCCGGAAAGGGCAGCAGAAGCGGCGTTAGTGAGCATTGAGGGCCTCAGCGTCCACTACCTCGGACGCGAGAGCTGGGTCCTGGAATCCGTCGACCTCACTCACCTGCGCGCTCAGGTCACCGCCGTCATCGGCCCCTCGGGCTGCGGCAAGACCACCCTCGTACGCGCCCTGTGCGGGCTCATCCCGCACTGCCTGCCCTCGGAGTACGCCGGCAGCCTGAGCCTGGACGGCACCGAGGTCGCCGATGCCACCGTCCAGACCCTGGCCGAGACCGTCGCCTACGTCGGCCAGAGTCCTGATGCCGCCGTCGTCACCCGCACCGTCCACGACGATGTCGCCTTCCCGCTGCAGAACCTGTGCCTGCCCAGGCCGGAGATCGCCGCACGGGTCGAGGAGGCTCTGCGGGCGGTGGGCTTGATCGAGCGCATCTGGGACGACCCCTGGACGCTCTCGGGCGGGCAGCGTCAACGGCTTGCCGTCGCCGTCGCCCTGGCCATGCGACCACAGCTCCTCGTCCTTGACGAGCCGACCAGCACTATCGATGCCACTGGCCGCGAGGAGTTCTACTCACTCATCTCCTCCCTGACGGCCTCCGGGATGGCGGTCGTCGTCATCGACCACGATCTTGACCCGGTACTGCCCATCGTCGACCAGGTCTTGGCCCTCAACGCCGATGGGATGACCATCGCCGTCGGTTCGCCGTGCGAGGTCTTCACGAGGCACCGCCGCGAGCTGACCGCCGCCGGAGTGTGGATGCCCCGCGCCCTGCGTGACACCGACGACGACCTCCCTTCGGGAGCGGCCGAGCCGGAGGCGGCACTGACCTGCGCCGAGGCCGGAATCCGGGTGCCGCGGCTCGCCGACCTGTGCGCCGATGAGGAGGTGCGCTACCTGGAGAGACGGACGTGGGACTCCACTGAGAGCTGGCAGCAGGTCGAGGCCATCGACACCCGCCGCGCGCTCGCCGGCAGCCCCCGGCCCGAGCCCCGAACCAGCGTCGAGCTGATAGACCTCGAGGTCCCAGGGCGCTCACCCCGGGTGTCCCTGCGGCTGGGAGGCGGCGAGCTGGTGGCGCTGATCGGCCCCAATGGTGCCGGCAAGTCCTCGATCCTGTCCGCCCTGGCCGGACTCGTCCGCTCAAGCGCCGACAAGGCAGTGGTCGGTGGCCGTGCCGTCGGCAAGGGCAGGCACCTGGTCGGCTACGTCTTCCAGAATCCTGAGCACCAGTTCGTGGCCACCACCGTGAGATCCGAGCTCGCCGTCGGGGGCACCCCGCCGGAGCGGGTCGACCGGCTCCTCAAGCAGTTCCACCTGGTCACCCACCGGGACCACCACCCGCTGACCCTCTCGGGCGGCCAGGCCCGCAGGCTGTCGGTGGCCACCATGGTCAGCGAGGAGCGTGACGTCGTCGTCCTTGATGAGCCCACCTACGGGCAGGACTGGGACAACACCTGCGAGCTCATGGACTTCATCGACCAGCTGCGCCACCAGGGACGCACGGTCATCATGGCCACCCACGACCTCGAGCTCGCCCTGGGGCACTGCACCCATATCGTCGCCCTGCCGGGGTCGGTGCGAGGCGGAACGGTCTCGGCCCCAGCGCGGGAGGCCACGGCGGCCGACGACGCGGACGAGCCGTCAGGGGCGCCCAGCATCAAAGCAGCGGACTCGCACGCCGGTCTGCCAGAGCCCGCCCCGGTGCCGCCCCGGCCCGGGCCACGGCGAGGCCTGTTCACCTCGCTCAACCCCCTCACCCTCTTCGCCTCGGTCCTGCCGGTCATGGTGATGGTCTTCGCCGTACGCAACCATCACCTCAACCTGGGCATCCTGCTGGTCGCCTCGTTCCTCGTCGTCGCCGCGCGCGCCTCCCTGGGACGCACCGTGGCCTCGGTGATCGCCCCCTGGGCGGTCACCGCGCTCATGACCTGGATCTTCAGCAGCGGGATCCACCACCAGGAGACGGCCGCGCGCCTCTACGACCTGGGTGACGCGGTGACCGGAGGCACCGGCATCGGTGCACTCATCGCACTCGTCCTCATCTCGGGTGTCTCCACCGACCCCGAGGCCCTCATCCGCACCCTGACCACCACCTTCCACATGCCCTACCGTCTGGGGGCGGCGGGCACCGCGGCCATCGCCTTCATCACGCGCTTCCATGATGACTTCGTCCTCCTGCGCACCGCCAGGGCGCTGCGCGGACTGGGCGGCCGCTGGGGACTGCTGGCCCCCGTGGTCCGCTGGATCGGATCGATCCTGCCGCTGATGATCCTGGCCATCCAGCACGCCGAGCGCGTCGCCCTGTCCATGGACTCACGCGCCTTCGGCGCCCACCGACAGCGCACCGAGATGACCGACGAGCCCTGGAGGGCGCGAGACTGGGGAGTCGTCGCACTCACCTGGACGCTGGTCGCCTTCACCTGGAACACCCTCCGCTGAGGAGAGCACCATGACCGACCAACCGACTCGCCAGACGACTCACCAGGCAACGAAACGCGTCACCACGGAGCCGGCCGAGCACCCCGACCACTCCGGGCAGGCCGGCGGCTCCGGGCGTCCCGGCGTCACCGTCGGCGAGCTCATCCGGCCGGCGCGCCCGGCCATGATCGTCACCGGGCTGCTGACCGCCGTCGGAGCGCTGATGTCCATCGTGCCCTTCGAGGCCCTGCGCAACATGGCGGCCATCTGCCTGGGAGAGACCTCACCGGAGGGCTGGCGCGGCAGTCTGTGGATCTGGGCGGCCATCGCCGTTGGGGCGCTCTTCGCCTCCCAGGCCCTCTACCTGGCCGGCCTCGGGATCACGCACCTGGCCGAGGCCCGGCTGCGACACCACCTGCGTGAGCGGGTCGTGGACGCCATCAGCAGCCTGCCTCTGGGGCGGGTGGCGCAGATCCCGCACGGCACCATCCGCAAGATGGTCTGCGACGACACCACCTCCATCCATACCCTCGTCGCCCACGTCCCCGGGGACGCCACCAACGCCGTCGTCATGGCGGCGGCGGGGACGGCCTATCTGCTGTGGACCGACTGGCGCCTGGCCTGCGCACTGGTGGGGCTGTGGGTACTCGCGCTGGGAGCGATGCTCCTGACCCTGTCCGGC
Source organism: Actinomyces stomatis (assembly GCF_031292835.1). Lineage (NCBI taxonomy): Bacteria > Bacillati > Actinomycetota > Actinomycetes > Actinomycetales > Actinomycetaceae > Actinomyces > Actinomyces stomatis. Next base: position 177,303 of record NZ_JASPEP010000004.1, read on the forward strand.
CTGTCGGGCATCACCGAGCGCTTCGGTGCCGCTCAGACCGCGCTGGCCGCCGCGACCGTCGAGATGCTCGAGGGCATCAAGGAGATCAAGGGCTTCCAGGCCACCGACGCCTCCCGCACCCGCTTCAGCCAGGCGCGCACCGAGTTCTCCGGCCTGTCGTACGAGTGGGTGAGCAGGTCCGGGAAGGCCATCAGTGCCATGACCGCGGTCCTGCGGCCCTCCACGGTCTTCGCCACGGTCGCGGTCCTGGCCGTTCTGTTCACTTCCCAGGGGTGGACGCCGTTGTCGGCGACACTGCCGTTCTTCCTGGTGGCACTCGGGCTGCCGGAGGGGCTCATGACGCTCATCGGTCTCATGCAGCACATGTACGAGTCCAGGATGGCCGCCCAGGCCACCGCCGACCTGCTCTCCCAGCCGCCAATGCCCGAGGGGACCCATGGCGACGGCGAGGGGCCCACCCCCGGGCGCGTCGACGTCGAGGACGTCACCTTCTCCTACGAGGCCGGCTCCCCGGTCCTGCACGGCCTGTCCTTCACCGCTGAGCCGGGAACCGTGACAGCGCTCGTCGGCCCCTCCGGTGGTGGCAAGTCGACCCTGGCCCGCCTCATCGCCCGCTTCTACGACGTCGACGACGGCGCCGTGCGCATCAGCGGCGTCGACGTGCGAGATGCGACTTTCCCCTGGCTGCTCTCGCGCGTGGCGATCGTGCTTCAGGATGTGGCCCTGGCCCATGAGTCCGTCCACGACAACATCGCCCTGGGACGCCCCGACGCCACCCGGGAGCAGGTTGAAGCGGCCGCCCGGGCGGCCTGCATCCACGAGCGCATCACGCGTCTGCCCCATGGCTACGACACGACCCTGGGCGACGAAGGCGGGTTCCTCTCCGGAGGAGAGCGTCAGCGCGTCACCCTGGCGCGCGCCTACCTCCAGGACGCCCCCGTCCTCGTCCTGGACGAGGCCACCGCCCAGGCCGACCCGGCCTCCGAGCGCGACATCCACCAGGCCCTGTCCCGACTTGCGGCCGGGCGAACCGTCATCATCATCGCTCACCGCCTGTCCACGATCCGCGACGCCGACCAGATCCTCGTCGTCGACACCGGACGCATCACCGAGCACGGCACGCACGAGGAGCTGCTGGCAGCAGGTGGCCGCTACGCCGTCATGTGGCGCAGCCAGGACCTGAACGAGGAGACCGATGCTGCGGCGCTGACCGAGCAGGTCGACCAGCTCGGGGCCGAGACCGCCGGGCAGGAGGGGAAGTAGCCATGTGGAAGCTGCTGACGCGAGTCGTCAACGCCGCCGAGATGCGGGTCATCACCGCCTGGTTCGTCGCCTCCGCCGTCCTTCAGGGCCTCACCCTGGCCTTCATGATCCCCTTCCTGCGCGCCCTCTACTCCCGCTCGGAGTCCCTGACCGCCTGGCTGATCGCAGTCGTGGTCCTGGGTGTGGTGACCGCCGTCGTCGACACCACCGCCATGCACCGCTCCTACCGGGTCAGTGTCTTCGAGGTCTGCGACACGATGATCGACCGCATCGCGGAACACGTCCTGACCCTGCCCCTGGGCTGGTTCAGCGCCGAGCGGGAGGCCGCGGTCGTCAACGCCACCTCCAAGGAGGTCAACACCCTCTCCCACCTGGCCTCCATGGTGATCCCCAACCTGTGCAACGCCTTCATCGTCCCGCTGGTCATGCTGGCGGCCACCGCCGTCGTCGAATGGCCCCTGGCGATCATCATGGCCGCCACCATCGTCCCGCTGGTCCTCGTGTGGCGGCTCATGGAAGATGCCACCACTCGCGCCAACGAGATGGAGGACCGTACCTCGAGCGCCGCGGCCGGACGCCTCGTGGAGTTCGTCCGGCTCCAGCCCGTGCTGCGCGCCACCGGTGTCACCAAGACGGGCTGGGCGCCGGTGCGAGCCGCCCTGGAGGCCGACTCCGCCTCCACCCTGGACGGCTTACGGGTCAAAGGCAGACCCGGGCAGTACTTCAACCTCATCGTCAACATCGCCTTCGCCCTGGTCATGGCGGCTGGACTGTCACGTGTGAGCGGGCACAGGCTCGACGTCGTCGGATACCTCGCGATCATGGCCGTTACCGCGCGCACGCTCCTGCCACTGACCAAGGCCGCCATGTACGGCTCCGAGGCAGACAACGCGAAGGTCGCCCTGCGGGCCGTGGGGGACATCCTCGACGCGCGTCCCCTGCCCGACCCCGAGCCCGGTCAGGAGATCGAGCCCCGGGGAACCACGATCACCCTGAACGACGTCTCCTTCTCCTACGATGCTGGCTGCCCCGTCCTGGCGGGAGTCTCCCTGAGCGCACCACAGGGAAGAGTGACCGCCCTGGTGGGCCCGTCAGGGGCGGGAAAGTCCACGATCCTGCGCCTGGCGGCCCGGTTCTGGGACGTCGACGACGGGACCGTCACCATCGGCGGCGCACCGGTTCGCTCCATGCGCGCCTCGACGATCATGGGCATGACCTCCATGGTCTTCCAGGACGTCTACCTGTTCGACACCACGATCCGCGAGAACCTGCGCATCGCCCGACCTGAGGCCACCGACGCCGAGCTGGCCGACGCCGCCCGACGCGCCCGCCTGGACCGCGTCATCGAGGCGCTGCCGCACGGGTGGGACACGCAGGTCGGTCCCGGCGGGCTGAGCCTGTCCGGTGGGGAGCGCCAGCGCGTCGCCATTGCTCGGGCCTTCGTCAAGGACGCACCCATCCTGCTGCTCGACGAGATCACCTCGGCCCTGGACGGGGAGAACGAGTCCGCCATCACCGAGGTGGTGCGCGAGCTCTCCGAGGGCCGCACCGTCATCGTGGTGGCCCACCGCCTGTCCACCGTCCGCCAGGCCGACGAGGTCGTGTTCCTCGAACCGACCGAGGCCGGTGCCCGCGTGGCCCAGCGTGGTACGCCCCAGGAGCTGGCGGCCGTTCCCGGCCCCTTCCGCGAGTTCATCGAGGCATCCACGACCTCCTCGCGCTGGCACATCCGTCAGGGGTGAGGCGGGGCCGCTTCAGGTCAGACGACATGGTGGGCAGACGCTGTCCCGTACCGGTTGGTATGGGACAGCGTTTCTGTTGTTATGAGAACCCTCAGAGCCCTGTGAAACCTTCTGGTAATACTGAGTGGTATGTTAGATACCAACCGGTACGGATCGGTCTGGTGGCCGATCAGGTGCTTGGTTCCAGGTAGTTGAACGAAAGGAGGGGGCTTCATGGCCGACGTACTAGCCATTGAGGACCTTCACAAGCACTTCGGAAGTGGGCCGCACGCGGTGAGAGCCAACGCCGGCGTCACTATGCGGGTGGGTGCCGGCGAGGTGGTCGGGCTCCTCGGGCACAACGGTGCGGGCAAGACCACGCTGGTCAACCAGGTGGTGGGGCTGCTGTGTCCGACCTCCGGGAGCATCAGGCTCGACGGGGTTGACGCCGTCGCCAACCCCGCTCTCGCCCGTCGCCTCACCAATGTCCAGGCGCAGGCCAATGTGCCCATCACCGGGCTCACGCCCCTGACGGCGATCGACCTCGTGGGGCGTATACGAGGAGGGCGTCCGCGTCAGACGCGCAGGCGCGCCGAAGAGCTGATCGACGCCCTCGACCTGGGGGAGTGGGCCAGGACTCCCGCGCAGAAGATCTCCGGCGGAGTTGCCCGTCTGACTGCCTTCGCCATGTGCGCCGTCGTCCCCGGGCGCCTGGTCATCCTCGATGAGCCCACCAATGATGTCGACCCGGTACGCCGGCGCCTGCTGTGGGACCAGATCCGTCTTCTGGCCGAGGCCGGGGCGGCGGTCCTCCTGGTGACCCACAACGTGCGGGAGGCCGAGCGGGCAGTCGACCGGCTCACCATTCTGGACCACGGCCACGTCATCGCCGAGGGAACCCCCGCGGCACTCGTGGCCGGCCACGGATCTCCCTTCGTCCTGGAGGTCAGCCGGATTCCCGGCCGGCGGATCGAGCCTCCCGCGGGAATGAGCCTGACGCAGCACGACGCCGTGCGCGCATCCGTGGCGGTGGACTCTCAGCGTACGACCCAGGCCGTGGAGTGGGCCGCTCAAGCCCTCAAGGACGGCGCAATCGAGCGCTACGAGCTGGCACCGATCTCACTGGAGGACGTCTACGTCGATCTCACCGGGAGTACGGGAGAGGAGGTGCGCCGTCATGCCGCCTGAACCGTGTGAATCCGTGGGAGTCCCGGCCTGTCCCGATGATTCGCGTCATCCCCGCGCTGCTACGTAGGCGCGGTGCGACTCCAGTCCCCAGAGAAACATGAAACGTAAGGAGAATCCGATGCCTGCTCCAACCAGTGCCACTGCTGAAGCGGCCCCGGCCAGTGAGACTGTTCTCGAGGTCGCGTCCCAGAAGACTTCGCTCTGGCGTCAGCTCGGCCTGCTCATCCAGTGGCAGTTCCGTCGCAGCCTGCCCGTGCTTCCTCTCTTCATCATCGTCCAGACGCTGCTGTCCGTCTCAATGGTCCTGGGATACGGGCTCATCGCGGGCCACCCAGGCCGCGAGGCGAGCCTCTACCTGGCCGGCGGCGGCCCGGCGATCGCGCTCATCTCGCTGGGCCTCATTATGACGCCTCAGTGGGTCTCCCAGTCCCGCACTGAGGGCAGCCTGGACTGGATGCGCACCCTGCCCGTCCCCAGGATCGCCTTCCTCCTGGCAGACCTCGCGATCTGGACCGCTCTTGCACTGCCCGGCCTGGTTGTGGGCGTCCTCGTGGCCAACGCCCGCTTCGACGTCGACCTCGCCCCGCAGTGGTGGCTGGTGCCCGGCGCCGTACTGGTCGCTCTGACAGCGGCCTGCATCGGATACGCCATCGCCACGCTCCTGGCTCCGGCCCTGGCTCAGATCCTCTCCCAGGTACTCGCCTTCGGCATCATGCTGTTCTCGCCCGTCAGCTTCCCCGCCGACAGGCTCCCCGACTGGGCCCAGGAGATCCACCGCTGGTTGCCCTTCGAGCCCATGGCTCAGGTGGTGCGTGCGGGACTGTTCTCCGACGACGCCACCATGCCCACCCGTTCCTGGGGCCTCCTGGGCGGATGGTGCCTGGTGGCCGTCGCCGGAGCGTCATGGGCCCTGGGAAGGCGGCCCTGAGTCGGCCGGGATGCCCGAATGGTTGGAGCCCGGTGGAGGGAGTGACGAACGTGGAGGGGGAAGTGCCGTGAACCCCTTTCTGAGGGGCCTCCTCTACAGTGGGGGCATGACCGCCAGGAGCTCTGCCCGTGGGCCGAACAGTGACAGTGATGACTCCGGGGCCTCCGCCTCTGATGACATCAGGGAGGCGACGCGCGCCCTCAATGAGGCGATCACCGCCTTCTCCCGTGCAGTGGGGGCGGCCGGTCAGGGAGCGCGCCGGAGCAGTGAGAGTGCGGTAGCGGCCTCCCTGGACCTCGCCTCCCGGAAGCTGGCCTCCGCCTCCACTGCAGTCAGCGGCGCCGCCTCGGGTCGGAGCGGCGGGCGCCGTCGGAGCGAGGAGACCAGGGCGCGGATTCTTGCTGCTGCCAGGGAGGTCTTCGCTGCCAAGGGCTACGAGGGGGCGTCGGTCAGTGACATCGCCTCGGCGGCCGGATTCACCAAGGGCGCCTTCTACTCCTCCTTCCCCTCCAAGGAGGCCCTGTTCCTGGAGGTCGTCACCTGTGGTGAGGAGAGTCCGGATGAGGCCGCTCGGGAGATGGCGAGCCCCGAGCAGTGGGGCGAGCAGCTCCAGGAGCTTCCCATGGAGGATGTTGTCCTGCACCTGGAGACCTGGCTCTACGCGATTCGTCATGAGGACTCCCGGGACCGGCTGGCCGGCAGCTGGCGCCGCTGGCTGAGAGAGACCTCCCTCCTGGTGGCCCGTTCCCATGGACGCCGTGAGCCGAGCCAGCAGGATGAGGAGACGGCCTTCGGACTTCTGGCGGTGGGCATCTTCGGCCGCGTGAGCGCCGCAGCCACCACCTCGCAGGAGGTCGAACCCATCGTCCAGCGCCTGTCCGAGCGGCTCCTTGAGGATGGCCGTGACTGATATGCCTCTCCGCCGAGAGCGGCATGTTTTGCCTAAAGACACGGACAACGGTTGTCTTCCGCGAACAGTGTCCTTCTCGATGGAGGAAGGGGCTCGCGGTCAGGCGACCTGCTCCCGGTAGCGGTGGACCACCAGCTCAGCGACCGCCGGGTGGTCGCCGATGGGAGCGGCCACGATATCGGCGCCCGTGGAGTGCAGGGTCCGGTGGAAACGCCCTTCCGCCAGCAGGTAGGTGGCCACACCCACCCGCCTGGCACCCCGGGCTCGGGCCGAGCTCACCGCGTCACGGACGCTGGGGCGTGCAGCCGAGAGGTAGGCGGGCGTTACCTTGCGCCCCAGACGTGCCTCGAGCAAGTGGGTGATGGCCTCGACCTCCTCCAGCGCCGCCGCCTGACGCGACCCGGCCGCCCCTAGGACAACATGGTCGAGCCCTGGGAGCCCGCCCAGGGGCGCGGAGGCCTCCTGGAGCCGCTGCGCGACGGCCTCCACCAGGTGCTCCTCGACGCCCAGGTGCCCGGTGACCGTCCCCGATCCGTGCCGGTCCACCACAGCCGGTACGTCATTGAGGACGTGATGGCCGCGGGCCAGGAAGAAGGGCAGCACCACCGGATTCACCAGCCCCTCCAGCGCCGTGGTCGGGTCCGGGGGCTGGAGCTCGATGTAGCCGGTGCGCACCTCCACCTCCGGCAGGATCGTGCGGACGCGCTCGGCGGTGCGGGACAGGACTGAGGACGGCCCGGGCCGGCGCGAGCCATGGGCCAGCAGTACCAGAGGACGAGTACTCATACCGGCTCCACCACCAGATCTGCACTCGTGCGAGAACGAACCGGGTCGACCGGCCTCGGCCCGATGGGCTCACCGGAGGTGAGAGGCTCGTCCGGTACAGCGGCAGGTGCGTGGCCGCGCTGATGAGTGGATCGGACCTCCTCAAGCGCCTGATCGGTCTCCTCGCGAACATCCTTGGCACTGGCCTGCGCCTTGCGGATCGCCAGGGTCAGGAAGGCCGCCCACACCACCCCGAGCGTGCCGTACAACAGGAACCCGGTTCGGGCCGAGGCCTCGGCCCAGGACAGCAGGACCCGCAGGTTCGTGGCCAGGATCAGTCCGCCGACTGCGGTACCCAGCACCGCTCCGGGCAGACGGGAGACCAGCCAGGCGGAGATCGGTGCAGCCACCAGTCCACCGGCCAGCAGGGTCAGGACGATCCTAAGGCTGATGCCGGCGGTGCCCAGTCCGGTGAGGAAACCGGCCGAGGCCGCCACCGTCACCAGGAACTCCGAGGCCCCCACTGAGCCGACCACGGTGCGCGGCGCCGTGCGACCGCCCGTGAGCAGCGTTGTCGTCACCACCGGTCCCCAGCCGCCACCGCCGGTGGCGTCAACGAAACCGCCCACCATCCCAAGGGGAAACAGGAGCCGTCTGCCGTGCGGGGAGCGCCTGCTGCCGGAGCCTCGGGGCGGGCGCAGGGAGAAGCGCCCCAGGACATAGGCCCCCAGCAGGATCAGCAGGCTCGCCGTCACCGGGGTCGCCGCTCGGGTCGACAGGTGAGACAGGACCGTCGCTCCGCCGAAGGCCCCCACCGCGCCGGGCAGCCCCAGCCGGACCACCAGGCGAGGGTCGGTATTGCCCAGCCGCCAGTGGGAGGCCCCCGAGGCCAGGGTCGTGCCGATCTCAGCCAGGTGCACCGAGGCCGAGGCCAGTGCCGGGCTCAGACCGGCCAGAAGCAGCAGGGAGGACGAGGTCATGCCGTACCCCATCCCGAGAGAGCCGTCGACCAGCTGAGCGGCCAGGCCGACGAGGGCGAGAAGAACAAGCTTGCGCATCAGTGACTCCGGGACATTCGGTCTACATGCGCCGAGGCGGGCTCAGGCGGCGGGGCTCGCCGGCCGGGCCTCCTCAACGACTCGGTCAGCCCAGTACGGGCTCAGAGTGACGACGTCGCCGATGACGATGACCGCGGGGGCGGTCACGCCGTACCGGGCGGCGACGTCGGCCAGACATCGCAGCTCGGTAGTGGTCACGCGCTGGTCGGGGAGGTAACCGCGTTCGATGATCGCTGCCGGAGTGGCCGCATCGCTGCCGGCCTCCAGCAGGGAGACGACCGAGTCCCGCAGTCGGGAGACCCCCATGAGCAGGATGAGGGTGTGATCGCGGCGCTGGGGGAGCACCCCGAGATCCGCATGAGCCGTGATGACCGAGAAGCCGCGCGACAGGCCCCGGTGGGTCACGGGGATCCCGGCCGCCGCGGGCACGGCGATGGCGCTGGTGATCCCCGGGACGACCTCGACGGCGACACCGGCCGCGCAACAGGCGGCCGCCTCCTCCCCGCCGCGCCCGAGCACGTAGGGGTCGCCGCCCTTGAGACGGACCACCCCCTTGCCGCGGTGGGCCAGGTCGACCAGGAGCGCATCGATCTCCTCCTGGCTCAAGACGTGCCGGCCGCGCCGCTTGGAGGCGTCGATGACCTCGGTTCTGGGGTCAAGGTCCTCCAGGAGGTCCCGGGGCGCCAGCGCGTCGACGACGACCACGTCCGCCTGGCCCAACAGCTCCAGGCCGCGAGCGGTGATGAGGCCGCTGCTGCCCGGGCCACCGCCCACCAGCGCCACCCAGCCGCCCGCTGAGCCGGTGGAGCCAGCGGGTGCATGGGGGGAAAGTTCGCGGGCCATGCCTCAGCCCCTGCCTGAGGAGGCGGTCGCAGCGGGGTCGGAGCTGCCTGAGCCCGCCAGCTGCACCATGCCCGCGCCGAGTGTGCCGCCCTCGTGGGCGTCGATGAGGAGGAAGGCTCCGTCGGACCGGGAGACCGAGTAGTCGGCCAACGGCACCGGTGAGGCAAGGCGCAGACGCACCAGGCCGATGTCGTTGAGCTCAAGGGCGTCCGCCGGCACCGTGGTCAGGTCGTCCAGGTCGAGGCGGCCCTCAATGGTGCCCACGATCGCCTGGACCGTCTGAGCGCCGTGCTTGAGCAGCACTCGCGCCCGGGGGCGCAGGGGCTGCTCGCTCAGCCAGGACACGCGGGCGGCGACCTCGGTGAGCACCTGGGGCGCGTCGCCCGCCGCGGCCAGGGTGTCACCGCGGGCGACGTCGACGTCATCGGTCAGACGCACCGTCACCGACTGGCCCTCGACGGCCTCCTCCAGGCTGCGCTCGCCCAGGTCAATGCCGGCCACGCGCGAGCGCCTGCCCGAGGGCAGGACCACCACGGGGTCGCCGACGCGCACCGTGCCCGAGGTGATCTGCCCGGCGTAGCCGCGGTAGTCGCGCAGCTCGGGCGCCGGCGCCGCCCCCTGAGGGCGGATGACCAGCTGGACCGGGAGGCGGAAGGCGCCCTCATCGCGGGCGGTGGGCAGGGACTCCAGGAGCCCCAGCAGGGTCGGCCCCTCGTAGAAGGGAGTGCTGGACGAGGCCTCGACGATGTTGTCGCCCAGGAGCGCGGAGGTCGGCAGGACATGGATCTCGGCCACGCCCAGCTCCGCGGCCACGGCGCGGATATCGGCCTCGATGGCCGCGTAGACCTCGGCGGAGAAGTCCACCAGGTCGATCTTGTTGACCGCGACGATGACGTGCGGGACCCGCAGGAGGGCGGCGACCGCCAGGTGGCGGCGCGTCTGCTCCAGGACCCCGTTGCGGGCGTCCACCAGCAGCACGACGACGTCGGCCGTGGAGCAGCCGGTGACCGTGTTGCGGGTGTACTGCACGTGTCCGGGGCAGTCGGCCAGGATGAAGGAGCGCTGCGGGGTGGCGAAGTAGCGGTAGGCGACGTCGATCGTGATGCCCTGCTCCCGCTCGGCCCGCAGACCGTCGGTCAGCAGCGCGAGGTCGGCACTGGTCAGGCCCCTGTCCAGGCTGACCTGCTCGACGGCGGCCAGCTGGTCCCGCAGGACGGACTTGGAGTCGAACAGCAGGCGGCCCACGAGCGTGGACTTGCCGTCGTCGACGCTGCCGGCCGTGGCCAGTCGCAGCAGCGAGCCGGTGGTGGCGGCGCGTGCCTCGGCCTCGGCGGGGATATCGGTGAGGGTGGGGGTGCTCATCAGAAGTAGCCCTCCTTCTTGCGGTCCTCCATGGCCGCCTCGCTCAGGCGGTCATCGGCGCGGGTGGCTCCCCGCTCGGTCAGGGTGGAGGCGGCGACCTCCAGGACGATGTCGCGGTTGGTGGCGGCGTCGGACTCGACGGCGCCGGTGCAGGACATGTCGCCCACGGTGCGGTAGCGCACGGTGCGGGTGACCACCTGCTCGCCGTCGCGCAGCCGGTTGACGCCGCCGGCCGCCAGCCACATCCCGTCACGCAGGAAGACCTCGCGCTCATGGGCGTAGTAGAGGTCGGGCAGGGCGATGTCCTCGCGCTCGATGTAGCGCCACACGTCGAGCTCGGTCCAGTTACTCAGGGGGAAGACCCGCACGTGCTCCCCGGGACGGTGACGGGGATTGAGCAGGTTCCACAGCTCGGGGCGCTGGTTGCGCGGGTCCCACTGTCCGAACTCGTCGCGCAGGGAGACGATGCGCTCCTTGGCCCGGGCCTTCTCCTCGTCGCGGCGTCCGCCGCCGAAGACGCCGTCGAATCCGCTCTCCTCGATGGCGTCGAGCAGGGGGATCGTCTGGAGCGGGTTGCGGGTGCCGTCGGTGCGCTCGCGCAGACGGCCGTCGTCGATGTAGTCCTGGACGCGGGCCACCACGAGCCGCAGACCGAGGTCCTTGACCGTCCGGTCACGGTAGGCCAGCACCTCGGGGAAGTTGTGGCCGGTGTCCACGTGCAGGACGGGGAAGGGTATCGGAGCGGGCCAGAAGGCCTTGCGCGCCAGGTGCAGCATGACCACGGAGTCCTTGCCTCCGGAGAACAGCAGGACGGGGCGGCGGCACTCGGCGGCGATCTCCCGGATGACGAGGATGGCCTCGGCCTCCAGGACGTCAAGAATGTCCAGGGTCTCAGTGGTGGCGGGCGCCTGGGAAGGGGCGGTGAGACCGGCCGGTTCGAGCTCCGGCGCCTGGGCGGGGGAGGTGGCTGGGGCCGGACGGGGGTGGGTCAAGGTGATGCTCATAGGTGGATTCCGCATTCTGTCTTGGTGAATCCGGCCCAGCGGCCGGAACGGGGGTCGTCTCCGGGTCTGACTCGCGCCGTGCACGGGGCGCAGCCGATCGAGGGGTATCCGTCGTAGAGGAGGGGGTTGATGAGTACGCCGTGCTGGTCGGCGTAGCCGGTCAGGTCCTCCATGCTCCAGGCGGCCAAGGGGTTGATCTTGACGATCTCGTGAGTGGCGTCCCATCCGATCAGCGGCGTGCGGGTGCGGGTGGGGGCGTCCTCGCGTCGCACGCCGGTGGCCCATGCCTCGTAGCCGCTCAGGGCCCGGGCCAGCGGCTCGACCTTGCGCAGACGGCAGCAGGCGGCCGGGTCCCGTGACCACAGGTCCGGCCCGTAGCGCTCGTCCTGCTCGGCCACGCTCAGCTCGGGAGTCACGTCGACGACAGTGACGCCCATGGTGGCGGCCACCGCGTCGCGGGTGCCCACGGTCTCCGTGAAGTGGTACCCGGTGTCCAGGAAGAGGACGTCGACGCCGGGGAGGATCCGGGAGACCACGTGCGGCAGGACGGCGTCGGCCATGGAGCAGGCCACGGCCAGCGTGTCGGGGAAGTTCTGGGCCGCCCACTGGGCGACGTCGAGGGCCGTGGCGTCGTCTCCGAGCTCGCGCGCGCCGGCCTCGGCCAGGGCGCGCAGCTCCTCGGCGGACCGCAGCGGGGCCCGGCCGGCGCCCCGTGACCTCGAGGCGGCAGGAGCACAGTGTGGCAGGCCCAGGGGCCCCCGGGCACTTTCGGCGGTCACGGCGTTCACTGCAGGGCCTCCTCATCGGCTCGGTGCGCCCACTGGGCGAAGGCCTCCTCGGGGAGGCGCTGGTCCAGGTAGCGGCGCACCAGGCGCTCGACGTAGTCAGTCAGGCCGGAGGCGGGAACCTTGAGGCCCCGGACCGTGCGACCCAGGCCGGCCTCTGCGCGTCCGTCGGCGGCCAGGCCGCCGCCCAGGTGAACCTGGAAGCCGGGCATCTGCTCGCCGTCGACCGTGATGATCTGGCCCTTGAGGCCGATGTCCGCGATCTGGATGCGGGCGCAGGAGTTCGGGCAGCCGTTGACGGTCAGGGTGATGCGCCGCTCCAGGTCGGTGTCCGCCAGGCGCGCGTCGAGCTCGGCCGAAACTCGCGCCGCCAGCTTCTTGGTCTCCACGATCGCGAACTTGCAGAACTCCAGCCCGGTGCAGGCCAGGGTCGAGCGGGTGAAGGCGCCCGGGTCGGGGTCGAGCCCCAGCCCCCGCAGGCCTGCGACGGCGTCATCGACTCTGTCAGCCGGCACGTCCAGGAGCAGCAGGTTCTGCAGCGGGGTCGTGCGCATCCGGTCCGAGCCGACCCGCTCAGCCAGGTCGGCCAGGCCCAGCAGGACGTCACCGCTCAACCGACCGACGGGCGGCTTGACCCCCACCCAGAAGCGGCCGTCCTTCTGCTCGTGGACGCCGATGTGGTCGGAGTCCCCACTCGGCTCCTCAGGTGCCGGGCCATCGGGTAGGGCACGCCCCAGGTAGTCGTCCTGGAGGACCTGGCGGAACCTCTCCGGCCCCCACTCGGCCATGAGGAACTTCAACCGGGCCTTGTTGCGCAGGCGCCGGTAGCCGTAGTCGCGGAAGATGCGGATGACGCCGTACCAGACGTCGAGGGCGTCCTCCGGGGTGACGAAGGCCCCCAGCCGCTGGCCCAGACGTGGCGCGGTTGACAGGGCACCGGCCACCCACAGGTCATAGCCGGGACCGAGCTCGGGGTGGTTGACGCCGACGAAGGAGATGTCGTTGATCTCGTGGAGGATGTCGAGGCTGGGGGAGCCGGTGATGGCCGTCTTGAACTTGCGGGGCAGATTGGCCAGCTCGGGGTCGCCCAGGTAGGTGTCCTTGATGGCACGGGCCAGCGGGGTCGGATCGATGATCTCGTCCTTGGCGACGCCGGCCACCGGCGAGACCAGGAAGCCCCGGGGCGTGTCCCCGCAGCCCTCGATCGTGGTCAGCCCCACCGACTCCAGGCGCTGCCACATCTCGGGCACGCTCTCGATCTCCACCCAGTGGAGCTGGATGTTCTGGCGGTCGGTGATGTCGGCGGTGCCGCGGGCGAAGTCGTTGGAGACTGAGCCCAGTACCCGCAGCTGCTCGCGGCTCAGGCTTCCGCCGTCCAGACGCACCCGTTGCAGGAAGTAGCGGTCGGAGAGCTCGGAGGCCTCCAGCTGGGCGGTGCGGCCGCCGTCGATTCCCTGCTTGCGCTGGGTGTACAGACCCCACCAGCGGAAACGGCCGTTGAGGTCATCGGGCGCGATGGTCTCATAGCCGCCGGGGCCGTAGATGCGCATGATCCGGTCGCGCACCGCCAGCGGTGCCCCGTCCTGCTTGAAGGCCTCGTTGTCATTGAGCGGCTTGCGCCCGTCGAGGGCCCACTGGCCGTTCGACCGGGCCTTGCGCGGAGGGCGCACGGTGCGGGCGGGTGGCGTGACGGTGGTGGTCATTGCTCCTCCATGACGGTGGTGTGTCATTGGCGCGTGAGGAGCGTCCGGGGTCGGCCTGGTGTGCTGCTGCGTGCAGAGCCTGCAGGGCCGTTCGGTTGGCGTCAGCCGTCTCAACGGGGCCTTCCGGACGCTTCATTGCGCCGGATACCTCGTTGCGGGGTGAAATCCCCGTGGTGTCAGGCGCTGGTCAGGCCCGACAACACATGACCGCATGGGCACGCAGAACGTCAGCGGGATAAGCGCCGCTGAGAAGAACTGCGTGAGGGAAGGTCATGGCCAGAACATTAACCATGCATTTACCTGGCGACAAGCAAGAATGATCTGTGCTTCGAGTCACGGTAGAGCCGTTGAGGGGCGCTTTATCGAGTCAGGACGGGGAAAAGGTCGCACTGCCGCACACTGCCCCCGTGGTGGCGTGCGGCAGTGGTGTGGGTCCTTGGGCCTGCGCCTGTGCTCAGGCGCCCAGCTCGCGGTCCCGCTCGGCGATGGCCTCGAAGGCGCGCACGACGGCGTCGGAGAAACCGGCCCGCTCCAGGGCCACCATGCCCGCCACCGACGTGCCGCCGGGGGAGCAGACCGCGTCGATGAGATCGGCCGGGGTGCGGCCGTTGCCTCCCTCGGCGGTGCGCTGAGCCTCGGTCTGCACTGTGCGGGCGGTCCCCAGCACCGCCTGAGCCACGATCTGGACGGCCAGGGCCTTGGGGATGCCACCCATGACGCCGGCGCGCGCCAGGGCATCGATGAAGGCGCACACCAGGGCGGGGGAGGAGCCCGCCAGGCCGATGAAGGAGGAGAAGTCCCTCTCCTCCAGGATCACGGTGCCACCGATGGTCTCCATGAGCGTGCGCACTGTCTCCAGGTCCTGAGTGCTCGCACTGCTCCCCGGCGCCAGTGCCGTCATCGACTCGCCCACGGCGGCGGCCATGTTCGGCATGGTGCGCACCACCCGGGTCCCGTCGGGCAGCATCGACTCCAGGCGCTCCAGGTTCAGGCCGGCCGCGATGGAGACCACCAGGGGCCTGCTGCTGGCGATGGCCTCCGACAGCCGGGGCAGGACGTCGGGGATGACGTAGGGCTTGAGCCCCAGGATGAGGATGTCGCTGCGTGAGACCAGCTCGGCGGCGTCGGCCACGTGGACGGCCCCGACCTGCCCGGCCAGGCGCTCGGCGGAGCCGTGCTTGCTGGTCAGGAGCAGGTGTCCGGCCGGTGTTCCCGCGGCCACGGCCCCTCGCACAATGGCGCTGACCATGTTGCCGGCGCCGATGAACCCGATACGCATGAAGGCCTCCTGCTCGTCTGCGACGTGAGGCCATCACCGTACCGCGACGCCGCGCCGGGCGGTGCGACTTCCGGGGTGCCGGTGGCCTTCAGAGCACCATGGCGGCGATCCAGCCGGCGATGAGCAGGGGGATGTTGAAGTGCAGGAAGGTCGGGATGACCGAGTCGCGCATGTGGTCGTGCTGCCCGTCGGCGTTGAGTCCGGCCGTCGGCCCCAGCGTGGAGTCCGACGCCGGTGAGCCGGCATCCCCCAGGGCGCCGGCGGTCCCGATGAGGGAGACCGTGGCGACCGGGGAGAAGCCCAGGGAGACGCACAGCGGCACATAGATCGCCGAGATGATCGGCAGGGTGGAGAAGGACGAGCCGATGCCCATCGTCACGATGAGGCCCACGAGCAGCATGACGAAGGCGGCGGCGGGCTTGGAGCCCGCGAACAGGGAGGTCGCCGACTTCACCAGCGGCTCGATCTGCTTGGTCTCCTTCAGGACGGCGGCGAAGCCCTGCGCCGTGATCATGATGAGCCCGATGAGGGCCATCATCCGCATGCCGCCGGTGAAGACGTCGTCGGCCTCGGCGATGGTGACGACCCGGGTGGCCATGAACAGCAGCAGACCCGTGAGCGCCCCGACCAGGAGCGGGTCGGCCTCGGACTCCGTCCAGGTCAGGAAGGTCTGGACCATGAAGCAGGCGACGACGGCGACCAGCGCGATCGCCACCTTGTGGCGGTCGATCTCGACCGGGCCGGAGACATCTTCGCCCGAGCCGGTGCCGTTGCCGGTGTCGATCCGGTAGGCGCGGGGCTTGCGATAGGTGACGAACACGGCGATGAGCAGCCCCGAGACCATGCCCAGCGCCGGGATCCCCATGGCGTGGGTGGCTGAGATCTGGGAGACGTCCAGGCCCGCCTCCTTGATGTTGGCGTAGAGGATGTCGTGGAGGAAGACCCGTCCGAATCCCAGGGGCAGGAACATGTAGGTGGTGACCAGCCCGAAGGTGATGGCGCAGGTCACGGCGCGGCGGTCCAGCTGCAGGCGGCTCATGACGATGAGCAGTGGCGGAACCACGAGAGGAATGAAGGCGATGTGAACCGGGATGAGGTTCTGACTCATGACTGCCATGGCCGTGAGCCCGCCCAGCACCAGCATGGTGGTGGTGCGTACGGCCTTACGGGAGGCGGACTCGTCCTTGTTCTCGATTCTGCCGATGAGCCAGTTCGCCAGCAGCTGGGGCAGGCCCGAGTGCGCCACCGCCATGGCGAAGGCCCCCAGCAGCGCGTAGGACAGGGCGATCTTGGCCCCGGCGGCCAGCCCGTTCTGGAAGGCGACCATGGTGTGGCTGATGCCCAGGCCGGCGCTCAGCCCGCCTGCGAGTGCGCCGACGAACAGGGACAGGACCACATGGACGCGCAGCATCGCCAGGATGAGCATGACCAGGACGGCGAGGATGACGGCGTTCATAGGGGGCCTTCCGGTGGGGCCGACTGTGCTGGGCTTCGCGAGCGGGCCTGGGTGAACCGGTGCGAATCGAGGCCGATTGTGCCAGGTGAGCGTGACGGGGACGTATCGTGGGCTCATGAGCGAGAACCGCAAGAACGTCACTGTCGACTCCGTACCGGCCCGCCGAGCCCTCGTCACCGGGGCCTCCACCGGCATTGGTGCCGCCACTGTTCGGCTCCTGCGTTCCCACGGGTGGGAGGTTGTCGCCACCGCGCGTCGGGTGGAGCGTCTTGAGGCGCTGGCCGCCGAGACCGGCTGCACGTGGGTGGCCGCCGACCTCCAGGAGGCCGGCGACGTCGAGCACCTGGCCAGTGAGGTGCTTGCCGAGGGGCCTGTTGACGCCGTCGTCAACAATGCCGGGGGCGCGCTGGGAGTCGACCCGGTCGCCGAGGGCAGCGCCCAGGAGTGGGCCACCATGTATGAGCGCAACGTGCTCGCGGCCCTGCGCGTGAGCCAGGCCTTCCTGCCGGGGCTGCGGGAGCGGGGCGGGGACCTGGTCTTCCTCACCTCCACGGCGGCTCACGACACTTACCCCGGTGGGGGCGGCTACGTGGCGGCCAAGCACGCCGAGCGGATCATCGCCAGCACGCTGCGCCTGGAGCTGGTGGGTGAGCCGGTGCGCGTCATTGAGATCGCCCCCGGCATGGTGGCCACCGAGGAGTTCTCCCTCAACCGCCTTCACGGGGACGCGGAGGCGGCCGCGAAGGTCTACGCCGGTGTCGCCGAGCCCCTGAGCGCCGCCGACGTCGCCGCCTGCATCGCCTGGACGCTGGAGCTGCCCGCCCACGTCAACATCGACTCCATGGTGGTGCGGCCGCGGGCCCAGGCATCCAACACGCTGGTGGCCCGGGAGCAGTAGGGGAGCAGAACCGTCGGACATAGGTGGTCCACAGGCTCGACCTGCCCCGAGCACAGCGCGGGTTCCTAACGTCTGTTCTAGCCCCGGCCGGGCCGGGAAACAGACTGAAAGGACACCCATGAGCAAGCACGTCTCCTCCGGTGGCGACGCCACTTCCTCCCAGCGTGACGCGGCCACGGAGAGTCTTCCCACCAGCGACGCTGTCGACGCCGCTGCGCAGCGCCTCTCGCAGGGCGCCACAGGCAGTGACGGCGTCGAGGATGCTGAGGACGTCAAGAACACCGTGGACGCCGTTGACGCAGGCACGCTGAGGGCCGAGGCCCCCGCCAAGGACGTCACGCAGGACTCCGCCAAGGGCTCTGGGACGGCTCGCTCGGCGGCTGCCGGCAACAGCACCGCTGACACCAGGCTGGGCGGGGCGTGGGCCTCTCCGGATGCTCAGAACGCCGCGACCATCGGCGTCGTGCCCTCCACGTCCGCGGCGGCCAAGAAGGCCCGCAAGGCTCGTGGGCCCTGGTACCGCCGTCGCGCCGTCGTGGGCGCTGCCGGGGTGGCGCTGCTGGCGGGCTCCTTCGGGGCCGGGTGGGGGACCAACGAGCTCCTCAGCTCCGGCTCCCAGCACGGTCAAGCCCAGCAGCAGGGAGGCGGCAACGGTCAGGGCATGCCCGGAGGGGGGCAGGGAGGTCCTGGCGGCGGAGGCCCTGGTGGTCAGGGTGGCCCCGGCGGGCAGATGCCCGGTGGCGGCCCCGGTGGTCAGGGCGGACAGGGCGGCCCCGGCGGACAGAACGGCCAGGGCGGTCCGGGAGGAGGCTCCGGTGGAGCCGGCCGGACCACCCCCAACGGGGACGCCTCCGGTGGCTCCGGCTCGGGCTCGAGCGGCGACCAGCAGTCAGGCTCCGGCTCGGGTGATGGCAACCAGAAGGGCGGCTCAGGCTCCTCGGGTGTCCTTCAGCAGCAGGACGCCTCTCCAAGCGCCCAGGGCTGAGAGCGCCGGCGCCACCGCCCACGGATCAACATTTTCTTCAGGGACGACGCGTATCCGTGTCGTCCCTGAAGTTCTTGTCGGTGTGTGCAGAATCGGTTACGGTCTCTGGCACATCTCGCACCGCTCACCCTGATGACACGGAGGAGAGGGCCCCAATGACTGACGCACACCCCCGCATGGCGCTGGGCACCATGCACTTCGGAACCCGCCTGTCCGCCACCCAGTCCCGAGAGATCCTCGACGCCTACCTGGATCTGGGCGGCCAGTGGATCGACACCGCGAACTGCTACGCCTTCTGGGGATCCGAGACCGGCCTCGGTGGCCAGAGCGAGACCGTCATCGGCCAGTGGCTCGCTGATCGAGGCGTGCGCGACCAGGTAAGGATCAGCACCAAGGTCGGTGCGGAGCCGACCCGCCCCCACGGTTTCCCAGACGCCGTGGAGGGCCTTGGTAGGGACACTGTCAACCGAGCCATCCGGGACAGCCTGCAGCGCCTGCAGACGGAGCGCATCGACATGTACTGGGCTCATATGGAGGATCGGGAGCAGCTGGTCGCCGATGTCGCCGAGACCTTCGGTGACCTGGTTGACCAAGGGTTGACCGCACGGATCGGGCTGTCCAACCACCCGGCCTGGTACGCCGCCGCAGCCAACGTGCACGCCCAGCAGCGGGGTGTGGCCGGATTCAGCGCCCTGCAGCTGCGGGAGTCGTATCTCCACCCGAGGCCGGATACCCCGGTTGAGGGTGAGGACCATCCCCACGGGATGATGACCATCGAGAGCAAGGACCTCGCCGAGCGCTGCGGTCTGGACCTGTGGGCCTACACGCCGCTGCTCACCGGCGCCTACGAGCACCCGGAGCGCCCGCTGCCCGAGGCCTACAGGCATCCGGGGACTGACAACCGGCTGACGGCGCTGCGCAGGTGGTCGGACAGCCTGGCCATGAAGCCGAGCCAGGTCGTCCTGGCCCTCCTCAACGCCCAGCACCCGTCCATCACCCCGATCGTGGGCGTCAGCAGCGTCGCTCAGCTCACTGACGCGGTCAAGGCCACCCGTTTCAGCCTCCCGGAAGAGGCTGTCGAAGAGCTCAACGCAGCCGGCTAGACCGAGCGGATCCGAGCCGGCGCCGGCACTGCGCCGCCCACAGATCGACCTTTTCCTCAAAGGCGACGCGTATTCGTGTCGTCTTTGAAGTTCTTGTCGGTGTGTGCAGATTCGGTCACGGTCGCCGGCTCCGAGACAGGTGGACACCCGGTCGCTATTCCATCGCCGGGTGTGGGGAGGACGACGTCGCCGAGGCGGGGTGCGAACTGGCCCCGGATGCGTGCCGCCCACTACACTCCCCGGAGCAAAGGCACCGACCCGGCCATCACCGGCGAGCCTCCGGAAGAACCGGACCTCGGCGCACCAGCGCCGTCGGCCCTCAGTAGAACCGGACGGGACAGCCCGTCACAGCTGGAAACGAAGCGGTCGTGCAGGCCGTCCCGGTCGGGGCGCGCAGCACGGCAAGCGAGGTGGTACCGCGGTGCGGCACCAGCCGGGCACCAGGCCCGGCCGGGAGCCGACGTCGTCCTCGTCAGGCCCCGGGCACCCGCCCGAGGCGGCAGGAACGAGTGAGACGAGAGCACACCGCGATGGCTGAGAAGATGGCTGACAGCACCACCGCCGGCGGCAGCGAGCCGACCGGCGCCGCCTTCTACCCCCTGCACCGCCCGGGGGAGCAGATCGACCCCTCGCCCTCCTTCCCCGCCATTGAGGAGGACGTCCTGGCCTACTGGAAGGCCGACGGCACCTTCCACGCCTCCATCGACAACCGCGGCGAGCCCTGCGACGAGTTCGTCTTCTACGACGGCCCGCCCTTCGCCAACGGCCTGCCCCACTACGGCCACCTGCTGACTGGCTACGTCAAGGACGCCGTCGGGCGCTACCAGACCCAGCGCGGCAAGCGCGTCGAGCGTCGCTTCGGCTGGGACACCCACGGCCTGCCCGCCGAGCTCGAGGCCCAGCGCCTGCTCGGCATCGACGACGTCACCGAGATCACCCGCCCCGGCGGCATCGGCATCGAGAAGTTCAACGAGGAGTGCCGCAGCTCCGTCCTGCGCTACACCAAGGAGTGGGAGGACTACGTCACCCGCCAGGCCCGCTGGGTCGACTTCGACAACGACTACAAGACCCTCGACCCCGACTACATGGAGTCGGTGCTGTGGGCCTTCAAGCAGCTGTGGGACAAGGGGCTGGCCTACCAGGGCTACCGCGTCCTGCCCTACTGCTGGCACGACCGCACCCCCTTGAGCAACCACGAGCTCAAGATGGACGACGATGTCTACCAGGACCGGCAGGACAACACGGTCACGGTGGGCCTGCGCCTGGAGGAGCCCCTGCGCCAGGGTGCCGAGCGCCCCGAGCTGGTCCTCATCTGGACCACCACGCCCTGGACCCTGCCCTCCAACCTGGCCATCGCCGTGGGCCCCGACGTCGAGTACGTGACCGTCCACGTCGATGAGGGCCTCGACTCGCCGGTCGCCGGCCAGGACGTCGTCATCGCGAAGGACCTGCTGGGCGCCTACGCCCGCGAGCTCGGCGAGGACCCGCAGGTCGTGTCCACCTGCACCGGGGCCGACCTGGTGGGGCGGCGCTACCACCCGATCTTCGACTACTTCGACGACGCCGCCCACCGGGCCGAGGGCGCCGCCCCCGGGCCGAAGGCCTGGACGATCATCGCCGCCGACTTCGTCACCACCTCCGACGGAACCGGCCTGGTGCACATGGCCTCGGCCTTCGGTGAGGACGACATGATCGCCTGCACCGAGGCCGGCATCGAGACGGTCGTCCCCGTTGATGACGGCGGCTGCCTGACCGAGGAGGTGAGCGACTATGCCGGGCTGCAGGTCTTCGAGGCCAACAAGCCCATCGTGGCCGACCTGCGC
Source organism: Actinomyces stomatis (assembly GCF_031292835.1). NCBI lineage: Bacteria > Bacillati > Actinomycetota > Actinomycetes > Actinomycetales > Actinomycetaceae > Actinomyces > Actinomyces stomatis. Next base: position 198,377 of record NZ_JASPEP010000004.1, read on the forward strand.
GACGGCACCGGCCCTCTGGCCCGCCGCGACGAGAACCAACGCGCCGTCCTGGTGCGCCAGGCCTCCTACGTGCACTCCTACCCGCACTGCTGGCGCTGCCGCAAGCCGCTCATCTACAAGGCCGTCTCCTCCTGGTTCGTGCGCGTCTCGGCGATCCGCGACCGGATGGTCGAGCTCAACCAGGACATCGACTGGTACCCCGGTCACATCAAGGACGGCATCTTCGGCAAGTGGCTGGCGAACGCGCGCGACTGGTCCATCTCCCGCAACCGCTTCTGGGGCGCCCCCATCCCGGTGTGGGTCAGCGACAACCCCGACTACCCGCGCACCGACGTCTACGGCTCCTACGCCGATCTCGAGCGCGACTTCGGCGTGAAGGTCACCGACCTGCACCGCCCCTTCATCGACACCCTCGTGCGGCCCAACCCCGATGACCCCACGGGCAAGTCCATGATGCGCCGCATCCCCGACGTCCTGGACTGCTGGTTCGAGTCCGGCTCGATGCCCTTCGCCCAGGTGCACTACCCCTTCGAGAACGTCGAGTGGTTCGAGTCCCACTACCCGGGCGACTTCATCGTGGAGTACATCGGTCAGACCCGCGGCTGGTTCTACACCCTCCACGTCCTGGCCACCGCCCTGTTCGACCGACCCGCCTTCACCTCCTGCGTCTCCCACGGCATCCTCCTGGGTAACGACGGGGCGAAGATGAGCAAGTCGCTGCGCAACTACCCGGACGTCTCCATGGTCTTCGATCGCGACGGGGCCGACGCCATGCGCTGGTTCCTGCTCTCGGCGCCGGTCATGCGCGGAGGCAACCTCGTGGTGACCGACAAGGCCATCCGCGACACCGTGCGCCAGGTGGTGCTGCCGCTGTGGAACACCTGGTACTTCTTCGCCCTCTACGCGGGTCAGGTGGGGGAGTCCGGCTACGTCACCGACGGCGTCGACCTCGACGACGCGAGCCTGTTCGCCAAGCACGGCGGCCTGCACGTCATGGACCGCTACGTCCTGGCCCGCACCAAGGACCTGGCCGAGACGGTGGCCGCCCAGATGGACGGCTACGACATCACCGGGGCCTGCGCCACGATCCGTGACTTCCTCGACGTGCTCACCAACTGGTACCTGCGCACCTCGCGCCAGCGCTTCACCGACGGTGAGACGGCTGCCTTCGACACCCTGGCCACCGTGCTGCGCGTGCTCACCGAGGTCATGGCGCCGCTGGCGCCGCTGGTGAGCGAGGAGATCTGGCGGGGCCTGACCGGTGGGCGCTCCGTGCACCTGACCGACTGGCCCGTGCTGCCCGACCACGTCGCCAACCCCGAGCTCGTCACGGCCATGGATGAGGCCCGCGCGGCGGTCTCAGCCGCCCTGAGCCTGCGCAAGGCCGAGAAGCTGCGCGTGCGCCAGCCGCTTCGCAGCCTGACCGTCGCCACGGCCGACCCGGCCGGGATGGCCCCCTTCCGCGAGCTCGTGGCCGAGGAGGTCAACGTCAAGGAGGTGCGGGTCCTGGACGCCGAGTCCGCCGGCTACGAGGTCCGAACGGACCTGGCCCTCAACCCACGCGCCTTCAGCCCCGAGGTCCGCAAGCTCACCTCCAAGCTCTTCGCCGCCGTCAAGGCGGGCCAGTGGGAGCTCACCGAGGACGGTGACGTGCGCTTCGACGACGTCCTGCTCGATGGCACCCCGGTGGTCCTGGAGGCGGAGGACTCCGCCTTCACTCTGACCACCCGCATCGAGGTCGATGACGACTCCCTGGCCGCCACCATGCTGCCCTCGGGTGCCTTCGTCGTCCTGGACACCGCCCTCGACGACGCCCTGGAGGCCGAGGGCTGGGCCCGTGACCTGGTGCGTCTGGTTCAGGATGAGCGCAAGGCCGCAGGCCTGCACGTGGGGGACCGGATCCGCCTGGAGCTGAGGGTTCCGGAGGACAAGGGCGCCTGGACCGGTGCCCACCTGGACCTCATCAAGCGGGAGGTCGGCTGCGTGGACGCCTCCGTCGTGGCGGACCCGGCCGCCCAGGAGCCGACCGCCACGGTCGAGAAGGTCTCCGAGACGAGGGATCGCTGATCCGACACGCTGGTCGATTAACTTTCCGATTACCTGAGGGATAAGGCAGAATAAATCCGTCGCTCGGTCACCAGGGCTTGGCTGAGCAGCGGCGCCTCCCCTTCCCGCGGGTCGCCTCTCCCATCTCCCGGCAAGTACGCCCCCTGCCGCCACGGTGACGGCAGGGGAAGCGTTGTGCGCGGCTTCCTCCCTGGGGGCGAGCTCGCTGGCCGCCTTGGTTTTGAGAGGTACGGACGATGAGTATCAGGGGCACTGCGGAGGCCATTCTCCCCCTGCCGGCTCAGGGCTGGCTGAAGCGGGCGATCTACCGCCGTAACTGTCGTCTCTCGCCTCCCCAGTACCGGTCCGCCCTCAAGCACTGGTACTGGCTGTTCAAGTGCCGCCCCTGCCACCTGGAGGCGCCGCGCACCATGACTGAGAAGATCCACTGGCTCAAGCTCTATGACTCCACCCCGCTCAAAGGGCGTCTGGCGGACAAGTACCTGGTGCGCGAGTGGGTTGCCGACACGGTGGGGGAGGAGTACCTCGTCCCCCTGCTGGGTGTGTGGGACTCGCCCGACGAGATCGACTTCGCCTCCCTCCCCAACAGCTTCGTCCTCAAGGCCACGCACGGCTCGGGATGGAACATCCTCGTGCCGGACAAGAGCGCTCTTGATCGAGCCTGGGCTCGTCGGCGACTCAAGAAGTGGCTCGGCCTGCGTCAGGCGATGAAGGGCGGATTCGAGCTGCACTACGAGTACTGCGAGCCGCGCATCGTGTGCGAGCCCTTCCTGCGTGACGGCACCGGAGGGCTGCGGGACTACAAGTTCATGGTGTTCGACGGCGTCGTCCAGTTCGTCTTCACCGTGGACAGGCGTGCGGGTCGCGCGATGCGCGGAACCTACCTCCCGGACTGGACCCGAGCGCCCTTCGAGTACACCTGTGAAGCCGTCCGTTCCCCAGACGTCCCCCCGCCGAGCGGCCTGGAGACCATGCTCCTGCTGGCCAGCAGGCTCGGGAAGGGATTCGCCTGCGCGCGCGTCGACTTCTACGAGGTGAGGGGGCGCGTCTACTTCGGCGAGATCACCTTCACCGACGCCGATGGACTGTCCGACTTTGCTCCCCCTCGCTACGATCGTATTTTCGGAGATCGCATCATCCTGCCTGAGAAGAAGTCGTTCAAAGGTGTCACACTGTGATGGTTTAAAACGCGAGGAATGGCTTCTGTAGGTCTTCTACGAAGATTGTCGAATCCGGTGGGTGGGACCCTTCAATTTCCTCGATGTACATGAGGGCTTTCTCATTAAAACTTCTGGTCGCTTGCCTTGCCGGGGCTCCCGCGTGTTACTGTCTGTCTCATTAATTCCGGCACTCCTTCATGGGGTTTCATGGCTGTTACTTCATGTTAGTGAGTGCCGCGCCCTATCAGTCCTGAATAATGGCAGGTGATATGCGGATGACGCTCGAGGACCTTCTTCAACTGACTCGTCGACGCCTTGGATCTCTCGCTCTGGCGGTTATGATCTGCGTACTTTTCTCAATAGTGTTCGCTTTCGTGTCGCCGAGCTCCTACACGGCGAACGCTCAGGCGTACCTGCATGTAGAGGTGGGAGGAGATCCGGCGGAGAACACGCAGTCCCACTACAACGCGGCGCAGCTCGCCGGCATGAAGGCTGACGCCGTTGTCCCGGTCTTCACCTCGGAGGCTGTCGCCCAGCGAGTAGTGGACTCTCTCAAGCTCGACGTCACCCCCGAGGAGCTGGCCTCCTCGGTGTACGCGGCGAGGACACCCGAGACCGTGTCGGTGCAGGTATCCGTCAAGGCGTCCTCCGCCCGCCAGGCTCAGATCTTGGCCGATGAGGTCATCCGGCAGGCCGCAGCAGAGGTGGGGGAGTTGGAGGGTGCCGACTCCCCAGTACGGATCTCTCTGCTGTCCTCCGCCGAGCTGGCGAGCGCGACTCGGTCCCCCGCCTTGGTCACCTGTGTGGCGGTGGGGCTGCTGGCCGGGCTGGTCCTGGGCTATGTGTGGATTCTTGTCCAGGAGCTGCTCGACAAGAGCCTCAAGGGGCCTGAGGACGTGCGCGAGGCTTTGACGGCGCCGGTGCTCGGCGTTCTGCCGAAGGATCCCTCGTCCCTGCGGCTGGGGCGAGGTGTGCGGGCGGAGGTCGAGGAGCGGCTGCGTGCCACCCGTACCAATCTGCTTCACGCCTTGTCTCACGGGGCTCGGCAGGTTGTGGTCGTCACCTCGGCCGGCCCGCAGGAGGGGGCCTCGGAGACGGCTGCCGGCCTGGCGCGGGTCCTGGCCCTGTCCGGCCATCGGGTCGTTCTGGTCGGAGGGGACCTGCGTTCGCCAAGCACTGTCGGAGCTCAGGGCGGTCCAGGACTCGCAGAGGTGCTGGCGGGTTCGGCGCGCCTCAGTCAGGTCCTGGTTGAAGGGGAGGTGGCGGGCCTGGAGCTCCTGCCTGCTGGTGAGATGCCCGAGAATCCCTCCGAGCTGCTCGGCGGCCGCAACATGAGTGACCTCCTGCAACATCTGGCCTCGGACCGCATCGTAGTCATCGATGCTCCTCCGGTCTGCCGCTTCACCGATGCCGTGGTGCTGGCCGCATGTGCCGGCGGCGTCCTTCTTGTAGCGCGAGCCGGGCGCACCACTGCGGAAGGGCTCCGCGAGGCGGCCCTGGCTGTGGGGCAGGGCGGAGGGCACATGCTCGGAGTGGTGCTCACCAATGTGTCCGATGTCGGGCGTGGGGGGCAGGGCATTCAGGTCGGTGCCACTCATGCAGAGAGAGCAACCGTCTAGCCTTCTCCTTCCCCGAGTGCGGAATTCGTGTGCAGAAGAATAGGTCGCACCGTCAAGGAGTTTATTTAAATGTTACCTTGCGGGAGATCTGATATCTGTCAGTGGTGCACACCTTCGGTTCCGGTCGAAACTGAGCTTGTCACTTCAAGTATTCAGGTAAGAGTTGCCTGTGGTTTTGTCCGACCGCGCCAACCCGGATCTGTTGATAAACGATGATCGAGGAGAAATCTCCTCAGAAATATTCCAATCGGTGGTGTTCGGTGTTAGATTGATGCTGATCATTAAAAACGGAAGTTGATCTTGATGGTGCCATGAGGTTCCGTCTGCCGTTTTCCGCACCATTTCCTCCTGTTCAACAGTAGGAGCTGCATCCCCAAGTCCGTCCCGCGAATCAGTGAAACCTGTTCGCCCATCCGCAGATTGAAACCCTGATGACATTTGAAATCTGTCGCTCCCACCGGCGTCGCACGCTTGATCGGAGTCCCTCACTCTCAGGCGGTGTGTCTCTTGCTTGTCAGCTGAGTCAGCGGAGCGTGACGACTCATGCCTGAAGCACGTCAGAACTCCCACGGCGTCGCAAGCCGTGATGAGCGCAGGGCCGAGGCGCGCCAACCTGGCGTGCCGCTACCCGCACGATCCCTCGAAGAACAGGGGGGAGCCACCGCCGGCGGTTCCAGGGCACCGGGCTCCGCCCCCATGAAGCCGTCGGACTGCAGCGCGCTGAGGACGGGCTCCTCCCTGTGCCGGCTCGAGCCCCTCGCTCTGATGGTCGTCGATTTCCTGGCCACCTATGTGGCTCTGTTCTGCGCGGCGTGGGGGACCACGAAGTGGGCGACCGCCACAGGCGCGACCGGCGGCCTCCTGGCCATCGGCGTGCTCGGGATCGTCAACGTGGGAGTCTTCGCCACCTTCAAGATGTACAACAGTCTGTGGCGCTACGCCTCGATGGCGGAGGCGCTGAGGATTCTCTACGCGACCGTCGTCGGCTCGGTCTGCGGTGATCTCCTCTTCTCCCTGGCCTTCGATGGTGGGCTGTCGGTGCGTTCCTACGTCATGGCCTGGGCGCTGCTCGTCATCATGACCGCGGGAACTCGCCTCGCCGTCCGGGCGCTGTGGCACAGCCGCGCCCAGCGCAGCGCTCGAGCAGGTGAGCGAGGCACCCGCCCCCGCACCCTCATCGTCGGAGCCGGGCAGACAGGCTCGCTGACCATTAAGCGCATGCACCTGGGGGACGAGGACATGTGCGGAGAACCGGTGGCCCTTGTCGACGACGACGTCACCAAGCACGGTCGCCACGTCCACGGCGTCAAGGTCCTCGGCTCGTGTGACGACATCCCCCGCATCGCCCAGGAGTGCCAGGCCGAGCAGATCGTCCTGGCCTGCCCCTCAGCCCTGGCCTCCGAGCGTCAGCGCATCCTGTCCATCTGCCTGACGACGGGCCTGAGAATCCTCACCCTCCCGAACGTACGGGACCTGGCCCAGCAGGATGACGGACGGATCGCGCTGCGGGAAGTCGAGATCTCCGAGCTGCTCACCCGTGACGAGGTCGCCTTCGACTCCACGGGGATGGGGTACGTGCGCGGCCAGGTCGTCCTGGTCACTGGCGGCGGCGGCTCCATCGGCTCTGAGCTGGTCCGCCAGCTCATCGAGGCCCGACCGCAGCAGATCGTCATCTTCGACGTCTACGAGAACACGGCCTACGAGCTGCTCCACGAGATGCAGCCCAAGGCCACCGAGCTGGGGGTGACGCTCTCGGTCGTCATCGGCTCGGTGACCAATGAGCGCATCGTCCGTGACTGCTTCGAGCGGTACCGGCCCAAGGTCGTGTTCCACGCGGCGGCGCACAAGCACGTGCCGCTCATGGAGGACAACGCCCGCGAGGCCGTGGAGAACAACGTGCTGGGCACCTGGATCGTCTGCCGTCTGGCGGAGGAGCTCGGCTGCAGCCACTGCATCCTGGTCTCCACCGACAAGGCGGTCAACCCCACCAACGTGATGGGGGCGACCAAGCGACTGTGCGAGCTGGAGATCCAGGCCCTGGCCCAGACGAGTCGCACCACTGTCTTCGCCGCCGTGCGCTTCGGCAACGTGCTCGGCAGCCACGGCTCGGTCATCCCGCTGTTCAGACGCCAGCTCAGATCAGGTGGGCCGCTGACTGTCACCCACCCGGACATCACCCGCTACTTCATGACGATCCCCGAGGCGGCCCAACTGGTCATCACCGCCGGGTCCATGGCTCAGGCCGGAGAGATCTTCATCCTGGAGATGGGGCAGCCCGTGCGGATCTACGACCTGGCCGTCAACCTCATCAAGCTCTCGGGCCTGCGAGTGGGGCGTGACATCGAGGTGGCCTTCACCGGGCTGCGCCCGGGCGAGAAGCTCTATGAGGAGCTGCAGATGCATGACGAGGAACTGCGTCCCACGGAGAACACATCGATCCTCGTCTCCACGGCACCGCCGCCCACCAGGCTGGAGGTGGAGGACAAGATCGCTCGGCTCATGGCCTGCCTGTCCGAGGGAAGCGAGCAGATCAAACGGGAGCTGGCTCGTGCGGTGCCCACCTACCACCCACGTCTTGAAAACAGTACGAGTACGTCGTCGACAATGAGGAAAGCTGGCTGATGCGTGTCGATTTCTCACCCCCGGACATCACCGATGCCGAGTGCCAGGAAGTGGTGGATGCCCTGCGATCGGGCTGGATCACCACGGGGCCGCGCACCAAGACCCTGGAGAAGCAGGTGGCGCAGCGCTGTGGAACCACCCGGGCCGCCTGCCTGAACTCCGCGACCGCCTCCTTGGAGCTGACCCTTCGAGTCCTCGGCATCGGTCCAGGGGACGAGGTCATCGTCCCCGCCTACACCTACACGGCCTCGGCCTCCCCGGTCGTGCACGTGGGCGCCACCCCGGTTCTCGTCGACGCCGGTGAGGCCGACGGCGGTTACGGGCTGGACCCCAGTGTCCTGGAGTCCGCCATCACCCCGCGGACCAAGGCCGTCATTCCGGTCGACATCGGCGGACGCATGTGCGACTACCCGGCCCTGCGCGCGGTCGTCGACAGCCGCAGCCACCTCTTCACCCCGGCCGGGGCCGTCCAGGAGGCACTGGGGCGCGTCGCCCTCGTCGCCGACGGCGCCCACAGCTTCGGCGCCCGGCGCGACGGCACGCCCTCGGGCAGCGCCGCCGACTTCACCACCTTCAGCTTCCACGCCGTGAAGAACCTGACCACCGCGGAGGGCGGCGCCGTCACGTGGAGGCCGGAGCTGGGCCTGGACGATGAGCTCTACCGCCAGTACATGCTGCTGTCCCTGCACGGGCAGAGCAAGGACGCCCTGTCCAAGACCCGACTGGGGGCCTGGGAGTACGACGTCGTCAGTCCCGCTTACAAGTGCAACATGACCGACGTGTGCGCCGCGATCGGCCTGGCCCAGATGACCCGCTACGACTCGATGCTCGAGCGTCGGCGCCAGATCATCACCCGCTACGACCAGGCCCTGGCGCCGGCGGGCGTGACGTCGCTGCGGCACTACGAGGACGGGAGCGTCTCCTCCGGGCACCTCTACCTGGCGAACCTGCCGGGTCTGGGGGAGGATGAGCGCAACGAGTTCATCGAGCGCATGGCGCGCGCAGACGTGGCCTGCAACGTCCACTACAAGCCGCTGCCACTGCTGAGCGCCTACCGGAACCTCGGCTTCAGCATCGAGGACTTCCCACGGGCCCACACCCTCTACGCCAATGAGGTGAGCCTGCCTCTGCACACCTCATTGACCGACGAGCAGGTCGACTACGTCATCAGCTGCGCGCTCGAGGCGCTCGCGGCGATGGGGCGATCATGAGGATGCCGCCCTGGGAGGACCTGCCGGCCGCCCTGCGGACCGATGAGGTTCGCCCCTACTACGAGGCACTGTCCCGGCGCGGACTCCAGCTGCGGCTCAAGCGCCTGCTCGACGTCGTCGGAGCGACGGTCCTGATGGTGCTGCTCGGGTGGCTCTTCATCATCCTGGCGGCCCTCATCAAGCTGGACTCGCCCGGACCGGTGTTCTTCCGCCAACGGCGGGTCACCCAGTTCGGGCGCGAGTTCCGGATCGTCAAGTTCCGCACCATGACACACCGGCCGGCCGACCCGGGGGACCAGATCACCCGGGGGAACGACCCCCGGGTCACGAAGATCGGTGCGGTGCTGCGCCGGTACCGGCTCGACGAGATCAGCCAGCTCATCGACATCCTGCGCGGCACGATGAGCTTCGTGGGGACCAGGCCGGAGGTGCCCGAGTACGTCAACCAGTACACCCCGCAGATGCGGGCCACCTTGCTGCTGCCGGCCGGGGTCACCTCCACGGCCTCCATCGAGTTCAAGGATGAGGCCGAGATCCTGGCGGCCGCCCCGCCGGACCAGGACGCCTACCTCACCCAGGTCCTGCCGGCCAAGATGCGCCTCAACCTGCGCGACGTCCAGAACTTCAGCATTGGGCGAGATCTGTCGATCGCGCTCCGGACCGTGTTGGCGGTCGCCACATGAGACGCGCAACGACGACACCTAAGGAGCAAGCATGACAGCAGGTGCCAAGCACGATCGCGAACCGGATGCCGATCTGGTCTCCGTCATCATGCCGACATACAACTGTGGCGCCTTCATCGCCGAGACCATCGCCACCGTCCAGGACCAGACCCACCCCCGCTGGGAGCTGCTCGTCGTCGACGACTGCTCCACCGACGACACCGCCGATGTGGTCGGGGCGCTGGCCGAGGCCGACCCCCGGATCCGGTACGTGCGGCTGGAGACCAACAGCGGTGCCGCCATGGCCCGCAACCGGGCGATGGAGCTGGCGCAGGGGCGCTACATGGCCTTCCTGGACTCCGACGATCTGTGGCACCCCGACAAGCTCAGGCGCCAGATCGACTTCATGACCTCGCGCGGCGTCGCCATGTCCTGCACCGCCTACGCCCAGATCGACGAGCAGGGCGTTCCCACCGGGAAGATCGTGCGCAGCCCGGCCAGGACCAGCTACAACCGCCTGCTCCTGGACTGCCCGGTGGGCAACTCCACCGTCATGTACGACGTGGCGCGCCTGGGGAAGTTCGAGGTGCCCAACATCAGGAAGCGCAACGACGACGCCCTGTGGCTGCGCATGCTCCGCACCGAGCCCTACATCTGGGGAATGCCGGTCGTGCTCATGAGGTACCGGCTCCGCTCGGGATCGGTGTCGGCCAACAAGCGGAGCCTGGTCAAGTACCACTGGACGCTCTACCGCGACATCGAGCATCTCAGCGTCCCCCGCTCCGTCTTCCACATCGGCGTGTGGGTCCTCATCAAGACCCTCAAGGTGAAATGAGGACGAGCGTTAACAGGACGACCAGTTCCCCGGACCGGCCCGGGGCCGACGGAGGGAGGCCGGCAATGAGTCAGGAACAGTCTGTGACCCCGCAGGACTCCGGGGACGGGCCCCTGAGAGTCCTGCAGATCAACTCATCGATCTCGCGGCGTTCCGGAGTCATGAGCGTGCTCATGAACTACCTCAGGTACATGGACCGCTCGCAGGTGGTGTTCGACTTCTTCTGCTACGCCACACCCGACGAGACCCACCGTGAGGAGATCGAGTCACTGGGTGGGCGCTGCTACGTCATCGATGCCGGGAACCGCATCGGTCGCATCCGATCATCCCTGGGGCAGCTGCTGGAGCAGCACGCGGGGCAGTACCCCGTGGCGCACCTGCACGACCCCATCCTGTCGCGCTTCCTCTACCCGGTGGCCCATCGCCGCGGGGTGCGTGCCTTCGCCGTCCACTCACATGCGACGGCGTACTCCGACTCCCGGTTGCGCAGCCTGCGCAACTGGCTCGTCTGCCGCAATATCGGGGCCTACTCCGATGCCCGCCTGGCCTGCTCACGGGCGGCCGGTGACTTCCTCTTCGGCTCGGGTCGCTTCGAGGTGGTCCCCAACGCGATCGACGTGACCACCTACCGCTTCCGTGAGGCGGTCCGTGCCCAGGTGCGCGCCGGGCTGGGGCTGGGAGACGCGCCCGTCGTCGGCCATGTGGGGCGGTTCAATGAGCAGAAGAACCACCGGTTCCTCATCGACGTGTGCACCGAGCTGCTCCGTGTGCGACCCGAGGCCCGTCTCATGCTCATTGGCGACGGCCCGCTGCGACCGGGCATCGAGGCAGTGGTGGCCGAGCGCGGTCTGAGCGACCGCGTCCTGTTCCTGGGGGACCGCAAGGACGTTCCTGATCTTTACCAGGCCATGGACATGTTCCTCCTTCCCTCTCTCTACGAGGGGCTGCCGATGGTGGGGGTCGAGGCGCAGTGCGCGGGGCTCCCACTGGTGTGCTCCGACGAGGTGACCGAGGAGGTCGCGATCGGGGAGGTCTCCTTCCTGCCACTGGATACGCCGGCGGCTCAGTGGGCACAGCGTGTCAACGAGGCCCTCGACCACGGGCGAGACCCGCGGCGCAGGGCGGAGGGTGAGGCGGCCGCGCGCACCGCAGGCTTCGACATCACTCATGAAGCCGACCGGCTGGCGCACCGTTATCGTGCGCTGGCGGAATGGTGATGCCGGAGCATGTGGATCCACTACGCGCTATTCGCCACCTTTCTTCTGCCAGCGGCCCTCCTGGGGCTGAGAGGCCGTGCTGACCGGCGAGGCTCCCCGGCCATCCTGGTCGTGGCCTTCGTGGCCTTCGTGGCCTTCTCCTCCTTGCGAGCCGTCAGCGTCGGCAATGACACGATCGAGTACCACCGCGTCTTCGAGGCGATCAAGGCGACGACCTCCCTCCAGGAGGCCTTCACCGTCAGCCGCTTCGAGTACGGCTACGTCCTGCTCAACTACCTGGTCAGCCGCATCACGGACGACTTCAACGTCCTGCTGCTCATCATCTCGGTGTTCGTCTACGGCTCAGCGGTCCTGTTCATCAAGCGATACGCCGCCAGCTACTCCCTGGCGGTCCTCCTCGCCTTCGGCATGTCCGCCTTCTACGACTTCATGCTCTTCGCTCGACAGAGTGTTGCGGTGGCGATCTTCCTGTTGGCCGTTCCCGCGCTCATGGAACGCAAGCTGTTGCGCTACGTCCTGCTCATCGTGCTCGCCTCCCAGTTCCATGTCAGCGCCCTGCTCCTACTCATCGTCTACCTCGTCTCCGCCATGCGGCTGAGCACCTTCGGGGACTGGTTCAAATGGGGCACCCTCATTGGGACCAGCATGCTGTCGCTGAGCTGGGTGATGAACTCCCTTGCGGCGTCCTCCGCCTACTACGGTCACTATCTCAACACCGACTACGCCGACGGCGGGGTGCGCTCGGCCACCGTTCTGCTGATCGTGGTGCGCATCCTTCTCATGCTTCTGGCGGCCACCTGCGGCTGGGCGGCCGCCGTGGAGGAAGACCCCTCCGGGCGTACCCGCAGTCTCCTGGCACTCGCCGTTGCCGACATCGCCATGGTGACGGTGTCGCTGGGCTTCAACCTCGTTGATCGTCTCGAGATGTACCTGACGATGCCCTTCGTCGTCGGCCTGGTGAACATCACGGTGCGGGGGCGGAGACCTGAGCGCTCCTACATCGGCGCCCTGCTGGTGATCATCGCCTTCGCGGCCTCCACGATCTTCTTCCTGTACCGCCCTGAGTGGTACCACCTCTTTCCCTACCGAACCGTCTTTGAGAAAGGGATCCCGTGATGGAATCTGTCCATTCTGCGAGTTCGTGTAGAACCGATGTCAGCGATCTGAGCGGTGGCTGCCAGCGGGAGAGGTGCGACTCCAGCCCGACGTGGAAGGTGCAGTTCGGTGTCGGCGAACTATAAGGACCGCATCGCATTCTTGCTGGGTAACACCCTGGTCTTTGCCCTGGGGGGTCTGGCGATCAAGGCGGTCTCCCTGGTGCTCATGCCGTTGTACACGACCGCCTTGACGGCTGGTGAGTACGGAACGGCTGAGCTGCTCAACAGTGCGATCGAGATCGTGCTGCCGCTGCTGTCGGCGGGCGTGGTCGAGGCCCTCTACCGTTTCTCCATTGACGACGACGTTCCCAAGGACGAGCTCTTCGCCGGCTCCCTGGTGGTCCTGGGCGGGGGCGTCGTGTGCGCTGGGGTGCTGTGCTCACTGGCCGGCGCTGTGTGGGACGTCAAGCACGCTGTGTCCTTCTTCGTCCTGTTCTGCTCGGTGTGCGTCTTCAAGGCCACCACTCAACTGGCCCGTGGGCTGGGCCATGTGCGCCGTTTCGTGGTCTACGGGCTCATCAATGCGCTCGCCATGGTCGTGGCCACCTACGTGCTCCTGGTCCACGCACACTTGGGTGTGAAGGGCTACCTGTGGTCCTTCACCATCGGCTACCTGGTGGGTGGCATTACCGCCTTCCTGGGGTCGGCCGAGTACCGGCTGCTGGTGCCCTTCCGGGTCGATCGTGAACTGCTGCGCCGGATGCTCGTCTACAGTCTGCCGCTCGTGCCTAATCTGCTGTCGTGGTGGCTGGTGAGCGTCTCAGGCCGGTACGTGGTCCTGTGGGGCAGCGGAGTCGCGGCTGCTGGGCTCTTCACGGCGGCGAGCAAGATGCCTGCGCTGGTCAACATCGTGGCTTCCGTGTTCCAGCAGGCCTGGCAGTACTCGACTGCCCGAGAGATCAGCTCTCCTGACCGTGGAGCCTTCTTCGGCATCGTGATGAGGGGCTACTCGCTGGCGACCCTGACGGTCGCCGGGCTGGTCATCGCCTTGAACCGGCCGATCTCCAGGGTGATGCTCCAGGCCGAGTTCGCCGAGGGGTGGCGCTACGTCCCCCTGCTCATGCTGGTCGCCTCCTTCGGGGTCATCAGCATCTTCTTCGAGAGCTTCTACCAGGCCTTGAAGAACAGCGGCGTTCTCATGGCCTCCACCGCGCTGGGGGCGGTGGTCAACGTGATCCTCGGTGTGGCTCTCGTCCCGTTCATGGGGCCGTGGGGCGCAGGTCTGGCCGGAGCGGTGGCTTACATGCTCGTCCTGGTGGTGCGAGCATGTGATCTTGGGCGCCGCATCAACCTGCCCATAGACCGCCCTCGCCTCACCTACCAGCTCGCGCTGCTCATCGGTATCACTGCGTGCATGTCCTTCGACGGCGGCTTATGGCTGACTGCCGTGGTCTGGACCTGCCTGGGGCTGCTGGCAACCAGTGACATGACGGTTCTCACCAGCAGCGCTCGAGCTGTGACGGAGTCCCTGGGACGTCGGAATGGGCGACTGCTGCGCCGGCTCTGACAGGGAATCCCCGCGCAGAATGTGAACGGTGGAACGACTCTGTGGGATAAGAAACGATGTAGTGCCCCGCTTGTGAAATTGCTTTTGTGTCCACCGGTGTGTTTTGTCTTAACTGTACAGTGCGGTGATCCCTGTTGTCTTTCCGTGATGTCTGTGAGAGAGCCAATCTTTGGATACAACGTATCCTTGTCGAGCCGATCAGGCTGGTCGAATTGAAGCATCTTGCCAATGCAAGAAGGGAAGATTATGAAGCGTATTCTTCTTTTGGATACATCCGTTGGTTCTCTCAATATGGGGGATGAGATCATTGGGCGATCCATTGAGATGAACTGGCGCGAACTGTTCTCCTCGAACTATGTCATGCGCCTGGCCACCCATACCCCGATGTACACGCCTGCACAGTATCTTCTGTCCAAGCGTCGGCTCGGCATCTTCAAAGGAGCTGACATCAAGCTCCTGTGCGGCACCAACGCCCTGTACACGAATATGCTGCGGCCCCTGCCGACGTGGAACATCAACTACCTCAACTGCGGGATGGCCACAGGAACGGTGTGTCTGGGCGTGGGTGCGGGGGCCAACTCCTCATCGGTCAACCTCTACACACGGGCCCTCTACCGCAAGGTGCTGTCCCACAAGGTCGTGCACTCGGTGCGGGACGAGCGCACCAAGCATCTCCTGGAGCGGGTGGGGCTACGGGCCTGGAACACCGGCTGCCCCACCCTGTGGGGACTGACCCCCGAGCACTGCGAGACCATTCCCCACGCCAAGGGCGACGAGGTGGTCTTCACTCTCACCTCCTACCACCCGAACCCGCGCAAGGACCGGGCGATGATCGACGTGCTGCGCAGGAGCTACTCGCGATTGCACTTCTGGCCCCAGTCCATCGACGACCTGAACTACCTGCAGTCGCTGGGAGCGGCCGACGACGTCGAAATCGTCACGCCGAGCCTGGCGGGATTCCGGGAGGTGCTCGACCGAGGCGTCGACTACGTGGGGAACCGCCTGCACGGGGGCATTTTCGCCCTGCAGCGCAAACGACGCGCCATCATCGTGGCCATCGACTACCGCGCGAGGGAGATGGCGAAGGACTACTCCCTGCCGCTGGTGGAGCGCGACTCCATCGAGACCGATCTGGCCGACCTGGTCGAGTCCTCCTGGCCCACCAGGATCCACGGCCTGGACTTCGACCTCATCGAGAAGTGGAAGGCCCAGTTCGGTGTCGGCAAGCCATAAGGGGCGCATGAGGCTCCTGCTGGGCAACACCCTGGTCTTCGCTCTGGGGGGTCTGGCGGTCAAGGCGGTCTCCCTGGTGCTCATGCCCCTGTACACGACCGCCTTGACGGCTGGTGAGTACGGAACGGCCGAGCTGCTCAACAGTGCGATCGAGATCGTGCTGCCGCTGCTCTCCTTGGGTGTGGTCGAGGCCCTCTACCGTTTCTCCATTGATGACGACGTTCCCAAGGACGAGCTCTTCGCCGGCTCCCTGGTGGTCCTGGGCGGCGGCATCGTGTGTACCGGGGCGCTCTGTGCCCTGGGCAGTGCCTTGTGGGACATGGAGCACGCTGTGTCCTTCTTCGTCCTGTTCTGCTCGGTGTGCGTCTTCAAGGCCACCACCCAGCTCGCCCGAGGGTTGGGCCACGTGTGCCGTTTCGTGGTCTACGGGCTCATCAATGCGCTCGCCATGGTCGTGGCCACCTACGTGCTCCTCGTCCACGCACACGCGGGCATCGAGGGCTACCTGTGGTCCTACTCCATCGGCTACCTGGTGGGTGGCATTGCCGCCTTCCTGGGGTCGGCCGAGTACCGGCTCCTGGCTCCATTCCGGGTCGATCGTGAACTGCTGCGCCGGATGCTCGTCTACAGTCTACCGCTCGTTCCCAACCTGCTGTCGTGGTGGCTGGTGAGCGTCTCAGGCCGGTACGTGGTCCTGTGGGGCAGCGGCCTGGCAGCCGCTGGGCTCTTCACCGCAGCGAGCAAAATGCCCTCACTCATCAACATCGTGGCTTCCGTGTTCCAGCAGGCCTGGCAGTACTCCACCGCCCGAGAGATCAGCTCACCCGACCGCGGCGCCTTCTTCGGCTCCGTTCTACGGGGCTACTCCCTGGCCACTCTGACGGCCGCGGGCCTGGTCATCGCCTTGAACCGGCCGATCTCCAGGGTGATGCTCCAGGCCGAGTTCGCCGAGGGGTGGCGCTACGTCCCCCTGCTCATGCTGGCAGCGACCTTCGGGGTGATGACCATCTTCTTCGGCACCTTCTACCAGGCTCTCATGAACAGTCGCATGCTCATGGTCTCCACCGCACTGGGAGCAGTGGTCAACGTGATCCTCGGTGTGGCTCTTGTGCCCTTCATGGGGCCGTGGGGCGCAGGTCTGGCCGGAGCGGTGGCCTACGCCCTCGTCCTGGTGGTGCGGGCCCGAGATCTCAGGCACCGCATCGACCTGCCCATGGACCGGCCTCGCCTCACCTACCAGCTCGCACTGCTCAGCATCATGGCCGTGGGCACGTCCTACGACGGCGGCTCATGGCTGAGCGCCGCAGTCTGGGCCTGCCTGGCGCTCCTGGCGACCAGCGACATGACGGTTCTCACCAGCAGCGTTCGAGCGGTGGCCGGACCTCTAACCCGCAGGGTGGGGCGGCGCTGACTTCGCGCCGCCCCACCCTGCTCACCGCCGTCCGATACCCCGGTAGCTCCATCCGGCCGCCTTCCAGGCCTGCGCGTCCAGGCAGTTGCGTCCATCAATGACGTAGCGGGTACGCACCAGGCCGGCCGCCTGGGCGGGGTCGAGATCCTGGTACTCGCGCCACTCCGTGCCGATGATGACAAGGTCGGTTCCCTCCATGGCGGACTGGGCGGAGGCGGCGACCTCGTAAGGACGGTTCGTCCTCTCGGTGAGGATCGGGCCGGCGGCCGGGTCATGCACGACGACTCGCTCGACCATGCCCGACAGCTCCACGGCGAGATCCAGGGCGGGGGAGTTGCGCATGTCGTCGCTGTCCGGTTTGAAGGCGGCCCCGAGTACCGTCACCGTGGCTGCGGACGTGCGCTCACCGAGGATCTCCTTAACTGTGCGGATGACGCCTGCGCGCATGGTGTCGTTGACCCGATCAACCTCTGCGAGGAAGGCCAGGGCGTCGCCGACGCCGAGCTCGCCGGCACGGGCCTGGAAGGCGCGGATGTCCTTAGGCAGGCAGCCCCCACCGAAGCCGATACCGGCCCGCAGGAAACGGCGGCCGATACGGTCGTCCATACCGATCGCCTCGGCGAGAGCCGTCACGTTGGCACCCGCGGCGTCGCAGACCTGGGACATGGCGTTGATGAAGGAGATCTTCGTGGCCAGGAAGGCGTTCGCACTGATCTTGACCAGCTCGGCAGTGGCGTAGTCCATGACCAGGCGCGGAGTGCCGGCGGCCAGGATCTGTGCGTAGACCGCGTCCATCGTCTCCTGGGCGCTGGCAGCGGCACCGGGATTCTCCGGCAGGCCGTAGACCATGCGATCCGGGCGCAGCGTGTCCTGAACGGCGAAGCCCTCCCGCAGGAACTCCGGATTCCACAGCAGCAGCGCCCCGGTCGGCTCGATCAGCCGGGCCAGACGTGATGCGGTGCCAACGGGCACCGTGGACTTGCCGGCGACAACCTCGGGGCCACTGGTGCAGTGCCCCAGGTGGGGGAGCATGGAGGTCACGGCTGCGTCGACGTAGGTCATGTCCGCCGCCCCCGACTCGGACTGTGGGGTACCCACGCCGATGAAATGAACCTGAGCGCCCTCAATGGCGGAGAAGTCCTGTGTGAAGGTCAGGCGCCCGGCCTCCACGTTACGAGCCAGAAGACCTTCCAGCTCGGGCTCGAAGAACGGGGTCCTGCCGTCGCTCAGAAGATTTACCTTGCGAGCGTCGACGTCCACGCCCACTACATCATGTCCAAGCTCCGCCATTGACGCAGCGTGAACAGCGCCGAGATATCCGCAACCAATCACTGACAAACGCATGGAGAAAGCCTAGACGGGTATGTGGGGGGTGTGTCTACCCCTATATCCATAAGGTTCCCTGGTGAATTCCTCAAACATTTCACCGAGAATTAGGATGTATTCATCGAGTTTTTATCCAACGATCATGGTACTCGCATTGTTGGGGGTGATAAGTCGTGTTGGCTGCTCAGAGAGATTTAAGGAGAAATTGTTGTGCGCATGTCCGGGTCCTGCTGTGAGAGATTGTGCTCAGATGATTTTCCTGTCATTCATCGTGACGGAGGCGCGCGTCTGTGTTCGTGGCTTCACGCGTCAATGAGGCAGGCGACTCCGTGGTCGTTCGGATCGCGAGAGTCCAGGGGGTGTCCAGAGGTGTGGGGCCTGCGCTGCCGCAACGCGCGCTGGACAAGCGGTCATCCCGTCGGACGTCGGCCGGTGGGAGTCCAGGGGAGTGGTGCGGTCCGCCCTGGAGCCTCGGCTAGATTAGGGCGGGGCGGGAGCACGTGAGAGAGCCTCTGTCCAGCCCGCCACGTCGAGTAAAGGATGGCACAGTGCCCGCAGACGACGACTCCAAGCAGACCAGTCCCGGCGCCGCCTTCGGCATCCCCGAGGGTGCCACGGGGGAGGAGGTCGTCGACGCCGTCTTCGGTGAGACCGGTGTCGACCCTGATCTCCTGCCCTACCTGGAGGCTGCGGGCGCCCCAGATCCGGCCGAGGGGCTGAGCGTTTCCGTCTCCGATCTTCAGGGGGCCGGTGCTCGGCAGGAGGCCGACGCCGAGGCTCAGGACCGTGAGGACCTTGAGGCTCTGCGTGAGCTCGTCGCCGCCAACATGATCCCCGGCGGTGACGCCGACCGCCTCGAGGAGCTCCTTGCCGAGGTCGACGCCGACGACTCCGATGACTGGGACTCTTGGGAGCCCCGGCTTCCCGGCGACTCCGAGGGCGAGCACTTGCGAGACCTGGAGGCCGCTGCCCGCGGCGTCGAGGTCTCTGCCCGTATGCGCGAGGTTGAGGCCGAGATTCTCGCGCGCGCTCCCGAGCACCAGGTCCAGCCCTCCCTGGAACGGGTCGAGGCCGTCCTTGATCTCCTGGGCAACCCCGAGCGCACCTACCGTACCGTTCACATCACCGGCACCAACGGCAAGACCTCCACCGCCCGTATGACCGAGCGCCTTCTGGCCGCCGGCGGCATGCGCACCGGTCGCTTCACCTCCCCGCATCTGGCCACCATCCGTGAGCGCATCAGCCTCGACGGTGAACCGATCAGTGAGGAAGGGTTCATCGCCGCCTGGGAGGACGTGGCCCCTTACATCGCCATGGTCGACGAGCGCTCCCAGGCCGCCGGTGGGCCTCGCCTGTCCTTCTTCGAGGTCCTGGCCGTCATGGCTCTGGCCGCCTTCGCCGACTATCCCGTCGACGTGGCCGTCATCGAGGTGGGCCTGGGCGGGCGATGGGACGCCACGAACGTCATCGGCTCCGACGTCGCCGTCATTACCCCCATCGGGCGCGACCATGAGCGTTGGCTGGGCTCCTCGATCACCGAGATCGCTCACGAGAAGGCCGGCATCATCAAGGACGGCTCCACCGTCATCGTCGCCCATCAGGTCCCCGACGCCGCTGCCGAGATCGAGCAGGCCGCAGCCTTGCACCGGGCCGTTGTGCGCCGCGAGTGCGATCCGGAGGAGGATCCCACCTCGCCGGAGGCCGGTGTCCTGCGGGTCCTCGACCGCCAGCTCGCCGTCGGTGGTCAGCTCGTCACGCTGGCCACCGCCGCAGCCGTCTACGAGGACGTCTTCGTCCCCCTGCACGGGGAGTACCAGGCCCGCAACGCCCTGCTGGCCCTGGCGGCCGCCGAGGCGATCCACGGCGGCCGCCAGGTGCCCGCCCGCATCGTTGAGGATGGTTTCGCCTCGGTCACCAGTCCCGGCCGCCTGGAGGTCCTGCGCTCCTCGCCCACGGTCCTGGTCGATGCCGGACACAACCCCCACGGCATCGAGGCCCTCACCGGGGCCATCGAGGAGGCCTTCGGCTTCCAGCACCTCGTTGCAGTCCTGGGCGTCATGGCGGACAAGGATGCCGAGGGCATCCTGGCGGGCCTGGAGCCCGTGACCGATGCCGTCGTATGCGTCCCCATCGACTCGCCCCGGGCCATGGACGTCGACGACCTGGGCGAGATCGCCCGGGAGGTCTACGGCGCCGACCGTGTCGTCGTGAGCCGGCAGCTCGGCGAGGGCGTGGCTCAGGCCGTCGCCCTGTCCGAGGGGCACGACACCCCGTTGACCGCCTCGGGAGTCCTGATCGTCGGCTCCGTGGTCCTGGCCGCAGAGGCCCGCGTCCTGTTCGGCAGGCCCTGATCCGTCCTGGTTTTCTAGCCCACCTGGTTTCCCTGGGCATCGTGGACCGTGGTGTTCGATTTGTCGAACGACGTCCCGTTCCAGCTCAGGTCGGCGCTGCCCGTGCCTGAGCCGGTGTGCGTTCCGGTGGTATCGGTGGGGAGCTTCTCGTTGCTCCACTCCACGTGCAGGATGTCGCCCCGGGGTTCCAGTGACGTGATAACCGGCTCGTGGGATTCTGCGCCACCGATCCTCGACAGGTCGTAGGAGGCGACGAGGCTCAGTTCGTCGTCGTAGAACGCCAGGGAGGGGAAGGCTGCCGATCCGCCGCCGTTGCAGGTCAGTGCCACGGCGGTGGTGGGAGTGCCGTCGAGGATGTAGGTGGCCGAGGGGTCCTCGATCCTGGCGAATCCTCCGAAGCTCAAAGAGGCCTGTCCGCCGGAGAAGGAAACGGGGCCGCCGGCTGTGCAGGTTGAGGGCAGGGGCAGCGAGGCATTGAGGAGCGTGCTGCGGTCGGGGGCGGTGTTCGCCGGTGTGGGATTGGGGCCGTCAGTGGCCTGCGTCGACGGAGATGAGGATCCCGATGCGGTCTGCGTCTGTGCTGCGGACGGCTTCGGCCCGCCCCCGGATGGAGAGGCGGCTGCTGAGTGTGAGGCCGAGGGTGTCTCCTGAGCGGATGGGGCGGATGCGGCTTCGGAGGATGTTGTGCCACTCATGCCGCAGGCGCTGAGTGTCAGGGTGCACAGGAGTGGGAGTGCTGGCAAGGCTCGTCGGACTCGGGCGGGGAGGTGTTGAGGGCGGGGCGGGCGAACGGGCTCACTGCTGCTCACGGGAGACCATCTTTCTTGTGGAGAGAACGGGGATGAGGGTGCTACGCCCAGAGACTTGGGGCGTCGCTTCCGGAAACCAGTCACATGACATATCACACAAAAGGACGTGTCGACGACTTGTGCACACAAGTGCATACTTGTGTGCACAAGTCGCTCGGGGTGAGTCCTCCGATTCCATCCCGCCTCCCACAGGAGCCCCGCATGTCATTGACGGACAGCGTCGTCTACCAGATCTATCCCAAGTCCTTCCGTGACTCCACCGGTGACGGCGTAGGTGACCTGCGCGGCATCATTGAGAAGGTCGACTACATCGCCTCGCTGGGGGTGGATCATGTCTGGTTCAACCCCTTCTTCCCCTCGCCGGGCCGGGACAATGGTTACGACATCTCCGACTACTGCGCCATCGACCCGGCCATGGGAACCATGGAGGACTTCGAGGACCTTGTCGCCGCCCTGGGGGAGCGCGGCATCGGCGTCATGCTGGACATGGTTCTCAACCACGTCTCCACCGATCATGAGTGGTTCCAACGGGCCCTGGCTGGAGACCCCGCCTATCAGGACTACTTCTACCTGCTGCCGCCCAAGGAGGACGGCTCGCTGCCCACCAACTGGGTCTCCAAGTTCGGCGGCCCCGCCTGGGCGCCTTTCGGTGACACCGGCCTGTACTACCTGTGCCTCTACGACCGTACCCAGGCGGACCTCAACTGGCACAACCCGGCCGTGCGTGCCCAGGCCGCTGGAGTCGTCAACTTCTGGCGCTCCAAGGGCGTCAAGGACTTCCGCTTCGACGTCATCAACGTCATCGGCAAGACCCTGCCGCTTGAGGACGCGCCCGCCGACACCGATGACCGCTACATGTACACCGACGGCCCTCTTGTCCATGACTACCTGCGTGAGCTCTCGGCCGCCAGCTTCGGTCAGGATCCCGACGCGATGACCGTCGGCGAGATGTCCTCAACCACCGTCGAGGCCTGTGTCGGCTACTCCAACCCGGCCAATGGTGAGCTGAGCATGGTCTTCAGCTTCCATCACCTCAAGGTCGACTACGCCGACGGCGCCAAGTGGACCCGCATCCCCTACGACTTCGCCGCTCTCAAGCGCATCCTCAACGAGTGGGCCCTGGGTATGCAGGCCGGTGGCGGCTGGAATGCCCTGTTCTGGAACAACCATGACCAGCCCCGCGCCATCGACCGCTTCGCCGATCCCGTGAACTACCACGTCGAGTCCGCGACCATGTTGGCCACTGTCATCCACCTGCTGCGCGGAACTCCTTATGTCTACATGGGTGAGGAGATCGGCATGACCGACCCTGCCTACCTGTCCATTGAGGACTACGTCGACGTCGAGGCCCGCAATGCCTACAAGGAGCTGACGGCCGGCGGCATGGAGCCCCATGAGGCCTTCGCCGTCGTCCACTCCAAGGCCCGCGACAACGCACGCACCCCCATGCAGTGGAACGCCGATCCCACCGGCGCCGGATTCACTACCGGCAGGCCTTGGCTGCGGCCCACCAACCAGGGAGCCGTCAATGTCGAGTGCGAGGAGGCGCAGGGGCGGATCCTGCCCTACTACCGGCGCCTCATCGCCCTGCGTAAGGAGCTGCCCGTTATCTCCCGTGGTACCTACGCTCCCTATCTCATGGAGCACGAGGACGTCCTGGCCTACATTCGCGAGCACGAGGGCAGCCGTCTGCTGGTCCTGTGCAGCTTCAGTGACCATGGCGCCGAGGTCCCTGTCCCCGAGGGGTTCACCACCGCCCGCATCCTCATCGGCAACTACGACGGCAACGACCTCTCGCGCAGCCCCGGTGGGCTGCCCGTCGTCGCCGACCGTCTTGAGGCAGGGACGCTTCACCTGCGTCCCTACGAGGCCATCGCCCTGCTCGCCTGAGTCGGCCGCCCTCGACCCCTTTCTTCCTTCTGCCTTCTGCCCGCCCCGGAGAGCTGCCGAGCCGCCCTCCCCGATACCGCCGTACCCATCGCGCTCCGAAAGGAACCCTCCATGTCCGAACCAGATCAGGACCACGTGGTCCCCGTCTCCGCTCCGATGGCGGGGACGGTCATCGACCTCTCCGACGTCCCCGACCCCGTCTTCTCCTCCAAGGCCGTGGGGGACGGGCTCGGGATCGAGCCCGCCGACGACGGCGCGATCGTCTCGCCGGTCGACGCCACCGTCACCATGGTCGCCGGCACCGGTCACGCCATCGGCTTCAAGAGCGAGTCGGGCCTGGAGGTCCTGCTGCACCTCGGCGTCGACACCGTCGAGCTCGAGGGCGCCCCCTTCGACCTGAGCGTCAAGGTCGGCGACACCGTCAAGGCCGGACAGTCCCTGGGCACTATGGATCTTGGGGCCGTCCGCGCCGCGGGCAAGGCAACCACCGCCATCGTGGTCCTGACCAACACGATCACTCACCTGGCCGACCTGAACGTCACCACGGGGAGGACGGACGCGGGTGCCGTCGTCGCCACCGCCTCGCTCAAGGTTGAGGGTGATGCTGCGGCTTCGGCAGATACCGCGAGCACCGAGGTTGATGCCGATGCTGCCGATGGGGCACGCACTGACGGCCTCACCGGATTCGACGCCACCGCGGCCGACATCGTCGCCGGTATCGGAGGTTCTGACAACGTCCGCTCCGTCCTGCACTGCATCACTCGCGTGCGCTTCTACCTCAAGGACGAGTCCCTGGCTGACGACGAGGCTGTGGCGGACCTCGACGGCGTCATTGACGTGGTCAAGTCGGGCGGCCAGTACCAGGTGGTCATCGGCCCCGACGTCGTCGACGTCTACGACGCCGTCGTCGCGCAGCTGCCGAACGCGGGGGCCGACGATCAGGTCGCCGACGTCGAGGTCGTCGAGCGGCCCACAACCCTGTGGGGCTGGGTCAAGCTCGGCTTCTCCTCCCTCATCGGTGTCATCACCGGATCGATGATCCCCGTGGTGGGTATGCTGGCGGCCTCCGGAATCCTCAAGGGTCTCCTGGCGCTGCTCGTTCAGTTCAAGGTCGTCACCGAGGCCTCCAATACCTTCCACTTCATCGACGCCATGAGCTCGTCGATGTTCTTCTTCCTGCCGATCATCGTCGGCTTCACCGCGGCCAAGCGTCTGGGGGCCGACCCCATCGTCGTGGCCATCATCGGTGGAGTGCTTTGCTACCCCTCCGTGGTGGACATGTCCAAGAACACCGACGACGTCATCACCGTGGGGCGCACTGTCTTCAATGCCGACTTCTTCGGCATCCCGGTCTCTCTGCCCGCCGGCAACGCCTACGCCTACTCGATCTTCCCCATCATCGTGGGGGCCTGGCTCGCCTCCAAGATCGAGCCCTGGCTCAAGAAGGTGCTGCCGGCCGTCATCCGACCGATCTTCGGGCCGCTCATCGAGATCTTCGTGGTATCCGCCCTCATTCTGCTGGTCTTCGGTCCCGTCGTCATGCTCGTCTCAGGTGGGATCGCCACCGTCATCAACGCGGTGCTGGGCTTCAACTACACGCTCGCGGGTCTGCTCATCGGCGGCTTCTACCAGTGCCTGGTCATCTTCGGCCTGCACTGGGCGGTCATCCCGATCATCTCCTCCGAGCTCGCCAACCCCGGTTACTCCCACCTCAACGCCATCGTCTCGGCCACGATGATCGCCCAGGGCGGTGGCGCCCTGGCCGTCTGGGTCAAGGTGCGTGACGCTCGCATCAAGCGCATGGCTGCCCCTGCCACGATCTCAGCCTTCTGCGGGGTGACCGAGCCGGCGATGTACGGCCTCAACCTCAAGTACGGTCGCATCTTCATCACCGCCTCGATCGGCGGTGCCGTCGGCGGGCTGCTCACTGGACTGCTCAACGTCAATATGTGGGGCTTCACCGGAGGCTTCGTCGGCTTCCCGTCCTTCGTCAACCCCAAGGGGATGGACGCCTCCTTCACCGGCTTCTGGATCGCCGGGGTCGCGGCCCTCCTGGTCTCCTTCCTGTGTACCTACTTCTTCGGTTTCAAGCAGGCCGACTTCGACAAGGAGCGCACGGTCAAGAAGGTCCGCCTCGGCAACCGCGAGCCTGTCGCCAAGTAGGACGGTGGCGTACTGACGCCGACGTGCTCAACGAGCCTGTCCCGCCGCTGTCAGTGGAGTGGTGGCCCGGCAGCATCCTGAGATGCAGTCGGGCCACCGGCCTGTGCGCGGGTTCTCGCGGAGCGCTCGGAGCTCGAGGCTCTGTCGGGGGCTGTGCTTTCGGCTCAGCGCTCGGCCGGCAGCCGGTGCGCGGTGTCCTGGAAGGCGAAGTCCACGGGGGAGTGGCGCGAGCGCGTGTACTCGAAGAGCGCCCCGGCCGAGTCGAAGGTCGCCGAGGAGACGACGACGACGCAGTCCATTCCTTCCAGGTGGATGAGCCGGCGGTCCTCATCCGTGGCCCGCTCCACCGTGATCCGCCGGGTCGCGCTGGCCACCCGCACCCCGAGGACCTCCTCCAGGTAGGCGTAGATCGAGGACTCGACGATCTGCTGGGTCAGCTGAGGAACCATCGAGGTCAGGAAGTAGCTGGTGTCCACGATGAGGGGGACGTCGTCCAGCAGGCGCAGCCGCTTGACTGAGATGATCTCAGCCCCCTCGGTCATGCCGGAGGCCATAGCCATCTCTGCGTCGACCACACCCTCCTCCAGGGAGATCATGTGGGTGCTCAGAGGGATCCGGTTGCGCGCGGCGGCCTCCTGGAGCGACTCGATCCCCCCGACCAGGAAGGTGGAGGTCTCGCGTGGTCGGGAGATCACCTGGATGCCCCGCCCCTGCATCGTCTGGACGTAGCCCTGGGCCACAAGCAGAGCGAGTGCCTTGCGCACCGTGTTGCGGGTGCACTTGAACTCCTCGGCCAGCGTGTTCTCCGAGGGGAGCAGCTCGAGGAAGCCGTAGGCACCTGACTCGATGCGTCCGCGCAGGGTCTGGAAGATCTGGTTGTACTTGGCCTGGGCCACGGGGCGGCTCCTCTTCCTGAGGCTTGGCGACGGTCGGTGGGCGACTGGTGTTGCACCTGAACCTGTGCATACAAGTATCACGTCGTCGGCCTCCACCGCGCCACCCTCGGAAACGTGTTCGTTCGTGCTGGTCAAACGCTACTTCCCTGTCCCAACGAGCGAGGTCATCGGGTGCGTGAGAGGATGGAAAAGCGAGCGGGCGATGAGCACCTCGTCGGCCTGCTCCGGTGCCTCCCACGGGCGTTCCCGGGATGCACCGGGACCCATCGGGTCCGTGCAGGGCCCGATCACAGCCACATGGTCGTCCTTCACCCTCGGGTGCATGGCGGTCAGGCCCGGAATCAACACCTGCCAAGACCCGAGAAGGAAACACCATGTCTTTGGACGCTGCCTGGGCCCTTGACTGGACCCGTCGCGCCGCCGAGCTGATCGCTGAGAACCGCACAGAGCTGACCGAACTGGACCGGGCCATCGGAGACGCCGACCACGGGGACAACCTGGACCGCGGCATGAAGGCAGTGGTCTCCAAGCTCAATGCGGCTCAGCAGGCCGGAGGCATGCCGGCGAATCCCGGAGGAGTTCTCAAGTTCGTCGCCACCACCCTCATGGCCACCGTCGGCGGTGCCGGCGGGCCGCTGCTGGGAACGGCCTTCCTCAAGGCCGCCCGCTCCAGCGAGGCCGCTGCCTGGGGGCCAGGGGATCTGGCCCGCGCCCTGGAGGAGGCCACCTCAGGGCTGGAGGTCCGGGGACACGCCAACAGCGGGGACAAGACCATGGCCGACGCCTGGCGCCCTGCGGCGGTGGCCGCCAAGGAGGCGGCCGAGATCGGGGAGGACGAGGTCGGCGTCCTCGCCGCAGCCGCTCAAGCCGCTGTCAAGGGCGCCCAGGACACCGAGCCCCTCCAGGCCCGTCGCGGTCGGGCCTCCTTCCTGGGGGAGCGCTCCTGCGGCCACCGAGACCCTGGAGCCCAGTCCTCTGCGCTCATTCTTCAGGCCGCTCTCGAAGCCGCCCGTGACCGCTCCTCCGACAGGCTCCAGGTGGTCGAGCAGGCCTGATCTCGGCTCTGCCGTGGCAGGCGGGGGCCCGGACCCGTTATGGTCCACTCGGTCCCTCACCCGCCAACCCAGCAAGGAGTCCCGATGGCCAGCACGTCCCAGACCGGTCGCATCCTCGTTCTCATCAAGCCCGACGCCGTCGAGCGCCGCCTCACCGGCGAGATTCTGCGTCGTATCGAGGCCAAGGGGTACGCCCTGACGGCCCTGAAGGTCCTCGCCCCCACCGACGAGATCCTCGCCGAGCACTACGCCGAACACGTGGACAAGCCCTTCTACCCCGGTGTCGTGGAGTACATGACCTCCGGCAACGTGGTGGCCGCAGTCGTCGAGGGCCAGCGTGTCGTCGAGGGCGTGCGCAGCCTCATGGGGCCCACCGACCCCACCACGGCCGCCCCCGGCACCATCCGCGGAGACCTGGGACGCGACTGGGGAACCCCCGCCATCCTCAACCTCGTCCACGGTTCGGACAGCGACGAGTCCGCCGCCCGAGAGATCGCCATCTGGTTCCCCGAGCTGGCCGACTGACTCGCAACCCGTCCCACAGAGCGCTTGACGGCTGCCATCAGACGACGATGGTGCGCCTCCCTTCATGGGGAGGCGCACCATCGTCGTCGGTATGTGGTCGGTGAAGGCGGATGAGGACCGTGCTCAGGCCCGCTCCGCCCTCCTGAGGACCTCCTTGAGCGGGACCCGGGCGCCGGTGCGGGTGACGGCCCGGGTGTAGATCGCCGCCGCCACGCGCACCAGCAGCGGAAGGAAGACGAGTGCGATCCCCAGGGCGATCAGCTGCTCGGTCCAGGAGGAGATCCCCAGCACCAGGCGCGCCGGCATCATGAAGGGGGCGAAGGGCGGCAGGTAGGACAGCACTCGGAAGGTCACGCTGTTGGTGTCCCCAGTGGCCATCATGAAGCTCAGGACATAGGGGATCATCGAGAGCATGACCAGGGGCATGCTCACCGAGCTGACGTCCTCCTGCCGGCTCACGAGTGAGGCCGCGGCCCCGAAGGCGACCGCGAAGATCGCGTAGCCCACGATCATCCACACGATCATCGCGACGAGCACGCCGTCCAGGTTGAGACTGATGTCCGGCATGACTCCCGTTGCCTTCGCGGTGATGACCCCGGCGACGGCGACGACTCCCGTGGTCAGCACCGAGGTGATGCCGATCCCCAGGATCTTGCCGGCCAACAGTGAGCTGGGCCGTACGCAGGCCAGGAGGATCTCCACGATCCGGCTCGACTTCTCCTCCACCACTCCCTGGGCGATGAACTGACCGCCGCCCATGATGGCGAACAGCAGCAGGATGTCGATCGTCATGAGGATCGCGTAGCGCGAGCCGAAGTCGGCGGAATCGCGCTGAGGGGCATGGAGCGCCGTGACCTCAGGCTTGGCGGCACTGAGCTGCGAGGCCACCTGGGCGGGATCGCCTCCCAAGGATGCGATCTGCTGTCCCAGAGCCGCCTGCTGCAGGAAGGCCGTGACCCCAGAGACGACCGCGTCGTCAGCCGACTTCTCCACAGTGATGGTGGGGGCGGAGCCGGAGACGTCGAGAACCATGTCCACGTGCGGCGTGCCCTCGGGGGCGTCGTCGGCCAGGACGTCCTTCGCCTGGTGCGCGGAGACGTCAACGAGCTCAATCGTCTCCCCGTTGGAGGCGGCCACCTTGTCCAACCCGGTGGCCTGGGCAACCGTCACGCCCTTGAGTCCGACCCGGTAGGCCTGGTCCTGGCCCGAGGTGTAGAGCTTGATACCGACGATGCCGCCAATGGCGGCGATGAGCAGCACCAGGGTCAGGATGATGGTCGACTTCTTCAGCAGGTGCGCCCGCAGCTCGCGGCCGGTGACCAGGGCGATCTCCTGACGGCGAGTGATAGGGGTGGTCCGGTCGCTCATCGGCGTGCCTCCTTCTTCTCGTTCGTGTCTGCGGTCCCCTCACGGGCGGCAGTGGTGAGGACGTCCCGGAAGATCTCGGTGAGCGGGTGGCGCACCGGGCCGAGCTCGCGCACCGTCCCCAGGCGCTGAGCGGTACTCAGCAGGTCCTGCTCATCGGCTCCCTGCGCGGTGATGACCAGGCGGCCGGCGTCATCGAGGTCGATCGTGGGGGCGGGCAGGTTCTGCAAGGAGCCGGCCTCCACCGGTGCGCTCCCGGCGGCCTGCTCGACGACGACCCGCCATCGGGGCGCCTCGGTGGCCTGCAGCTCGGGAACCGTGCCGTCGGCCACGAGCCGGCCGGAGCGGATGATGACCACCCGGTCACACAGGCGCTCGACGACGTCGAGCTGGTGGGAGGAGAAGAGAGTGGGCACCCCGGCGGCCGCCCGCTCCAGGATGACCTGGCTCATGACGTCCACGGCCACCGGGTCCAGGCCGGAGAAGGGCTCATCGAGAATGAGCAGCTCGGGGTCGCTCACCAGCGCGGCGGCCAGCTGGACGCGCTGCTGGTTGCCCAGCGACAGGCTCTGCACCTCGTCGCCGCGGCGCTCCTCCAGGCCCAGGCGCTCGGTCCACTGGTTCGCGGCCGTCTTGGCGGCGGAGGTGGACAGTCCGTGGAGACGGGCCAGATAGATGAGCTGCTCGGCCACCTTCATCCGGGGGTAGAGACCGCGCTCCTCGGGCATGTAGCCGATGGTGCGTCGGATGGAGGCGTCCATGGGGGCGCCCTTCCAGGTCACGGCGCCGGAGTCGGCGGCCAGCACCCCCATGACGATGCGCATCGTGGTGGACTTGCCCGCTCCGTTCGCGCCGACGAAGCCGACGATCTCACCGCGGTCCAGGGACAGGGAGAGATCATCCAGGGCCTGCAGGCTCCCGAAGCGTTTGGATAGGCCGGACAGTACGAGCATCGTGGCTCCTTGGGGTTCGGGGACGAGGGGTGGGTGGGGATGGTGAAGCAGGTGCACGCGCTGCGTACCCGGCCGTCGCGATATGGAAAGTCTGCTTGTCCAGCGCGGTCGTGTCAAGTCCCTTTGTCGTTTCTGTCTCCGTCAGAACCGCCTGCGCTGTTAGGGTGGCACCCGTGCATCTCAAGACGTTGACGATCAAGGGATTCAAGTCCTTCGCCTCGTCAACCACCCTCCGCCTGGAGCCCGGCATCACCGCCGTAGTCGGTCCCAACGGGTCCGGCAAGTCCAATGTCGTCGACGCCCTGACCTGGGTCATGGGGGAGCAGGGCGCCAAGAATCTGCGCGGCGGCTCCATGGCCGACGTCATCTTCGCCGGCGCCGGCTCCCGTCCGGCCCTCGGGCGTGCCGAGGTCTCCCTGACCATTGACAATACCGACGGCGCCCTGCCGATCGACTACACCGAGGTCACCATCTCGCGCACCCTGTTCCGCGGCGGCGGGTCGGAGTACCGGATCAACGGCAGCCCCTGCCGCCTCCTCGACGTCCAGGAGCTCCTCAGCGACACCGGTCTTGGGCGCCAGATGCACGTCATCGTCGGGCAGGGACAGCTCGACGCGGTCCTGAGCGCCACACCGGAGGACCGTCGCGGCTTCATCGAGGAGGCCGCCGGCGTCCTCAAGCACCGCAAGCGCAAGGAGCGCGCCCTTCGCAAGCTCGAGTCCATGGCCGCAGACCTCGCCCGAGTCTCCGACCTAGCCCAGGAGCTGCGCCGCCAGCTCGGCCCCCTGGCCCGGCAGGCCGCCATCGCCCGGCGCGCCCGAACCATCCAGGTCGAGGTTCGTGACGCCACCGCCCGGCTCCTGGCCGACGACGTCGTCCAGGCCCAGTCCCTCCTGGAGGCCGGCGACGAGGACAAGGAGGCCTTGGCACGGCGCCGCAGCGCCGTCGAGGAGGCCGAGCGCGTTGCCAGGGCGCGTCTGAGCGAGCTGGCCGCCATCGAGACCACCTCCGCCCAGCGCCTCGCCCGCGCCGGCAGTATCTGGGAGGAGCTCACCGGTACTGCCCAGTCCCTCGGTGCGCTCGCGGACGTGGCCGGCGAACGGATCCGGCTCCTCGCCTCCGCCCCCGCCCCGAGCCACGGCACCGATCCTGAGGAGCTCGAGCGTCGGGCAGAGGCCGCGGGCCGGGAGGAGGCCGAGCTCGCTGACACCGTCGAGGCCGCCCGCACCGCACTCAGTGACGCCACTCGAGCGCGCGCGGACGCGGAAACTGCCGAGAAGGCGGCGGACCAGGAGCTCTCGGCCGCTCAGCGTCGCGTCTCAGAGCGACGTGAGACCATCGCCCGTGCTGGCGGGCGCGTCGCCTCCGCCAGGAGCCGCCATGAGGCCAGTCTGGCCGCTCTTGAGCAGGCGCGCAGTGCGCTACGGGCCGCTGAGGCTCGTGAGGACGGCGCCCGGACCGCCCTGGCTGAGGCCGGGGGAGTGACCGCACCGGCGGAGATGGCCAACGGTGGTGGGCGGGACGACGCTGGAGCACCAACGCGGGCGTCCGCCGAGGTAAGTGCGGCGGCCGATGTGGCGGCCCGAGCCGCGGACGCCCATGACGAGGCCACGCGTCACCTGGCCGAGGCCCGTGAGGCTGTCGCGGCCGCGACCGACGCCCGCAGAGAGGCCGCCTCCGACCGGGCCACCTGGGCCGCAAGGCGCGACACCCTGGCCATGTCCCTGCGCGGCCAGGACGGCACGGCCGCGCTGCTGCAAGCCGGTATTGATGGTCTCCTCGGGCCGCTCGCGGAGCACCTCAGCGTCGAGCGTGGCTGGGAGAACGCCGTCGCCGCCCTCCTGGGCGTGCTCGCTGAGGCCGGCCTGGCCGCCGATGCCGAGGTGGCCCTGGTCGGGCTGGATCATGCCCGCAGCCAGGACATCGGGGCAGTGCGGCTGGTGCTGGCCGACGATCCCTCACTGAGCGCTCCTGCCGATGCCGATGATGAGAGTGTGTCGGTCCCCGGTGGCGGAGCACTGGCTGCTCGCGGGCTCGTCAGTCCCGCGCAGTCGGGGCCGGGACGTCTCGGTCAGGTCCTGGACGGACTGCTCAAGGGCTCCTGGGTGGTCGAGGACCTCGAGGCCGCCAGGGCCCTGCGTGCCGAGCTGCCCGACGCCGTCGTGGCCACCCGCAGTGGCGACGTCCTGGCGCCCGGCTGGGTCGCCGGGGCCGGTCGAGGGGCCTCGTCGGTCCTCGAGCTCACCGC
>NZ_JASPEP010000005.1:0-182429 GCF_031292835.1 Actinomyces stomatis
GGGTGCCGAAGCGGGCCGGGTCCTCCAGGACGACGCCGGAGACCAGGTCCGGGCGGCGGCCGGCGGCCACCATGGCGGTGGCCGCGCCCATCGAGTGTCCGATGACGACCGGGGCGGGCGACGTCGACAGTCCCAGGGCGTCCCGTCCGCGCGAGGCGGCCTCCAGGTCCTCCAGGACGGCGATGAGGTCCTCCACGAGGACCTCCCCGGCGCGCTCGAGCTGGGCCTGCGTCCACCGCGGGGACAGGCCGTGCCCGCGGGCGTCGACCGCGACGACCCGGTACCCGCGGTCCGCCCAGTGGTCGATGGCCTCGGCCAGCGAGACCGCGGAACCGGTGATGCCGTGGAGCAGGACCAGGGTGGGGGCGCCGTCGGGCCCCGTGACGATGCGCGCCAGTGAAGTCATGCCCCCATCCTGCCTCGTCCCCGGCCCGTAGGCTGACCCCATGAGCGAGACGAGCGAGCAGAGCACGCCGAGGATGAACGTCGAGTCCTTCAACCTGGACCACACGAAGGTGGCCGCGCCGTATGTGCGCGTGGCCGACCGCAAGGAGCTGCCCGGCGGGGACGTGCTCGTCAAGTACGACGTGCGGTTCTGCCAGCCCAACCGCGAGCACCTGGAGATGGAGGCCGTGCACTCCATCGAGCACCTGAGCGCCGAGCTCATGCGTAACCACACCGACCGGCTCATCGACTTCTCCCCCATGGGCTGCCAGACCGGCTTCTACGCCCTCATGCTGGGGGTGGGGACCGAGGAGTTCCTGCCGCTTCTGGAGGCGACCTTCCGCGACATCCTCACTGCCGAGGAGGTGCCGGCGGCCAATGAGGTCCAGTGCGGCTGGGGGGCGAACCACTCGCTGGCCGCCGCCCAGGAGGCGGTGCGCGGCTTCCTCGCCGCCCGCGAGGAGTGGACGCGGGTCATGGCCTGAGGCATCCGCCTCTCCCGGCCGGGGACTTTTACTCGCGGTCGGGGACATCCCGCGCGTGCGGGGACACTCGCTCCCAGCCGGGGGCACTTCGCGCCTGCGGGGACGGGATTGCAGTCCCCGCAGGCGTCGAATGCCCCCGTCCGGAACAACACGCACCCGGCCACGCGAAATGTCCCCGCCGGTGAGGGCAGAAGCCGAGGAGAGGCCAGTCCTCACATCCTGGCAACACCGTGGCCGGCAGAGTGACGGGGTGAGACGGTGCGCCGTCACCGGGCTCCGACGTCGGGCCCGGTCCAGCACCGGCACCAACCGCATCCTGAATCGCACTCAGCCCACCCCCCGCCCACCCCGTGCCCGCGCCGCGAGGCACCGACCCGAAGAGAACCTGACGCACGTGGAGAGCATCGATACCGTCACCATCACCAATCCCGCCAACCCCGTCCTCATCTGGTGGGTCATCGCCCAGCCGCTGCTGCTCCTGCTGTCCTTCCTCGTGGGGCGGCTGACGCGGTTCCTGCTGCGCGGGCGGGTCGCTGTGTCGGATGCGGCGGCCACACTCATCGCGCTCGTCGGCCTGTGGCTGGGGCTGCTGCTGGCGGGATGGATCTTCGACGAGGGCGACCTGTTCTCGATCAAGATGCTGGCGACCTCCTGCGGCGTGGCGGTCGTGGTGCTGGTGGCGACCTCCGCGGTGCTGGCGCGCGTCCAGCACCGTCGCACGCTGCTGCCGATCGCGGAGGTGGCCCAGATGGGCGAGTCCGACCGTCTGGAGTTCAAGTCCTCAGCGCGTTGGAACCTACGCACGGACAAGCGCGACGAGGCCATGGAGGAGGTCGTGGCCAAGACGGTGGCGGCCTTCATGAACTCCGCGGGCGGCACACTCCTGCTCGGTGTCGATGACGGCGGCAATCTCATCGGGCTCGGCCCCGACTACACGACCCTCAAACAGCCCGACGCCGACCGCTTCGAGCTGTGGCTGCGCGGCATGTGGCGCACACGCATGGGCACGAACGCGGCTGCGCTGCCGCAGGTGGACTTCGCGCCGACCCCGGATGGGACCGCGGAGGTGTGCCGGGTGACCGCGCCCCCGTCCCCACTGCCGGTCTACCTCAAGCCGGCCAAGGGACGCGACGGGGCGGCGCTGTGGGTACGGGTCGGCAACTCGACGCGGCGCCTGGAGGTGGACGACGCCGTCGACTACGTCATGCTGCGCTGGCCGCGGATCAACCACGTGGCCTGGCCGATCCGGCTGGGGAACTTCCTGCTGCGGCGCGACCAGTCGCGCAGGGCACTGCCCATCAACCCGGCCGCGGCCGTCACCGCCGCCACGGGTTCCCGGGACGACGAGGCTGCGGGCAAGTAGGCCGTCATAGGCCAGGCCCGGCGGGGCGACCCGCACAGGCGGGAACAATCTGCGCGTTCGGGGACATATCCGCACAGCCGGGGACATCCTGCGCGTTCGGGGACGGGATTGCGGTCCCCGACGGCGTCGAACGCCCCCGCCCGGAACGACACGCACCCGGCCGCGCGGAATGTCCCCACCCGTGAGGGCGGGCCGACGGGAATCCGCCTGACCCGCCCTCGCCGGCCACCGCGAGCACCGGACTCAGGACACGACAGCGGCCTCCTTATCCGCAGCATCCTCAGCGTTCTCGGCCTGATTGTCCGCGCAGTCCGTCTCCGGTCGGGCCGACTGGCCGGCGTCGACCTCCTTCTGCTCCAGTGCCTGCTCCAGGCCCTCCCCTTCGACGTCGACGACAGGGAGCAGCCGGTCCAGCCATGCCGGCAGCCACCAAGCCTTCTCCCCCAGCGCCGCCATGAGCGCGGGAATGAGGGTCATGCGCACGAGGAAGGCATCGGCGGCGATCCCGACGGTCAGACCGAGGGCGATGGGCTTGACGTAAACGTTGTCGGTGTGAACGAAGGCCATGAAGACGCCGACCATGATGACGGCCGCCGCCACCACGACTTTCGCACTGCCCAGGAATCCGGTCTCGACCGCCGCCGCGGCCGCCTCACGACGAGCCGCAGGCGTCACGGAAGTCGCGTCACCGCGCCGCCGGCTCCACTCCTCGCGCATGCGCGAGACGAGGAAGACCTGGTAGTCCATGGCCAGCCCGAACAGGACTCCCATGACGATGACCGGCAGGAAGGAGATGACGGCGCCGACCTTGGAGACGGCCAGGAGGTCGGCCGCCCACCCCCAACCGAAGACGGCGCCCACCGCGCCCATGCCCGCCCCCAGCGACAGTAGGTACCCGAGGGTCGCGGTCACAGGAACGGCGACGGAGCGGAAGACCACCATGAGGAGGATGAGCGAGAGGCCCACCACCACGATGCCGAAGGGGATGAGGGCGGCGTTGAGCTCCTCGGCGACGTCGATCGCGACGGCGGTCTGGCCGGTGACCATGACGTTGTCGAGCCCGTAGCGGCTCTCATAGTCGCCGGCGTGGGAGCGGATGTTACGCACGAGCTCCATCGTGGCGGGGTCGGCCTGCGACTTCTCGGGACGGAGCTGGACGAAGGCGAGGGTCCCGTCCTCGTTGGGGGTGGCCAGGGAGACTCCCTCAACGCCGTCGAGCTGGGAGAGGTCACGGGCCAGGCCCTGAACCGCGGCGACGGAACCGGAGGGCTGAGAGACGTCGGCAATCACGACGATGGGGGAGTTGTAGCCCTCGCCGTAGGCCACGGCGACGGCGTCGTAGGTCTCGCGCTGCTGCGACCCCTTCTCGGCAAAACCGTTGTCGGTCAGGGCCAGGCGCAGGCCGCTGGCGGGGACGGCGCACAGTCCCAGGAGGACGACGACGGCGCCGATGGTCATCCAGGGGCGGCGGGTCACTGCGCGCGCCCAGCGGGACGCCGGCCTCCGGTCCGCGTCCACGCCGCTGGCAGCGACCTTGCCGCGGCGCGGGAGCAGACGCTTCCCGAGGATGCCGATGAGAGCCGGGACGACCGTCAGGGCCACGAGCACGGCCACCGCCACGACCGCCGCCGAGGCCAGTCCCATCGTGGTCAGGAACCTGATGCCGGCCACGCTCAAACCGCACAGGGCCACGATGACCGTGGTACCGGCGAAGACGACGGCCCCTCCGGAGGTGGCGGTGGCCCGCCCTGCGGCCTCGGCCGGCTCGACGCCGTCGGCGAGGTACTCACGCGCCCGCGAGACGATGAACAGTGCGTAGTCGATGCCGACCGCCAGTCCGATCATGACGGCCAGGACCGGGGTGGTGGAGTTGATGTCGGTGATGCTCGCCGCCGCGAGGATGCCGAGCATGCCGGTTCCCACACCGACGGCAGCGGCGATGAGCGGGGTGCCCGCAGCCACGAGGGAACCGAAGGAGATGAGCAGGACGATCGCGGCGATGGCGACGCCGACGAGCTCAACGGCGGAGATACCGATCCCCACCTCCTGGTCGATGTTGCCGCTGCGCTGGACCGTCAGAGACGAGTCCATGGCCTCGGTGCGCTCGGCGAGGGTATCGAGGTCTTGGGCGACGGTCTTGGCCTTCGGCGTGGTTCCGGTGGTGATGGAGCCGACCGAGGCGTCCGCCTGCACCTGGACGAGCACGTGGGTGCCGTCGGCGGAAACGGTCGACGCCACCCCGGTGGCCTTGTCCCCGAAGGGCGGGGAGACCGTGGCGACGCCGTCGATCTGCGAGGCCCGAAGGGCGAAGGCGTTGACGGCCGGGGCGTGGTTCTCGATGCGGCCGTTGGAGCTGGTGATGAGGACCTGCTCGCTCGTGCCGGCCGCTTGGGGAAGCCGGTCGGAGAGGACCTCCAGGCCCCGCATCGACTCGGTACCGGAGATGGTGAAGGTGTCGTCGAGCTGGATACCGGTGGTGGCGACGACGCCACCGAGGGCAGCGATGAGCAGCGCCCAGGCGGCGAGGACCCGGGTGGCGTGACGAGCGCACCATCGCCCCAGGGATAGGAGGAAGTTGGACATGGCAGCCCTTTCAGAAGGTACGGAGATGATCGAATTCGATACGCAAACGTACTGGATACATGTATGTATTGAAACCCAGGACGTTGTGACTCCTCGCACCCCCACAGCGCCGGTAAGGTGGGCGGTCTCATGACACCGAGCACCGACCCGCCAGCCGCCGAGCGCACACTGCGCAAGCGGGAGAACACCCGCGCCCGTCTCATCGAGGCGGCTGCGGACATCATCGCCTCCAAGGGCATCGCCAGCACTCGTATTGACGACGTCGTCAAGCAGGTCGGCTTCACCCGGGGCGCCTTCTACTCCAACTACTCCTCGCTCCAGGACATCCTGACCGAGGCCATCGTCACGCGCTCCAACACCTTGCTGTCACGGGTCACGCAGGCCATCGACTCCTTCGAGGGCGCTCCCACAATGGACTCGCTCATGGAGCTGCTCGAGGCCATCCGCCCCGAGGCCCGCACCATCTACCTACTGACCACGGAGTACTCCCTCTTCCAGCTGCGCAACCCCGACAGCCCGAAGATCCCCGGGACGGCTCGCGCCGACTTCACCGCCAGACTGTCCGGGACGGTCGAGAAGGTGCTCATCCGCATGGGACGCCGCCCCACCGTCCCCACGGCAAGCCTGGCTGATCTCGTCAGCCTGCTCTTCATGGACTCGATCACCGAGAGCATCGACGGCAGCAGGCTGCGCGACCTCATCGAGGCGGTCATCATCGGGCTGAGCACGCCGACGAACGCTGACGACGCCTGAGTCGCTCCGCACCAGAGCCCGCCTCCCGTCGAAGCCAGATCCCGCCCCCTCACAAGGTGCACATCGACACCATCCCCGGCGGCAGAAGGCCACAGCTACCAGCCGACCCCCACTGCACGCTCTCTACAGCGCCCCAACAGAGCCACCATGCGGCGAATCTGTCCGTACGGGACGACTTTGAATCACAGCAGCCGCACCACGGTTTACAAAGGCCCAGGTCATCACCCTGTTACTCACAGATACCAGATTCGATCAACCGTCAAAGCCGTCCCATCTGGACAAAACGGACACACCTCAATCCACAAGCACCCACTCCAGCGAGACACACTTTGATGATGTTTGACATCATTTACGTATGGATAAGTCATCCAGAATCGAGGAGCTGCTGGCGCGTCTCGCCGCTCACCAGGGAGCAGCGCGCCTGAGCACGCTGTGCAGCACGCGGACCGAACGGCGTCTTGCCACCCGAGCCGCCGCCGATGGGCTCATCAATCTTCACCCGAACCGCGTGGTCGCGCTGAAGAGTGCCGACCCTCGTTTCATCCTCTGCCGACGCATCAGGGGTGTTATCACCTGCGCCCATGCGATGCAGCACTACGGCCTGCCACTGCAATCAGCGCCCACAACGTTGCACATCGCCATCCCCTGCAACCAGGGTCACATACCGGACGCAATCGGGCGCGTCGTCACCCATCGGTTGAGCGGCCTCATTCTCCCCGCCGCAGATGCGGCACCGGTGGCACCCGTGGAACAGGCACTCATCTGTTACCTGCGTTGCGCGGATGAGCTTGATGCACTCATCGCACTCGATGCAGCCTTTCGACTTGGTCTGACTACCCGCCCTCAGCTCGAGAGCCTCCTACAGGGTCCGCGAAACCGCCGCACCCGTACGCTTGTGTCGCGCTCGCATTCCGATGCTCGCTCTCTCCTGGAGACGATCGCGCGTTACGAACTGGAAGAGGCCGGATACCGGCCAGCGACAGCAGTGTCCGTCCCCGGCGTCGGAGAAGTGGACCTAGTGCTGACAGCTCACCCACAAGACCTCGTCTCCGGCCTCACGCCCGACACCACGGCGCTTCGAGCAGGCAGCCACCCAGCGCTTCTCATTGAGGCGGACGGCTACGCCTTCCACTCCTCCCGTCTCGACTGGGAGCGCGACCACCTGCGCGACCAGGCCGCGATCAGCGCAAGCCACATCCCATTGCATCTGACCAGCCGACAGGTCCTCCAGCACAGCACGGTCGAGATTGTCGCCCCCGTCGCCATGCGCATGGGGATCATCCCGGTCATCCACTCCAGGTGGGGCGATGGCGCCCTCAACCCCATAGGTTCCAAGCAGGACGGAAACGGCAGACAAACTGGGAAAGTCGCCACATGGATCATTGGCGGACGCAGTCTGCCGCATCCGTCCGCCCC
This sequence comes from Actinomyces stomatis, assembly GCF_031292835.1. NCBI lineage: Bacteria > Bacillati > Actinomycetota > Actinomycetes > Actinomycetales > Actinomycetaceae > Actinomyces > Actinomyces stomatis. The sequence continues at coordinate 7,045 of NZ_JASPEP010000005.1, forward strand.
AGGAGTCAGACGTTCCGACTCCTGGCCCATGGACGTATGAACACAGCATGTCCTCAGGGGCATGACCTCGACAGAGCTGCCATACGGCGAATCTGTCCGTACGGGACGACTTTGAATCACAGCAGCCGCACCACGGTTTACAAAGGCCCAGGTCATCACCCTGTTACTCACAGATACCGGATTCGATCAACCGTCAAAGCCGTCCCATCTGGACACTTTCAGGGCTCGGGCACCCTCTGTAGGCTCAGCGTGTGAGTCGCACCAGTGCCGCGCCCGTCATCGTCTCCTGCGCCATGGCTGAGGAGGCCCAGCCCTTCCTGGACGCCCTGCCCGAGCGCGCGGCAGCCCAGGCGCCGACCCTGCCGGGCTCCGCGCGCGCCTGGTCCCTTCAGCTCCCCGACGACGAGCGCGAGCTCATCCTCATGCGCAGCGGTATCGGGCTTGTGGCGGCCGCGAGCGCGCTGGCGACGGTCCTGGCTCAGGTCCACCCCGGCGCCGTCGTCTCGGCGGGGACCACCGGTGGGCTCGGCCGACAGGTCGAGGTCGGCGACGTGTGCGCCTCAGCGAGCCTGGCCTACACCGATGCCGACGCCACCGCTTTCGGCTACGCCCGCGGCCAGACCCCGGGCCAGCCAGAGACCTTCACCGGGGACCCGGCCCTGCTGGAGCGCCTGGAGCAGGTGGGCCCGCAGGCCGTGCGCGGCGCCACGGCGTCGTCGGGCTCGGCGCGGCTGCGCGTCGGTCAGATGCTGGCTGGCAACTCCTTTGTGACGGCCGCGAACGTGGCCGACACCCGCGAGGTCTTCCCTGCGGCATTGAGCACGGACATGGAGTCGACGGCGCTGGCGCAGGTAGCGGCGAGCGCCGGCGTCCCCTTCGTCTCGGTGCGCGGCGTGTCCGACCTGTGCGGCCCCGAGGCGGGCCAGGACTTCCACATCGCCGCTGAGGAGGCCGCCGCCCGTAGTGCCGCGGTCGTCCTGGCTCTGCTCGGCTGATCCACTGACGGCCCCGAGCCTCACCGACATTTTCTTCACAGATCGACCTTTTCTTCAGAAAAGACCCGGAGCCGCGTCGTTTATGAAGTTTTGGTCGGTTTAGTCGGCCTGGCGCAAGCGAGCCTCACCGGCACGAGTCGGACTGCGGCGTGAAGGCCGACGTCGGGCAGCTGATGCCCCACTCATACATCGCATCGAGCACCGGCCGCAGGCTCCTGCCCAGGTCGGTGAGCTCGTAGACCACGCGGGGCGGCACCTCGGGGTAGGCGTGTCGGGTGACGATCCCACGCGACTCGAACATCCGCAGCCGGTTGGTCAGCGTGTGCGCGCTGATCCCCGGCAGGGCGTCGCGCAGCTCCCCGAAACGCTGCGGGCCGTGCATGAGCTCGCGCACGATGAGCGTCGCCCACGGCCCGTCGAACAGCAGCAGGAACCTCGCCACCCCGCACTCGGGAAGATCGACCTCACTCATGACATCGAAACCTACCCCAATAGTGCAGTTGACGTAACTGGTGTTTCGTATGCACTAATGGAGTTATGGCTAACATCGTTCACGGCGCCTCAGGCGCTCAAGGCTCTCCCGTCCTATCCGCTCTGACCTCCGCCGGGCGCACTGCCATCGCTGCGGTCCGGCACCCTGAGGCAGTCCCCGCCGGCATCGCCGCCCGGCAGGTCGACCTGGCCTCAGCGGACTCCCTCGCCGCCGCCTATGAGGGCGCCGACGGCGTCTTCGTCCACCTGCCCATGGGCGCAGCCGAGGCGGTGGCCGCCCAGGCCCGGGCCGTCGTCGAGGCGATCACCCGGGCCCGCCCCGGCCGCGTCGTCATCTCCACCAGCGGGCAGATCGTCGACCAGCCGGACTCACCGCTGCAGGCGCCCGCGGACAGCCCCATCATGACGCTCATCGACGGCGTGACCGGCAGCGGCGTCCCCACGGCCGTGGTCGCCCCGCGCCTCTACCTGGAGAACCTGCTCCTGCCGGTCGTCCTGGGCCCCGTGCTCGAGGAGGGCGTGCTGCGCTACCCGCTTTCGGCGTCGTTCCAGGTCTCCTGGAGCTCGCACCTGGATGTGGCCGAGGTCGTCGCCCGCCTGCTCACGGACGACTCCCCCACCACGGGCACAGTCGGCGTCGGCCACCTGCCCGGACTGACGGGACCGGATCTGGCCACGGCCTTCTCCAGCCGCTTGGGCCGCGAGGTCCGTTTCGAGGTCATCACGCCCGAAACCTTCGGCGAGCTCATCACACCGCTCTTCGGGCCGGCCGCGGCGCCGGTCGTTGACCTCTACCGGGCGCTCAACGCGCAGGACGGCAACACCATCGCCGAGGACAGCAGCGCCCAGGGGCTCCTGGGACTCCGGCCGCGCCCGATCGAGCAATGGCTTGAGGACCTGGCGGTCTCATAACCGGACTCACCGACATTTTCTTCACAGACCAACCTCTTCTTCATAGATGACCCGGAGCCCCGTCGTTTATGAAGTTTTGGTCGGTTTGCCGGACGCCACTCAGTCGGCCTAGCGCAGGCGGGCCTCGACGCGTTCGACCTTCGCGGTCATCTGGTCGGTCCAACCGGGACGGATGTCGGCCTTGAGGACGAGCGCCACGCGCGGGCTCACCTCAGCGACCGCCTCGCAGGCCCGCTTGACCACGTCCATGCACTCGTCCCACTCCCCCTCGACCGTGGTGAACATCGACGTCGTCTCATGGGGCAGCCCCGAATCGCGCACTACACGCACGGCTCGGGCCACCGCCTCCGAGACCGATCCGTCAGGGGCGTCAGTGGTGGTCGGGGACACGGAGAAGGCGATGAGCATGCGGCCAGGCTAGCCTCGCGGCACCATCCGGGCCGCCGCTCTGTCCGTTCTTGCCTTTGAGCGCACTCGAAGTCCTACGGTCTGCGTCATGACCAGCTCGACCGCTTCACGCAGCGAGCCCGACAACGTCCGGCTCCGCGAGGCGCTCCGCCTCGACTCCGTCCCACCCAGTGACAACGTCGGGCCGGCAACCGGGCCTGGTGCAGCCGGATGGGACATTGCGACCACTGCCGATCGCCTGGGGGTCAGCGCCCACACGCTGCGCTACTACGAGCGGATCGGACTCGTGCGGGTGGACCGTGACGCCTCGGGACATCGTCGTTACGACGCCGCCGGCGTACGGCGTCTGGTATTCCTCACCCGGATGCGGGCCTCGGGCATGCCGATCCGCGATCTGCGGCGCTATGTCGACATGGTCGAGGCCGGCCGGGACACGGTGCCCGAGCGCCTGTCCCTGCTCACCGAGCACCGCTACGGCCTGCGCACCCGCATCGACGAGCTCCGGCTCGCGCTGGCCGCCACCGACTACAAGATCGCCGCCTACACGCGGGAGCTGGAGGGGCAGGCCGCCACGGACAACATCGACACTTCCGAGACTGACAAGGAGAACCCCTCATGACCGCTGAAACCTCTCACCCCCAGCACGACGTCAGCAGCCCCGAGAACCTGGCCCGGCGCGAGCGCGGCCTGGAGGTCGCCCGCTCGGTCGACGGTGAGGCGGCCCAGGCCGTCATCGAATCGCTGGCGGACATCAGCCCGGCGCTCGGCCACCACATCGCGGCCTTCGGTTTCGGGGACGTCTACGCCCGCCCCGGGCTCGACCCGCGCAGCCGCCAGCTCGTCACGATCGGCGTGCTCACGGCCCTGGGCGGCTGCGAGCCGCAGCTGAGGATCCACATCGGGGCTGCCCTCAACGTGGGGCTGACCCGCGAGGAGATCATCGAGGCGATCCTGCACGCCTCGGTCTACGCCGGTTTCCCGCGGGCGCTCAACGCGACCTTCGTGGCACGCGAGGTCTTCGCCGAACGCGACGCCACCGACTGATCGTCCACATCGGCTCGTATCGCGGCGGCCTCAGCAGGTCGCAGCGCGGGGCTCAAAATGAGGCAGCGTGTCCACATCGGTGACAAAGGCGGGCTCCGGGTGCACATCGCCGCGAAGAAACCGCATGATTCCGCGGTTCTGTTGACGGCCTGATCGGGCTGCAGGTTCCTTTGTCACCGATGTGGACACCTCTGGGCTCACTCGGCCCGGATCCGGCGGCCCCGGAGGCACTCCCCCGCCCACCGCCGTCAGGTCACCCCTTACAGCGCCACGAGGACCTGGACCATGACGATCTTGACGACGATGGCCAGGGCGAACAGGGTCGCGTAGCCGGCCTCGATGCGCTCGTCATCGCGTTTGGACAGGGCGAAGGCCAGGATCGCGGGCTGCCCGACGAGTCCGGCCAGGCCGCCGGAGGCGCGCTGCGCGGAGACCCCCGCCCACCGCGCCCCGGTCAGCAGGACGATGGCGCTGACCGCCACGACGAGCGCGGCGAGCACCCCCACCTTGAGCCCCGTCATCGAGAAGGCCGAGGCCGCGAAGTCCGGCCCGGAGGCCAGCCCGATCGCGGCCAGGAAGAACAGCAGCCCCAGCTGGCGAATGGTGGAGTTGGCGGCGTGCGGCAGTCCCCACACGAAGGGCCCGGTGCGCCCCACCCTCCCCAGGACCATGCCGACGACGAGCGGCCCGGCCGCCACCCCGAGCCGCAGGGTGATGCCTCCGGGAAGCGGGATCGCCACCAGCCCCAGGAGCACGCCGAGCGCCATACCGGCCCCGACGGAGAAGGCGTCGATCTGAGCGATGGAGCGCTCGGAGTCGCCGAACCAGTCGGCGGCCTTCTCCAGCTCGTCGCTGGGGACGACCGCCAGCACCCGGTCGCCGAGCTCCAGGACGAGGTCCTCGCGGGCCAGCAGGTCGAGGTCGCCGCGCTTGACGCGGGTGATGACGCCCTGGAAGCGCCCGGGCATGTCCACCTCGGCGATGGTGCGACCGGCCACCCGTGTCGAGGAGACGGTCAGGCGCCGGAAGTCGACGGCGGTGCGGTCCTTGGCCAGGCAGTTGTGGAGCCCGGTGCCCAGGTCGTGCATGGCGGACTCGACGGCGGCCGGCGCCCCGACGATGACGACCTTGTCGCCGGGCAGCAGCTCCTCACCGGGGGCCACGACCCGGGTCTCGCCGTCGCGCTCCAGGTAGGAGATGCGGATGCTCCCCTCCTTGAAGGCCTTCATCTCGCCGAGCGCCACCCGCTGGAGGAGGTAGACGCTGGTGGCGGTGATGCCGTCGGCGCTGGCGGGCCGCGGGTCGCGTCGCCCGGGCCAGGAGCGTCCCACGACTCCGGACACGATGAGGATGGCGACGGCCACGCCCACGGGGTAGGCCAGGGCGTAGCCGACGGCGGGCTCCTGGGTGCCGGCCGCCTCGATGGCGGCGTCGAGCACCGGCGAGGTGAGGGCGCCCGCGTAGGCGCCGGAGTCCATCGCAGGGCTCACGCCGGCCAGGTGGGAGTAGAGGCCGCCCGCTCCGCCGGCGATCACGAGCGCGACGACGCACAGAGCCATGAGCGGCAGCTGCCTGCGCAGGTCGCGGAAGAAGGTGTTGCCGGCGGCCAGGCCCACGGTGTAGCAGAACAGGGCCAGGCCGAGGCTGCGCAGCAGGGTGAGGTCGGCGCCGAGCCGGGGGTCGAGGGCACCCACCGCGAGGCCCATGAAGAGCGCCCCGGCGGCGCCGAAGCGGATCGGTCCCAGTGGGATCTGCCCGACGGCGGTCCCCAGGCCGATGACGAGGAAGACGGTGAGGATCGGCGCCTGCGCAAGGACGTCGAGAACGGGATGGAGCACGGACACGACGCCAGGGTAGCCGTACGCCCAGAGCTCACTGCACGTTGTTCCCGGCGAGGCCCGGGAACGTCATGTGTGACGCCGGATAGCGGCCACTAGAAGTAGTATTCAATAGGTGGGATAAATGGCATTGATGTCGGGGGTGAAAGACATGCACCCCGCCACCGGACTCACCGTTACTTCCCTTCCGCCACCAGGAGGAATACCCTGGAGGAGTCACCGGAGACGATGACGTCACACCTTTTCTCGACGACGAGAACGGAATCCCGATGCCCCAGAAAGAAGCCTCCTTACCCACCTACTCACAGGAGGAGGAGAAACGGATCATCCGCAACGCCGACGGCGTCCCCGTCGGCATACGTCCTGATAATCGATGGACACCCGCACGAATCGCCACATGGGTGGTCATCACCGCCCTGGGTGTCCTGGGGTGGTGGATGCTGGCGGTCGTGCGCGGCGAGCACGTCAACACCATCTGGTTCGTGGTCACCGCCGTATGCACCTACGCGATCGGGTACCGCTTCTACGCCCTCTACATCCAGCGGCGCATCATGCGCCCCGACGACACCAACGCCACCCCGGCCGAGCGCATCAACAACGGGCGCGACTTCGACCCCACCCACCGTGTCGTCCTCTACGGCCACCACTTCGCGGCCATCGCCGGCGCCGGCCCGCTGGTCGGCCCGGTCCTGGCCGCCCAGATGGGCTACCTGCCCGGCACCCTGTGGATCATCATCGGCGTCCTCGTGGCCGGCGCGGTCCAGGACATGCTCGTCCTGTTCTTCTCCATGCGCCGCGGCGGCCGCTCCCTGGGCCAGATGGCCACTGACGAGATCGGCAAGATCGGCGGCATCGTGGCGACCATCGTCGTCTTCGTCATGCTCATGATCGTCCTGGCGGTCCTGGCCATGGTCTGCGTCAACGCCCTGGCCGCCTCCCCGTGGGGCGTCTTCTCGGTGGGCATGACCATCCCGATCGCCATCGGGATGGGCCTGTGGCTGCGCTTCGTCCAGCCCGGCAAGATCACCCAGGTCTCCTTCGTCGGCTTCGGCCTGCTCATCGCCGTCATCATCGGCGGGCGCTGGGTGGCCGAGTCCTCCTTCGGCCACTACCTGCACCTGTCCCCCACCACCCTGGTGTGGGCCATGATCATCTACGGCTTCCTGGCCGCGGTCCTGCCGGTGTGGGTCCTGCTCACCCCGCGTGACTACCTGTCGACCTTCATGAAGGTCGGCACCATCACGATCCTGGCCCTGGGCATCATCATCGTGCGCCCCCTGGTGGAGATGGCCGCCGTCACGGAGTTCGCCTTCAACACCGCGGGCCCCGTCTTCGCCGGCACCCTCTTCCCCTTCCTGTTCATCACCATCGCCTGCGGCGCCCTGTCCGGCATGCACGCCATGGTCTCCTCGGGCACCAGCCCCAAGATGGTGGAGAAGGAGACCCAGGTCCGCATGATCGGCTACGGCGGCATGCTCATGGAGTCCTTCGTGGCCATCATGGCGCTGGCGGCCGCGGTCTCGTTGAGCCCGGGCATCTACTTCTCCATGAACACCTCGACGGCGACCATGAACAAGCTCGCCGGCCCCGAGACGGTGGCCGCCGCCCCCTGCAAGACCACCGACGACCCGGAGCACCACTGCGAGAAGCTCGCCGAGGCCGCCGTCGCCAAGCTCGGCGTCACCGACGCCCAGGGCCGCAAGCTCACCCCCGAGTGGGACTCCTGGGATGACAACGGCACCCCCAAGACCTACACGGGCGCCGAGGCCCTGGAGCGCCTGGCCAGCGACGTCGGCGAGCCCAACGTCGTCTCGCGCACCGGCGGCGCCCCCACCCTGTCGGTGGGCATCGCCCACATCCTCCACCAGATCGGCGGGGGCCGGGCCATGATGGGCTTCTGGTACCACTTCGCCATCATGTTCGAGGCCCTGTTCATCCTCTCGGCCGTCGACGCCGTCACCCGCGTGGCCCGTTTCCAGCTCTCCGACGCGCTGGGCAACGCCTTCCCCAAGTTCAAGGACCCGTCCTGGCACGTGGGCGCCTGGGGGACCACGGCGGTCGTCGTCGCCTCCTGGGGGGCTCTGCTCCTCATGGGGGTCACCGACCCGCGCGGCGGCATCCAGACGCTCTACCCGCTGTTCGGCATCGCCAACCAGCTCATCGCCGCCGTGGCCCTGCTGGTGGTCACCGTCATGGTGGTGCGCAAGGGCTACACGAAGTGGGTGTGGATCCCCGCGATCCCGCTGGTCTTCGACACGGCCGTCACCTTCACGGCCTCGTGGCAGAAGATCTTCTCCACCGATCCGCTCGTGGGCTACTTCCAGCAGCATCGCGAGGCCGTCGCCAAGCTGGGCACGCTCTCCGACCCGGCCAAGATCGAGGAGACCAAGGCGATCGTGCGCAACACGATGATTCAGGGGACGTTGTCGATCGTCTTCCTGGTCATGGTCGCCTTCGTCATGGTCTGCGCCCTCATCCGCATCGTCCAGACGATCCGCAACCGGGACACGACGACGTCGGAGGACCCGTACCAGGAGTCCAACTTCTACGCGCCTGAGACGATGATCGCCTCCTCGCTCATGAAGAAGGTCTCCCGGGAGTACGAGCAGGTGGGCGACCCGGCCCTCATCCCCCACAAGGCCCACGCGGAGAAGTCATGACGGCTACTCCTCCGACACCGCAGCCGGCGGATCGGGTGAGCGCCCGACGTCGGGTGCACCAGGTCCTGACCCGGGCCCGCACCCTGTGGCGGGACATGACCGGGGAGTCCGCCTATGACCGCTACCTGGAGCGCTACGCCCGCGAGCACGCGCAGTGCCCCAACGGGCACGGGGGCGCCCACGGCTCCGAGCACGGTTCTGGGCACGGCCCCATGAGTGAGCGCGAGTTCTGGCGCGCCCGGGCCAAGCAGGCTGAGACGGAGATCAACGCCAGCTGCTGCTGAGTCCCGGGGAACTCGCCCCTGTGCTCCGATCGTTACCGCCCGCCTTCCGGGGTTCCCGGAGGGCGGGCGGTAGCGTCGTGAGCGTGCCCGCCCAGCAGCCCGCGCCCGAAGCACTGACCTCCGCCGACTCCCCCGACACCTCCTGGGGGACGTCACCGGCGTCGGCCGGTGCGCCGTCCGCCGGCCGCACCACGGGCCCGAACACGCCCGAGGCCCTCCCCCCGGGCCCCTCCTCCTATGAGCGGATCGCCCGCGTCGCGGCGGTCATCCTCCTGGCCGTCATCTGCGTGGCGGTCACATGGCCCTCCGGACGCGAGGTCGCCGAGCTCAAGGACACCATGGGACCGGGCTTCCTCAGCTCCGAGGGCAAGGACGTCGTCCTCAACCTGGTGATGCTGGCGCCGGCCACCTTCTGCGCCGTCGCGGGATGGCGGGACATACCCTGGTGGATATGGGCGCTGGTGGGCTGCGTCGTCGGACTGAGCGCCGAGGTGCTCCAGAGCCTCCTGCCGATGCTGGAGCGGCGCCCCTCGCTGGCCAATGTCGGCCAGAACGCCGTCGGCGCCTGGGCCGGCGCCCTGACCGCCTGGTACCTGTTGCGCCGCCTGCACCCCCGGCCCGCCGCCTGACTCCCCCGTCATCACCGGAACGACGCCGCACCGTCACGAGCGGACCGCGTCCCTTCAAGGGCGGGGACGCTCAGGCACCGTGCGCGCACCACACGAGGGTGGGGTGCTACTGGAAGAGGGTCGGGGATACTCCACGTAGGCGGGGCCTTCGTGCAGTACGCACAACCTTCGGCCAGTAGATCCCGGCCCTCGTGCAGTGGGCCGACCCGCGGGATCCGGAGCAGGGCCGACCCGGAAACGGGGACAGCGAAAGGCCCGGACCATGCGGCCCGGGCCTTTCCGTTCTGTGCGCGGGGGGGGACTCGAACCCCCATGATCGTAAGATCACACGGACCTGAACCGTGCGCGTCTACCAATTCCGCCACTCGCGCGAGAAGCGAGCATGAGACTAGCCTGCCACCCCCGCCGCCGTCCAATCCTCACCGCCACATCCGGCCGTGAGACCGCTCACGACACAATTACCTCACACAGCGGGGGCCGTCTCCCCTGCAATCGCTTCGCTACCGTTACGATGGGAACGGTATCGGCCTGCACGCAGGACCGTGCAGGCCCATAGCGAGGCGGGACAGTCCCGTCTCCCGGCTCCATCCCGGGGGCCGCCACACCATATTTGGGGGAGGTACTGTCCATGGGATTCCTGGACAAGTTCGAGAAAGGCGTCGAGAACGTCACGAACCGCGCCATGTCCCGTTTCTCGGACGACATCGAGCCCATCGAGATCGCCTCGAAGCTCCGCGAGACCATGGACAAGCGCGCGGCGTCCTTCGCCCGCGACCGTTCAGTGGTTCCCAACATCTTCCGCATCCACCTCACCCCACCGAGCATCGAACGCATCACCGCCTGGGGCCAGGACGAGATGGTGCGTCAGATGGAGGAGGTCGCCACCTCGCACGCCGCGGACCAGGGCTACTCCTTCGTCGGCCCGGTCGAGGTCTCCTTCCTCGTCAACAACAACCCCAACGCCCCGGCGATCGAGATCGAGTCCTCCACGCGGCGCGGCGCCGCCGCCCCGGCCGCCTCCGCCACCGCCACCCCGGCGCACCCGATCGTCGACATCAACGGCCAGCGCTACCTGCTCACCGGACCGGTCACCGTCATCGGGCGCGGCTCGGAGGCGGACATCATCGTCGACGACTCCGGCGTCTCACGCCGTCACCTGGAGATCCGCCTGACGCACGGCAACGCCATCGCCAGCGACCTGGGCTCCACCAACGGCACCTTCGTCGAGGGCCAGCGGGTCGACGCCGTCACCCTCGTGGACGGCAACACCCTCACCATCGGCCGCACCCAGATCCTGTTCTGGGATGGCACCCAGAACAGCGGAGTCAACGGGTGAGCGCACTCGCCTTCACGATCCTACGGCTGGGCTACCTGGTCCTGCTGTGGTTCTTCCTGTACCTCATCGTGCGCGTCATGCGCCGCGATATGGCCGACTCCCCCGTCGCCGGCCCGTCACGTCGACGCTCCGCGGGCGGCTCCGAGCAGCCCTCAGGCCCGCCCCCCAGGGGCCGACGACGCAGCGCCACCCGCCTGGTCATCACCGAGGGCCCGCTGGCCGGCTCGACCGTGCCCCTGAGCCCGTCGTCGATCATCATCGGCCGCTCACCCTCCTGCACCCTGGTCCTTGACGACTCCTACGCCTCATCGCGCCACGCCCGCGTCTTCCCCAAGGACGGCGCCTGGTGGCTGGAGGACCTCGGATCCACCAACGGAACCATGATGGACGGCCGCCCCGTGCACGGCGCCGTGGAGCTCCCCATGAACATTCCTGTCAGAATCGGCCAAACGACGCTGGAGCTGCGCTCATGACCATCTCCCTGCGCTTCGCCGCACGCTCCGACGTCGGCCTGGTCCGCCAGTCCAACCAGGACTCGGGCTACGCCGGCCCCCACCTGTGCGTCCTGTGCGACGGGATGGGCGGGCCCGCGGGCGGAGACATCGCCTCGGCGGTCGCCGTCGAGCACCTCATGCCCTTGGACGCAGACTCCCACCAGGCCGGTGAGCTGCTGGGCCTCATGCGCGACGCCGTCCAGGCCGCCCACACCGAGCTCGTCACCCTGTCCTCGCAGGATCCCGACCTCGCCGGTCTGGGGACCACCTGCATCGGCGTCATGCGCAGCGGCAACAAGCTCGCCATGGTCCACGTGGGTGACTCGCGCGCCTACATGCTGCGTGACGGCACCCTCACGCAGGTCACCACCGACCACACCTTCGTGGAGTACCTCGTGGAGACCGGGCGCCTCACCCGGGACCAGGCCCGCCAGCACCCGCAGCGCTCGGTCCTCCTGCGCGTCCTGGGGGACACCGAGGGCGAGGTCCAGCTCGACGAGTCGATCCGCGAAGCCGTTCCCGGCGACCGCTGGCTGCTGTGCTCCGACGGCCTGAGCGGCCCGGTGACCGCCGAGACCATCGGTGAGGTCCTGGCCGGCGTCGCCGACCCCGGTCAGGCCGCCGATCAGCTCATCGACCTGGCGCTGCGCGCCGGCGGACCGGACAACGTCACCGCCGTCGTCTTCGACGTCGTCAAGGACGACCCCGAACCGCAGACCGTCCCGCAGGTGGTGGGCAGCGCCGCCACCGAGCGCCTGGCCCAGGAGCGTGCCGCCGCCGCCCATCGCGCGGGTGACGGGGAGGCCAAGGCCAAGGACACCGAGGCCACCAGCCCCGCCGCCAAGGCCGCAGCCCTCATGGCCACCCTGGAGGAGCAGGCCGGCTCCACCCCTACGAAGGAGTCCTCCGAGGCCAACGAGGCCATCGCCGCGGAGGCCGCCACCCAGCAGAAGGCCCGACGCCGTCACCGCCGTCGGGTCCTCGTGGGCGGCCTCGTCCTGCTGGCCACGCTCGTCGGGGCCAGCGCCCTGTTCTACCGCTGGACCCAGACCCGCTACTACGTCTCCACCTACAAGGGCGAGGTCGCCATCTACCAGGGGATCCCCCAGTCCGTCGGCCCCCTCAAGCTGAGCCACTCGGTCAAGACCTACGCGGACCTGCCGGTGGAGGAGCTCGATCACAACATCCGCGAGCGCCTGGAGGCCACCGTCACCCAGTCGTCGATGAGCGACGCGGAGACCTACGTGGACAAGACGGTTCGCTCCTACCGCAAGCCGGCCGCCGCCCCGCAGAGCACCTCGGGCCCCACGGCCAAGCCCTCATCCCCCTCATCCTCACCCACCTCCACCCCGTCGCCGGCCTCCGCCACACCGACCCAGCCCGGCAAGACCGGGCAGGAGGGGTGAGATGACTGCTGCTCCAGGCCCCATGGGCGCCCCCGCGGGCGTCGCGACCATCCAGCCCGCCGGCTCCGCGCGATACTCGGGACGGTGGGCGGAGGCGGCACTGCTCGGCGTCGCCCTGGTCCTGGGCCTGGGCGGCTTCGTGCTCACCGCTCTCAACCGCACCGGCTCCTCCCCGACACAGACCGTGGTCGTGGCGACCGCCTTCCTGGCCCTGACCGTCCTCATGCACCTGTGGGTGCGCTACCACGCCCCGTGGGCCGATCCGGTCCTCCTGCCAACGGCGGTGGCACTCAACGGGATCGGTCTGGCCATGATCCGACGCCTGGACCTGGCCTATGAGGCCAACGAGCAGTGGCAGTTCTACGTGGGCTCCAAGCAGCTCGTCTGGACGCTGCTGGGCGTCATCCTCTTCTGCGCCGTGCTCCTCCTGCTGCGCGACTACCGGCGCCTGAGGCGCTGGGACAACTGGGCCATGTGGTCCGGTCTGGTCTTCCTCGTCCTTCCCTTCATCCCGGGCATCGGCCAGAGCATCAACGGCGCCCGCATCTGGATCCGGATCGGCCCCATGAGCTTCCAGCCGGCCGAGCTCTCCAAGGTGCTGCTGGCGGTCTTCTTCGCCTCCTACCTGGTGGCCAACCGGGACAACCTGGCCCTGGCGGGCCGCAAGGTGCTGTGGATGAGCCTGCCGCGGGCTCGCCACCTGGGCCCCCTGTTCATCGTGTGGGGCGTGAGCATCTGCGTCCTGGTCCTCCAGAAGGACCTGGGCTCCTCGGTCCTGCTGTTCGGCCTGTTCGTCGTCGTCCTGTACGTGGCCACCGACCGGCCCTCCTGGCTGCTCATCGGAGCGGCCCTGTTCCTCCCGGCGGCCTGGTTCGCGGCGACGCATCTCCATCACGTCCAGCAGCGCATCAACGGCTGGCTCCACGCCACCGACAACGCCGTGTACAACGCCGCCGGCGGTTCCTGGCAGCTGCTGACGGGCATGTTCGGGATGTCCACCGGCGGACTCATGGGGGCCGGATGGGGCAAGGGGTCACCGACTCTCGTCACCTTCGCCAACTCCGACTTCATCTTCGCCTCGCTGGGTGAGGAGCTGGGCCTGACCGGCACGCTCGTCATCCTCATGCTCTACCTCGTTCTCATCCAGCGGGGGCTGCGCACCGCCGTCTCGCTGCGCGACGGCTTCGGCAAGCTCCTGGCCGTGGGCCTGTCCTTCGCCATCGCCCTGCAGATCTTCGTGGTCATCGGCGGTGTCACCCGGCTCATCCCGCTGACGGGACTGACCCTGCCCTTCCTGGCCTACGGCGGTTCCTCACTCCTCGCCAACTGGGTCATCCTGGCCCTCCTGCTGCGCCTGTCCGACGCCGCCCGGCGTCCGGCCACCCACGCACCGCGGATCATCGACACCGCCGAGCTGCCGCTCTCCCTGCGCCGCCAGGTCCAGGACGCCGGAGCCGAGGAGTCAATGGCCGAGGACGTCGACGACGCGCCCACCGGAGCCGAGCAGGCCGACGTCGGGGGCTACGCGTCCCCATCAGCCGCACCCGGCCCCGGCAGCCCGTCGGATGACGCCCGCCCCGCCGTCACCGTCAGTCCGGAGGCGCCGTCTCCGCCGTACACCGCACCGGGCGGGGAGACCCTGCGCTCATCGCGCGCCCCGGGCTTCACTGAGGACAGCGACAGGAGGCAGCAGCCATGAACCGACAGATTCGTCAAGTCGCCTTCCTGGTACTGGTCATGTTCACCACGCTGGCCCTGTCCGTCACCAGTGTCCAGGGCCTGGCCCGCCCCTCCGTGTGGGAATCGTGGTCGGCCAACGGGGCCCTCAACTCCGACCCGCGCAACCGCCGCACCGTCAGCCGTAACTTCGACACCGAGCGGGGCCCGATCCTCCTGGCCGGTGGCACCACAATCGCCAGCACCCAGAAGTCCGACGACGGTCAGGGCTCCGAGGACTACCAGCGCGTCTACGCCAACGGGCCGCTCTACGCCCCGGTGACCGGATACTTCTCGCCCGCCTTCGCCTCCATGACCGGTATGGAGAAGGAGGGCAACTCCGTACTCAACGGGGACGACCCCTCCCTGTTCTCCTCCCGGATCAAGACCCTCATCACCGGTGACTCCCAGCGGGGCGGGGCCGTTGAGCTGACCATCAAGCCCGAGATCCAGCAGGCCGCCTACGACGCCCTGGCCGGGCGCGAGGGCGCCGTCGTCGCCCTGGACCCCAGCACCGGGGCCATCCTCGCCCTGGTCTCCAGCCCCTCCTACGATCCCTCGGCCTTCGCCACTCGGGACGGGAACGCCGCCAATGAGGCCAACACGACCCTCAGCCAGGACTCCTCCCGCCCCCTGGACAACCGGGCCATCGCCGGCAACCGCTACCCGCCGGGCTCGACCTTCAAGATCATCACCACGGCGGCGGCGCTGCGCACCGGCAAGATCACGACGGACCAGGAGGTCGACGCCCCCGACACCATCACCCTGCCGGGCACCAGCCACTCCCTGGAGAACTACGGCGGAGAGTCCTGCGGCGGCGGCCGGACCACCTTCTCCCACGCCTTCGCCGAGTCCTGCAACACCCCCTTCGCCCAGCTCGCCATCAACGTCGGCGAGAAGGAGCTCTCCAAGGAGGCGAAGAACTGGGGCTTCGACTCCGACCTGTCCATCCCGCTGAAGGTCACGCCGTCGACCTACCCGGACAACGACTCGCAGGCGCAGACCGCGATGGCCGGCATCGGTCAGGCATCGGTACAGGCGACCCCGCTCATGATGGCGATGGTGGCAGCCACCGTGGCCAACAAGGGTGAGCAGATGACCCCCTACCTGGTCTCACGCACCCTGGACCCCGATCTCAACGAGGTCAGCGCCACCTCCACGAAGGTGGCCCGCACCCCGATCGACTCGGCCACCGCCTCCTCCCTGTCCTCCCTCATGCAGAAGGCCGTCGCCGACGGCACGGGCACCAGCGCCCAGGTCGCCGGGGTTCAGGTGGCCGGCAAGACCGGTACCGCCGAGACCGGCACGGACAGTGGCCCGACCACCTGGTTCGTGGGCTTCGCCGGCACCGACATCGACAAGCCTCAGATCGCGCTGGCCGTCGTGCTCGACGGCAATGCCGAGACCGAGGACGGCGCCACCGGTGGCAAGGTGGCCGGCCCCGTCGCCGCCAAGGTCATCGATGCGGCGGTGGACCAGTGAAACCTGTTGCTGGGCTCCAGCTCCAGGGCCGCTACGAGCTGGTGGAGCAGATCGCCCTGGGCGGTATGGGCCAGGTGTGGCGCGCCACCGACCTGCGTTCGGGCCGGGCAGTGGCCGCCAAGATCCTGCGCCCCGAGCTGACCGGCGATGAGATCTTCCTGTCCCGTCTGCGCGCGGAGGCCAAGAACTCTCAGGGCCTGCGCCACCCGAACCTCGCCGTCGTCCTGGACTCCGGGGAGAAGGACGGGACCGGCTGGCTCATTATGGAGCTCGTCCAGGGGCGCGCCCTGTCGGACATCATCGCCGAGAAGGGGACCCTGTCTCCCGCCGAGATCCTGCCGGTCCTGGCACAGGTCGCCCGCGCCCTGCAGGTCGTCCACGACTCCGGCGTCGTGCACCGGGACGTCAAGCCCTCCAACATCCTCATTAACCGCGAGGGCCTGGCCAAGCTCACCGACTTCGGCATCTCCACCGGCATCAACCAGCGCCCGCTGACGGCCTCCGGCATGGTGATGGGCACCGCCCAGTACCTCGCCCCCGAGCAGGCCATGGGCAATATGGCCACCCCGGCCGGGGACCTCTACGGTCTGGGCATCATCGCCTACGAGGCCCTGGTGGGGCGGCGCCCCTTCAGCGGAGCCACCCAGGTGGATATCGCCTTCGCGCATGTCAACGAGGAGGTTCCCGCACTTCCCGACGCCGTCCCGCCTCAGGTCCAGGCCATCATCCTCAAGCTGCTCGCCAAGAAGCCCTCCGATCGGCCGCACTCCGCCCGCGAGGTGGCCCGCGCCCTGGACCGGGCGGTGGTGAACCTGCCCACGGATGCGTGGGATCCCCGTGAGGCACTCAGCTGGGAGTCCACCGGCCGCCGTGGCCCGCAGACCCGCGAGCTGCCCCAGCCGGCCACGGTGCGTCCCGGCCGTCACGCGGCCCAGGAGCCGACGCCGTCGCGCACCGCCCGGCACGCCTCAGGACGGTCCTTCCTCGGTCTCAACCTGCTGACCCTGAGAGTCCTCATCCCGGCCCTCGCGCTCATCACCCTGCACAGCACAGGTACGCTTGCCCATGCGCATCAGGTCGTGCCAGCCTTGATGCTGAGCATCCCTGTCAAGGAGGTACTGTGACCAGTCAGTTCCCCCAGGTCCTCGCGGGCCGTTACGAGATCCGCGACCTCATCGGACGTGGTGGTATGGCAGAGGTGCACCTCGGCTACGACACTCGCCTGTCGCGGGTCGTGGCCATCAAGCTGCTGCGTTCGGACATCGCCGGCGACCCCACCTTCCAGGCCCGTTTCCGCCGCGAGGCCCAGTCCGCGGCGGCGCTCAACCACCCCGCCGTCGTCGCCGTCTACGACTCCGGCGAGGAGGAGCTCCTCCAGCCCGGTGGCGCCAGCCGCACCGTCCCTTACATCGTCATGGAGTACATCGAGGGGCACACGGTGCGCGAGCTCCTCAGCGAGGGCGAGGCCGTCCCGATCGCGGAGGCGGCGGAGATCGTCTCCGGTGTCCTGGACGCCCTGGAGTACTCCCACCGGGTGGGGATCGTCCACCGTGACATCAAGCCCGGAAACATCATGCTGACCTCCACCGGCGCGGTGAAGGTCATGGACTTCGGCATCGCGCGGGCCATTGAGGACTCCGCCTCCACGGTGACCCAGACCCACACGGTGGTGGGCACCGCCCAGTACCTCTCCCCGGAGCAGGCCCGCGGCGAGTCCGTGGACGCCCGCTCGGACCTGTACTCCACCGGGTGTCTCCTCTACGAGCTGCTCACCGGCCAGCCGCCCTTCCAGGGCGACTCCGCCGTGGCCATCGCCTACCAGCACGTGCGGGAGATCCCCAAGCGCCCCTCCTCGCTGGCGGCCGATGTCCCCGAGTCCCTAGACCGGGTGATCCTCAAGTCGCTGGCCAAGAGCCGGGAGGACCGTTATCAGGACGCCGCCCACATGCGCGCCGACCTGCAGGCGGCCGCGCGGGGCATGTCCGTGGCCGCGCCGGCCGCCGACTCCTGGTCCCCGGCCACCTCGGTCATGGCCTCACCGGCCGCCGAACCGGTTCAGCCCACCTCCTCCTTCGCCCAGGTGCCCTCCGGGGCCTCTCCGATGCAGGCGGCCAAGGAGGCCGAAGAGCCCGAGGAGAAGCCCAAGAGCCACGCCTGGGTCTGGATCCTCATGTTCCTGCTCTTCATGACCCTAGCCGTCGTCGCCGGGCTGTGGGCCGCCGGGGGCTTCGACAACCAGCCCACCCCGACGCCGAGCCCCACCATCAGCAAGGTGGAGGTCCCCGACATCTCCAAGCAGGATGAAGAATCGGCCAAGAAGACCATTGAGGACGCCGGACTGAAGTTCGCCAAGGACGAGGTCGCCAACGACGAGGTCAGTGAGGGCCTGGCCGTCTCCTCCGACCCGGAGAAGGGCACGAAGGTCGAGCAGGGCTCCACCGTCACCGTCCACTTCTCCACCGGATCAGCCATGGTCAAGGTTCCCGACCTGACTGGCAAGACCCAGGAGGACGCCCGTAAGGCCCTCAAGGACGCCGGACTCGAGGGCGGAAACACCTCCCTGGAGGACTCCGCCACGGTCGCGAAGGACCGGGTCATCTACACCAACCCGCAGGCGGGGAACTCCGTTGCGCGCGGTACCGCGGTGGACCTGGTGCTCTCCACCGGCAATACCTCCGTGCCCGATGTCGCCGGCCAGGACGAGGCCACGGCGAAGAAGTCCATCGAGGACGCCGGCCTGAAGTTCAAGCGCGGCGACGACGTCACCTCCGCCGATGTCGAGCAGGGCAAGGCCGTCTCCTCCGACCCGGCCGCGGGCTCCAGCGCCTCTGCGGGAGACACGATCACCGTGCACTTCTCCAGTGGTGCCGCGGCCACGCCGACGCCGAACGGCACAGTAAAGGTTCCCAATAACCTCAACGGGAAGACAGTCGAGGAGGTGACGAACGAACTGAAGAATGCCGGCCTCAACGTCGGTGGCCAAATCGATAAACCCTCCAAGGATGTGGAAGAGGGTAAGGTCATTGGCACTGAACCGAAGGCCGGCACTCAGGTGCCCGTCGGTTCCACCGTCAACCTCACGGTCTCCAGTGGTAGTGGTAAGGACAAGGACGGAGAGGGCAATAACAACCAGCAGCCCAATCCAGGCGGAGCAGGTAACAACAACGGCGGCTGAGCGCCTGAGTTAACCGTGGTCTCGAGTTCGAGCTTGAGCCCTCCGCCCGGATGGCCGGCCCCATGCTGCGTCGAGGACGCATCTGAGCCTGCGAGCACGGGCCTCGCGGTGACAGTCCGCGAGCCTTAAGGTGCGTCCGCGCGTACCTCGGGGCACCCGGATCCGGCAGGCCGCAGCCACCGGCCCTCACCGCTCAGGGTGGGCTCGCCCCTACCCCAGCAGTCCGGCGCGCTCGGCGAGGACCGCCAGGTGCACCCGGTTGCGGGCACCTACCCGCTCCTGCGCGCTGCGCAGGTGGGCCTTGACGGTCGAGACCGAGATGTACAGCCGGCTCGCGATCTCCTCAGTGGTCAGCCCCTCGGCGGCCGCCGCAATGACCTCGAGCTCGCGCCGACTGAGCCCCGCCGCCGCCTGCCGGGCCTGGGCCACGGCATGCTGACGCTCCTCGGAGCGGGCGTCGTAGGCCGCCAACGTCGGTGCCATCGGCTGAGAACGCACGTATCGCAGCAGCTCGGCGAGCGCCCCCGGCGAGAGCACCGACTCACCCGCCATCACCCGACGCAGCCCGGCATTGAGCTCCTCGGAGGCGGAGTACTTGAGCAGGTACCCCACAGCGCCGGCCTCAATGACGCGCACGACGGCGTCGTCGACGTCCCAGGTGGTCAGCGCCACGACGTGGGGGTGGCGCGGTGCGGCACAGATCTGGCGTGTGGCCTCGATCCCGTCCATGACGGGCATGCCCAGGTCCATGAGCACGATATCGGCCTCGATACGGCCCACGGCGTTGATCGCCTCACGGCCGTCACCGGCCTCGGCGACCACGACGTAGTCCTCACGTGGCCGCAGGAGCGGTTTGATGGCGGCGCGGGTCAGGGGGTCGTCGTCGACGAGGATGACACGGACCGGGGAGGCCGGTGTGGGGGACGCGGGCCGGGAGGCTGCGGGGGCCGGGACGGTGGAGGGATCGGGCACGGGGACCAGCCTAGGTGCGCGCGCCGACACAATCACCATCCCAACGGCCCAGGCGCCCGGATTGTTCAGGCCGGTGAACTGCGCGCCGGCCGGTATCTCCCGGCTCGGGCCGTGCAGAGCCGGTAGGTGACCGCTCAGTGGCCGGTCTGAGGCGACTCCGCGGAGCGCCAGGGCAGGTGCGCGCTCACCACGAACCTGCCCTGGCCGTCGGGGCCGGCGTGGAAGGAGCCGCCGCAGATCTCCGCCCGTTGGGCCATGCCGCGCAGGCCCGAGCCGCTCTGGAGGTCGCCGGCCACGACTCCGGGTCCTGACACTGCTCCCCGGTCGACGCCGGCGGCCCGAGGCGCCTCACAGGACTCCGCGTCGTGAGCCTCCGGCTCAGGCCGGCAGATCCGGTTGGAGCAGGTGATGTCGATACCGGTGTCCGGACCGCCCTCGACGCGCAGCTGAACGCTCATACCGGGTGAGTGCTTGCGGGCGTTGGTCAGGGACTCCTGGACGATCCGGTAGACGGCTCGGGAGAGCACCTCGTCGGCCTCCGCAGCCCGGTCGAGGTAGATCGACGAGCTGAGCGGCTGGTGGGCGGCAAGGACCCCGTCCACCACCTCTCTGAGGTCCTCCAGGCGCGGGGCGGGCTCGACCGCCCCCACTGGCTCGCGCAGTACGGCGAGCAGGGAACGCAGGTCCCGCATGGCGTCCTGGGCCTCCTGCCGAACGCGCTGAGCGGCGGCCCGCGGATCCTCCTCATCGAGGGCACCTGCTGAGTCCGAGGCTTCCGAGCCGTCTGGGACAGGGGAGCTCTCCGACGTCGTCAGGACCCCGCGCTCCAGGGCGGCGGCGTGGAGGGCGAGCAGCGACAGGCGGTGGCCGAGTCCGTCATGCACCTCGCGGGCCACGCGCTCACGCTCGGCCTGCAGGCTGACGGTGTCGGCCAACCGGGTCGAGGCTCGGGTCTGCTCCTGAGCGGTGCGCTCGGCCCGGGCTGAGGCGTCGGCGGCCTCCTGAGCACGGCGTCGGGCCTCCTCCTCACCGTCACGCATGCGCAGCCACAGTCCGACGGTGACCGGCAGGGACATGACCACCACCGCGAGGAACAGCACCGGCACCGCCGACACATGGGTCACGGCATGGGAGTCGGGGGAGGGAGAGGTGATGACGCCGATCATCGAGCTCCCGGTGGATCCGTAGCTCGCGTCCCGGAAGAGCGCCGCCAGGGTACCGACGGCGAGCAGCGCGCCCGTGGCCCACGGGACGGGGTCGCGCAGGGACCGGGACCGGCGCACCACGGTGGTGAAGGCGATGAGTCCCACGGTGGTGTCCAGGGCGGCGGCGGCACCCGCGAGCGCCGAGGCGACCGTGATGGGCACAGGCCAGCGCCGACGCAGGAAGACCGCCACGAGAAGCGCCAGCCCCATGAGGATTCCTGCGGCGTCGAGCAGTGGGTGACTCTCCTTGAGAAGCCGCTCATGATCGAAACGTGTTCCCAGTGCGATGAGGAACCCCATGGCGCACAGGATGAACAGGCCCAGGGATCGCAGAATCCTCTGGGTGACCTCGAGGGCACGGCGTTGCGACGGGGACAGGGAGTCCTTGAACGAGGGCACCGGTCTCGCAGGGTCGTACGATGCGGGACCGGCGGGCGCCGCCGTCATCGGGGGGCGGACGTACGGGCCCATCGCCGCAGGAGTGCCGGGAGGAGCGGGATGAGCGGGCAACGCGGGATACGGGGACGGCCCGCTGTATCCCGCGGGCCCCTGGTATCCCAGATGTCTCGGATAGGTGGGATAGGGGTAGGCGGGCGGACTCGACCGGTATGGCAGGACCGGCGCCCCGAAGGCGGGCTCATTCCGACCACCCCCGGGCCGACCGCCCCCGGAACCAGCACTCTTGCCCGACACGGTTGGGGTGCCGAGGGCAGGAGTGGGCGGGTGGCCGGGGACTGACATGTGCTCACTGTAGATCCGGGCACTGACGCGCATGATCGCCCGATAGGACACGATTCGGGGGCTACAACACGGGAGGCCTTGTCCTTTCGGACAGTCACCATGAGTGCCCTTTCGGATGGCCTCCTCGGACTCATCGGTCGATGTGCGTGCAGCACGACCGGGGCCATCGTTGTTCCCGTCAGCTGATCCCGTCAGCTCCAGTGACCACTCACCATCTGGAAGGGCGCTGCCGCATCCCGCTCAGTGCCTCACCTCCCGCATCTCGAAGGACCCATCATGACCAGCCCAGTCAACCCAGTCCCGTCCTCGCCCGCCGGTGTCCCCGCCGCAGGCTTCCCCGCCCCGGCCGCAGGCATGAGCATGCCAGCCCCCGAGCCGAAGCGCTCCTGGTTCGCCCGGCACAAGATCCTCACCGGTATCGGCGCCTTCGTCGCCGTCGGCATGATCGCCTCCGCGCTCAACGGTGGTGGAGGCTCAGGGGACTCGGGCACTGCCACCGCCACCCCGCCCTCCGTCCAGGCGATGGCCACCGCGCCCGCTCAGGAGACCGCCGGCCAGGACTCCGCGGCCGCCCCCAGCCCGCAGCAGCAGACGCCGACCAACGATGCCGGCAAAGCGGACTCGAACTCAGGCTTGAGCTTCCCCGGGAAGCAGAGCGGCGACGTCGTCGGAAACGCCGGTGACACGATCGACGACGACGGCGTCAAGGTGAGCGCCACGACCGTGGCCGCGGGCGACGCCACCCTGGGCCCCACCGCCTGCTCGACCATCACGATCACCAACGGCTCCAAGAACACCCTGGACGTCAATGCCCTGGACTTCACGTTGCAGAACCCGGCCGGGGCGATCAGCAACAGCGGCTTCCTGGGGTCGAGCAACCACCTGTCCTCGTCCACGCTCATCGCGGGCGGCTCGGTCAGCGGCGACGTCTGCTTCGATACTGATGTGTCGGCCGGAGGACAGTACGTGCTCCTCTACAAGCCCACACTCTCGCTGTTCGGGCACCGCCGGGCCTGGATCAACAACCTCTGATATCCCAGGGGCCCACAGGTGCATCTGGCGCGTGTGGGCCCCATCGGCCGGGGACATTCCGCGCGGCCAGGTGCGTGTCGTTCCGGCCGGGGGCATTCGACGCCGTCGGGGACAGGATTCCGGTCCCCGACGGCGTCGAATGCCCCCGGCCGCACAGGAATGTCCCCGCACGCGTCACATGTCCCCGGCCGTGCAGATATGTCCCCGATCTCGCGGGGAACCGGCTCAGATGCAGCGGGCGGACAGGACGCCGTCGATCGCGCGCAGCTCCTCAAGGACCTTGAGCTCGATCTCGCCCTCGACGTCGACCAGCGTCACGGCCAGCTCGCCGCGGGACTTGTTGAGCAGGTTGGCGATGTTCTGCCCGTGCTGGGCCACGATCGTGGAGACCTGGCCGACCATGTTGGGCACGTTGCGGTTGACGATGACGAGCCGGTGGGTGCCCTCCTGTCGCGCCATGACGGCCTCGGGGAAGTTCACCGAGTTGTGGACCTGCCCGTCCTCGAGGAAGCCGCGCAGGGAGTCCACTGCCATCATGGCGCAGTTGCGCTCGGCCTCCTTGGTGGAGGCGCCCAGGTGGGGCAGGGAGATGCACTTGGGGTGCTTGTGGACCTGCGTGGAGGGGAAGTCGCACACGTAGCCGCCCAGCGTGCCCTCGTCCAGGGCCGCCACGACGGCGTCGGTGTCGACGATCTCGGCCCGCGCGAAGTTGAGCAGCACCGCGGTCTCCTTCATGAGGGCCAGACGCTGGGTGCTCACCAGTCCACGGGTGGCGGGGATGAGGGGCACGTGGACGGTGAGGATGTCGGCACGGCGGAAGACCTCCTCCATGGAGTCGGCCCGCTCGACCTCGGCGCTCATGTGCCAGGCGTGCTCCACGGAGATGCCCGGGTCGAAGCCGACGACGTTGAGCCCCAGCCCCAGGGCGGCATTGGCCACCTGCACGCCGATGGCCCCCAGTCCGATGACGCCGAGCGTGCGGCCGGGAAGCTCGAATCCGACGAACTGCTTCTTGCCGGCCTCGACGGCCTTGGCGATCTCGGCGTCGTCCCCCTGAAGGGTGTGGGCGAAGCGGGCCGCCGGGATGAGGTTGCGCGAGGCGATGAACAGGCCCGCCAGGACCAGCTCCTTGACGGCGTTGGCGTTGGCGCCGGGGGTGTTGAACACGGGCACGCCCCGCTCGGTGAGCGCCTCGACCGGAATGTTGTTGGTGCCGGCGCCGGCGCGGGCCACGGCCAGGACCGATTCGTCGATGGGGGTGTCGTGGAGCTTGGCCGAGCGCACCAGGAGGGCGTCGGGGCGCTCCACGGAGCCGCCGACCTCGTAGAGATCGTCGGGCAGACGGGACAGGCCGGCCCCGGAGATGGCGTTGAGGGTGCGGATACGGAACTTGTGGTCAACGCTGCTGCTGGTCACGGAGGTACTTTCTGCAGGACGGTCCGGGTGGAGGAGGGGTGTGACGGACGGCCGGGCCCGCAGGCCGGCCGGGACGGCGGGCGCTCAGGCCCGGGCGGCGAAGTCGGTCATGTAGTCGATGAGGGCGCGCACGCCCTCGATCGGCATGGCGTTGTAGATGGAGGCGCGCATGCCGCCCACGGAGCGGTGCCCCTTGAGGTTGGTGAGCCCGGCGGCCTCGGCACCGGCCAGGAAGTCGGCGTCGCGAGCGGGGTCGGCCAGGGTGAAGGGCACGTTCATCCAGGACCGCGAGCGCTCCTGAACCGGGTTGGCGTAGAAGTCGGAGGAGTCGATGAAGCCGTAGAGGAGCTCGGCCTTGGCGCGGTTGCGCTCGGCCATCGCCTCCAGGCCGCCGCCGTCCTCGATCCAGTGGCCGATGAGTCCCAGCAGGTAGATGGCGAAGGTGGGGGGCGTGTTGAGCATGGAGTCGGCGTCGGCCATCTTCTGGTAGTCCAGGACGGTGGGGGTCACCGGGCGGGCCCGCCCCAGCAGGTCCTCGCGCACGATGACGACGGCCAGACCCGAGGGCCCCATGTTCTTCTGGGCGCCGGCGTAGATGAGGCCGTAGCGGGAGACGTCGATGGGCCGCGAGAGGATCGTGGAGGAGAAGTCGGCCACGAGCGGGACGTCGCCGGTATCCGGCACGTAGTCGAACTCGACGCCGCCGATGGTCTCGTTGGGCGTGTAGTGCAGGTAGCGGGCCGCCTCGGGGACCGTGAAGGAGCCGGGCTCGGGGGTGGTCGTGTAGGAGGAGGCGGCCTCGTCGGCGGGCACGACGACGTCGATCTCGTAGGCGCCGGCCTGCTTGATGGCCTTGGCGGACCACTGGCCGGTGTTGAGGTAGGCGACCGTGTCACCGGGGGCGGTCAGGTTGAGGGGGATGCCGGCGAACTGGGCGCTGGCCCCGCCCTGGAGGAAGAGCACGCGGTAGCCCTCGGGGACGCCCAGGAGTCGGCGCAGGGTGGCCTCGGCGTCGGCCGCGCAGGCCACGAAGTCGGCCCCGCGGTGGGAGACCTCCAGGACGGACATTCCCGATCCGCCCCAGCTGGTGAGCTCGGAGGCGGCCTGCTCGAGGACGGGCAGGGGGAGCTGGGCGGGACCGGCGGAGAAATTGAAGACGCGCACGGAGTCATCATTGCCGCTTATACGCGCGGCGGCAATCTCGTCCCACCTGGCGACGCCCACCGACGTCGGCCCGCAACCGGAACGGGGCGCAACAGGGCGCAACGCTGCATGAAATTCTCACGTCCGCCGAAAGTATGGGTGACACAGCCGCCTCACCCTGTCAACCAAGCACGTTGTCGGCGATAGCACAGGTGGACCGCTCAACTGAACGCTAGGGTTACCTTCACGCTTAAGTCCCTACCGACAAGTTCTCATGATCGACTCACAGAACGACAACACCCCCTCAGCCGGCTCCACGGCCCCCGTCGTCCGAGCCGCGCAGGAATCTCACGCCGGCGCCGACGACGCGTCCGGCGCATCCGGAGCGGGAGCGCGTCGGCACCCGCTGAGCCGTCAGGTGCTCGACCGGCTCCGCAGGGGACGCAAGCCGCGATTCGGCGCCATCCTCGTGGCGCTCGTCGCCGTGGTCTCCCTGGCCACCGGGTTCCGGGCCTGCAACTGCAACCGGGCCTGGACCGAGGTCTCCGCGGCGGCCACGCCGGAGGCCAATCCGCTCAAGGGCATGATGCCCTTCGCGCCGGCGGACGCCTCGCACTCGCCGGCGCTGCAGGACAACGCCCTGCCCCACACGATGGAGTGGCTGACGCTGCCGGTCAGCGACGTCGTCACCGGGCCGGGCTCGTACGCGTGGGACAAGCTCGATGCACACCTCGACGCCATCGCCTCGCGCGGGCACCAGGCGGTGCTGCGCTTCTACGTCGACTACCCCGGGCGCCCCAGCGGTATCCCGGCCTACCTGCTGACCTCCCACGCGGTGACGACCCACGAGTACACGGTCAACGGCAACGCGCCGGGCCAGTCGCTGGCGCCGGACTACAACGACCCCGAGATGATGTCGATGCTCACCGGCTTCGTCTCCGCCCTCGGCCAGCAGTACGACGGCGACCCGCGCCTGGCCTTCATCACCCACGGCCTGGTGGGCTTCTGGGGCGAGGGGCACACCTTCCCGATGAACGGCAAGGTCTCCGGGGACAACCCCTCCGGCGAGAACTGGATGCCGTCGACGGCGAACCAGAACACCCTCATCGACACCTGGGACGGCGCCTTCCAGGTGACGCCGACGCTGGCGCGCTACCCGTCCGCGGAGACGGTCAAGCGCGGGGTGGGCTACCACGACGACTCCTTCGGCTACGCGACGATGGACACCGCCGACTGGCACTTCCTGCCGCAGCTGAAGCAGGCCAAGGCGGACCAGGCCTGGCAGCAGCACCCGATCGGTGGCGAGGTCTACCCGGGCATCCAGGAGTGCTCCGTGCGCAACCCGGGCAGCTGCATGGCCTCGGGATCCAACGGAGGAACGGTGGACATCAACGCCTCCATCAAGGCCACGCACGCGAGCTGGCTGGTGGACAACTGGGCCTTCACGACGACGCTCAACGGCACCGAGCGCGAGCGGGCCGCGCAGGCCTCCGCCGAGACCGGCTACGACCTGGCGGTGGCGCGCTGGCGGATGCGCAACGGCAAGGTCGAGGTGCAGATCGCCAACAACGGGGTGGCCCCCTTCTACTACAACTGGAACGTGGAGGCGGTGGCCATCAACACCTCCAACGGCATGGAGGTCGGACGCACCAGGCTCAGCGGCGACCTGCGCAAGATCCAGGTCGGCAAGACCCAGACCTTCTCCGGGCAGCTCCCGGCGGACCCGGCCGGGGAGAACACGATCCTGGTGCGCGTGGTCAACCCGTTGGAGTCGGGCCAGCCGCTGCGCTTCTCCAGCGCCGGCCAGGACCAGACGCTTCCCGGCTACCTCACCCTGGGCCGCACCCCCACCCAGTAGGCCGGCCCGACGGCGGAGTCCCAGCTGGGCTCGACTGAAGCCGGCCTCCCGGCCCGGGGCTGCGCCGACAGCTCGCGCACCACCCATCCCGCCGTCGAGTGCGTCGAGACGTGTGGGGCCTACGGCCGGCTGAGGAGCGGGACGTTGACGGCGGCCTGGCGGGGCGTCGGTGTCCATGGCGCTGACATCAACCCTGCACCGGCATCGCGGGCCGAGAAGGAGCCTTGGGATTCCAACGATTCCCGCTGGGCGCTTCGACGGCGGAACCTCTGATGTCAGCACTGTGGACACTGAGCTGCTGACATGCTCGACTCCGCGTGGTCTTGGTCGTGAGGCTGCGCGCCCTCACCTCCCGCCGCCTGACTCCTGCCCGGCCCCGACGCCGCCTCCGCCCCGCCTCACAGCGGGTAGGCCGACGCCTTGCCCTCGATGGCCTCGGTGAGGTCGATCTCGCGCTCGCCCAGGCTGAAGCGGTAGCGGCCCAGGATCTCCAGGGGCTCGTCCTCGGCGGCCAGGTAGGCGCGCACGGCCTCCTTCTCCTCGTCGTCGAGCCAGGTCATCTGGTCCGACAGGCACCGGTACCGACTGGCCTCGGCCACGTCGCGCAGCCACTGCATCTGGGTGTCGTCCAGGAGGTTTCGGCGGTGGCGGAAGAAGACGACGTCGGGATCGACCCCGATGACCCGCCCCAGCCAGAGCCGGTTGATGCCGGCGTGCAGGGCGTTGTAGGCCTTGGCGTCGGACAGGTCGTCGGAGGCGTAGTTCTCCCACATGGGGGCGACGTCGGGTCCCACCCGCACGGCGTCGAGCAACCCGATGGATGGCATGATGAGCGCCCCGGAGCCCAGGAGGAAGGTCTCCTCCCCGGCGGTGTCGCGCACGAGGCGCAGCCCGGTGCGGTAGGCCTCCTCCCGGTCGATCTGGCGGTGCCGGTAGCCGGGGATGGCGGCGGCGTTGATGAAGTCGAGCTTGAGGTAGCTGAAGCCCCACCGGTGGACGATCTTGGCGATGAGCTTGCGCACGTAGGTCTGGGCGGTGGGGTGGGTCGTATCCAGCGCGTAGTAGTCGCCGCCCCAGTTGGAGCCGGCCACGGCCAGTCCGCCGTCGGCGTTGTGGACGAACATCTCCGGGTAGTCGCGCACCGCCCGGGAGCCGGGCAGGGCGATGAAGGGCGCCACCCACAGGCCCGGCTGCATGCCGGCCTCACGGATCCGGGCCGCGGCGGCCTCCATGCCGTCGCCGAAGCTCTCGCCGGCCTCCCAGTCACCGACCGCGGCCTCCCAGCCGTCGTCGATCTGAAGCGTCTTGAAGCCCAGGTCGGCGACCTGCGGGATCTCGCGCTCGAGGGCCTCCTGCGAGATGCTCTCGTAGTAGGAGTACCAGGAGCACCACACGCTCTGCGGCTCGATCTCGCGGCCACCCAGGCTCTCGCCGAGCTCGCGGGCGTAGCGGGCCATGACGGCGGTGGCCGGGCCGGGCAGGATCACCCAGCGCGCCGGGTCGCCGGACTCGGTGAAGGCCTCCAGGACCGCGGTGTCGGCGCGCAGGCGCGGCGTGCGCCCGTCCAGGCAGCCCACGAGCAGTGCCCCGGCGGAGTCCTCCAGGACCGCCATCCAGGCCGAGTGGTGCCGGGCCGGATCATCCCAGGGGGCGTCGTCGGCGGTCCGACGGCGCTGCTCATCGGCGATGCGCATGGGCGCCTCGCTCAGGCGGCGCCAGCCCGACGGCGACCAGGAGTTCTGGCCGGTGCGGTAGAACTCGCCGTCGCGCATGTCGTGCAGGAGGGTCAGGTGGGAGGCCTCGACGTAGACGGCGCCGGTGGCGCCGCCGGCCCCGTGCTGGGTGGTCACCGTGCCGTCGCAGGCCAGGGCGATGCTGCGCCCGGTCAGGGTGATGTGGTGAATCATGCGCTCTCCTCGGCTCCGGCCTGTCCTGCCCGCGGGTCGGGTCCCTCTCGAGACACCAGCACCGCCCGGCTCGCACTGTACGTGCTACCGACCGTCCAGACCGACATTTTCTTCAAAGATGACGCGGAGCCGCGTCGCCTATGAAGAAACCGTCGGTGAGTGAGGATTGTGTTGGCCGCGGTGGAAGTAGGCCGCCAGGTCCGCGTCGAGCTCGGGCACGTCGTAGGGCACGGAGCCCGAGCGCAGGGACCGGGTGGCCAGCACGCCCGCCGCGACGGCGTCGCGCGCACTGACCGGGGAGACGTCGGTGGCCCCGCCGTTGCGCACGAAGCGCAGGAACTCGTCGATGGCGAGCTGGTCGGCGCTGTCGTGCCCGGTGCCCTCCTCGGCGATGACGTACTCCTGGGTGCCGCGCTCGGCGTAGTGCTCCGTGCGCTCGGTCCACACCTTGACGACGTCGCCGGCCCCGTCACCGAGGTTCTCGGCCCGGCCGCGGGTGCCGATGACCGTATAGCTGCGCCAGTAGTCGGGGGTGAAGTGGCACTGCTGGTAGGAGGTCATGACCCCGTTGCGCATGGTCATCATGAGCATGGAGTGGTCCTCGACGTCGATGACGGGGTTGAGGTCGTCGACCTCGTCGGCCGGCCAGTGCTCGAGGCTGAACCAGTCCTGCATGACGGTGCCGGCGCTCGTCCCGGCCGGGCGCCGCCCGGCCTCCCCGTAGACCATGAGCCCGCCCATGCCGACGACGCGGGCCGGCGCGGAGCCGGCCAGCCAGCTCATGACGTCGATGTCGTGGGCGGCCTTCTGCAGCAGCAGGCCGGTGACGTGTCGGCGCTCGGCGTGCCAGTCGCGGAAGTAGTAGTCGCCGCCGTTGCCCACGAAGTGGCGGCACCAGATCGCCTTGAGCTCGCCGATCCGCCCGGAGTCGATGATCGACTTCAGCAGCCGCACCACCTCCATGTGGCGCATGTTGTGGCCCACGTAGAGGCGGGTGCCGGTGCGCCGGGCCACCTCCAGGATGCGGTCGGCGGCCTCGATGGTGATGGCCAGGGGCTTTTCCAGGTAGACGGGGATGCCGGCCTCGAGGAAGAAGCGGGCCAGCTCCTCGTGCGTGTCGTCGGGGGTGGTCAGGACGACCGCGTCGATCCCGTGTCCCAGCAGGTCGCGGTGGTCGGCCACGACCGCCACGCCCTCGGGCAGGAGCCGCTGGGCGCGCTCGGCGGCGTCGGGGGCGATATCGGCCGCGGCGACCAGCCGGGCCGGGACCGGTGAGGAGTCCGCGAGCGCGGCCAGGTAGCAACGGGCCCCAATGCCGACGACGCCGACCCGCAGCTCCCTTGACGCTTCAAACATTCTTTCGCCCTCAGCTCTTCTGGCGGGCCGCCCACCAGGAGCGCAGTGCCTGGCGGGCCAGGTCCTCGCCGATCGGTCCCTTCTCCATGCGCAGGTCCATGAGGAAGCGGTAGGCCTCGCCGACGACAGGCCCGGGGGCCACGCCGAGCTCGGCCATGATCTGGCCGCCGTCGAGGTCGGGGCGGATGGCGGCGAGCTCCTCAGCGGCGCGCAGGGCCTCGATGCGCTCCTCGAGGTCGTCGTAGGCGCGGTCCAGCATGGCGGCCTTGCGGCGGTTGCGGGTGGTGACGTCGGCCCGGGTGAGTCGGTGGAGGCGCTCCAGCAGGGGACCGGCGTCGGTGGCGTAGCGGCGTACGGCCGAGTCCGACCAGGCGGCGTCGGCATAGCCGTGGAAGCGCAGGTGGAGCTCGACCAGCCGGGAGACGTCCTTGATGGTCTGCTTGTCGAAGCGCAGCGCCCGCAGGCGCTTGGCCGTCATCCGGGCGCCGACGTGGTCGTGGCCGTGGAAGGTGACGGTGCCGTCGGGCAGGAAGCGGCGGGTGGCGGGCTTGCCGATGTCGTGAAGGATGGCGGCCAGGCGCAGCACCAGGTCGGGGCCGGGGACGGGTCCATCGGGGCCGGTCTCCAGGTCGATGGCCTGGTCCAGGACGGTCAAGGTGTGCTCGTAGACGTCCTTGTGGCGCTTGTGCTCGTCGACGGTCTCGCGCAGGGCGCTCAGCTCGGGCAGGACGACGTCGGCCACGCCGGTGTGGACCAGCAGCTCCAGTCCGCGCCGGGGCCAGGGGCTGATGAGCAGGCGCTCGAGCTCGGCGCGCACGCGCTCGGCGGAGACGATCTCCAGGCGGGAGGCCATCTCCTCCATGGCGGTCATGACGTCCATCTCGACGTCGAAGCCGAGCTGGGCGGCGAAGCGGGCGGCCCGCATGATGCGCAGGGGGTCGTCGTCGAAGGACTGCTCGGCGCTGACGGGGGTGCGCAGGATGCCGGCGTTCAGGTCGGCCAGGCCGCCGCAGGGGTCGACGAGCTCGAGGTCGGGCAGGCGCAGCGCCATGGCGTTGACGGTGAAGTCGCGGCGGGTGAGGTCCCCGGTGAGGGTGTCGCCGTAGGTGACCTGGGGTTTGCGCGAGCCCACCTCGTAGGCCTCGGTGCGGTAGGTGGTGACCTCCACGATGGTGGAGCCCTTGCGCGCGCCAATGGTGCCGAAGGCCCGGCCCACGTCCCAGGTGGTCTCACCCCAGGCGGCCAGGATCTTCTCGGTCTGCTCGGGGCGGGCCGAGGTGGTCAGGTCCAGGTCGTGGGGGGCCACGCCGAGGAAGGCGTCCCGCACGGGTCCGCCGACGAGGGCGATCTCGTGCCCGGCGCGCACGAAGGCGTACCCCAGGGCCGCCAGGGCGGGGGGCAGACCCTCGAGTGCCTGACGGGCCTTGGGCGTCAGGCCCCGGTTCTCAGCGGAGTCGTCCGTAGGATTGACGGGATCGGCGGGAGCGGGGTGCGCAGTCATCGGCCCAAGCCTGCCATGAACCCTCACCGGCGCGCCGTCGTCGTCGGCCTCAGCATCCCTGTGGTGAGGACCATCCCGCACCGCGGCCACGGCCGCCACCGACCGCCGCCGTCCTCACACCCGTCCGCGCACGGCGCAGTTGTGTGCGACGACGTACTCGGCCAGAGGCGTTCGGCGGTCCGAACGCCCTAGAGTGTCCCCATGCCCTCTCCACGCACTCGCACGCCCCGCGCCGGAAACCCGGCCCACCGGGCGGGTGCGCGCGCCCTGCCGATCGTCAACGAGACCAGCGCCGGCGGCCTGGTCGTCGACGTTCAGAACGGGCAGGCCTTCACCGCGGTCATCGCTCGGCGCAACCGGGGCGGGCGGCTGGAGTGGTGCCTGCCCAAGGGGCACCTGGAGGGCACTGAGACCCCCGAGCAGGCCGCAGTCCGCGAGATCATGGAGGAGACCGGGATCACCGGTCGAGTTCTTCGGCACCTGGCGACCATCGACTACTGGTTCGCCGGCCACGAGCACCGCGTCCACAAGGTGGTGCACCATTTCCTGCTGGAGGCGGTCAGCGGCACGCTGACCACAGAGAACGATCCGGACCATGAGGCCGAGGACGTCGAGTGGGTCGCCCTCGACGACGTCTCCCACCGCCTGGCCTACCCCAATGAGCGCCGTATCGTGGCCGCGGCCTGGGACATCCTCGTGGGGGATGGATGACGGGCACCACCTATCTGTGCGCGAAGGTGGTCACCACGCTGGGCTCCCGGCTGCGGAGCAGGGCGATGGTGACCATTGCCGCCCTACTGGGTGTGGCGGGCCTGGTGATGTGGCCGGTGATCGCTCTGCCCACGGCCGAGGCGGACCAGGGTGCCAACGCGATCCTGGTCGCGCAGTCCGATGGGCTCTCCGCCGACGTCGCTCCGCTCGCCCCGGCGACGCCGTCCACGACGACGGCCTCCTCATCGGCCCCGGCGGCGGCGAGCGAGAAGACCACCAACCAGGTGACCGTGAGTATCGACGCCCTGGCCCCCGAAGTGCTGCACACCGACCAGGACCTCGTTCTGACCGGCACCGTCACCAACGGAACCAGTCAGGCCATCACCGGGGCGGACCTGGTGACCAGGGTGCAGCGATCCACGGAGGCCACGAGTCGGGGTCTGAGCACGTGGCTGACCGAGACTGATGAGTCGGGACTGTCGGACCCGGTCACGGTCCCCCTGGGGCACGACCTCCAACCCGGGGGCGTCACCCAGTTCTCCATCACCATCCCCGCCGGCGAGCTGCCGCTGAGCAGCGCTGACCAGTGGGGGCCGCGCGGCGTCTCCGTCACTCTGGCGGCCCAGGACGTCTCCCTGGCCCAGGACCGCAGCATCCTGGTGTGGGACAGTGGCGCCTCCGTCGCACCGGTGCGTATGACCGTCTTCCTGCCGGTCACCGCCTCCGCGCAGGAGATGGCGGTGCTGGCCGGTCCGCGCACCAAGGAGCGCTCGGAGGCCCTCAACCGCATCCACAGCCGAGTCCTCGGTCTGGTGAGCATGGCCGGTGACGGCATCGTCGCCGCCGTCGACCCGGCGCTGGTCGAGGCCCTCGGCGTCACCAAGGCCAGCCTCGAGCAGGCCGACCGCAACGGCGGTTCCCAGCCCGCGACGCCGGATGCCGCCCCTCAGACACCCCAGAGCGCTGACTCCTCCGCGTCATCGGCCCCGTCCACACCGTCGACGACGGAGCCCTCGGCGAGCGCCACCCCGTCCCCGCAGTCGGGGGGCACCGCCACGACATCACCGTCGGACAAGGCGTCTCACACCTCCAAAGAGGTGATCCAGCTCTCCGCCGCTCTCGCGCGGGCCATCCACACCAACAGCCTGGTGGCTCTGCCCTGGGGCGACTCCGATACCGCGGCCCTGGCGCATCTGCAGCAGACGAGCCTCATCGAGACCGCCGCACGGCGCACCCAGGAGTCAGCCATTGTCAAGGTGGGGGCCCCGACGTCCTTGACCTGGCTGGCCTCCAGCGTCGCGGACGAAACCACGGTCAATGCGCTGGCACAGCCGGCGTCGACCATCATCGCCTCACCGGAGTCCTTGCCTCCGCCCGACGAGCTCACCTACACCCCCTCCGGTCTGGGTGCCTCCGGGGATCACGCGGTCCTGATTCCGGAGCAGTCACTGTCAGAGGCGCTCACCGGTGAGGGCGCCAAGCCCACAGCCCCCGACCAGAGCTCCTCGAACCCCCAGGCTGCCCAGAGCGCCCAGGCGACCGAGCTCGACACCCGCCAGCTGCTGCGCGGCAACAGTGCCATCCTGGCCCGCCAGGCCCCGACGCTGGAACGAGACATCGTCGTGGCGATGCCCCGCCAGGCCGCCTCCGGCGTGCAGTCATCGGTCGTGCGGGAGAGGGTGGCCGCCCTGCGCTCGGTCCCCTGGGCCAGCTCCCAGTCCCTGGGCGCCCTCCAGGAGCGGGCCCAGGAGGAGGTCACGGCCGTCAACGAGGGCACCTCTCGGATCGAGCGCACCGAGCTGTCGGACACGGTGATCGACGACGACGAGCTGTCCACCGACACCCTCGCCGCTGCCGGCCGTACGGCCGGAACCCTGCAGTCGATCTCCTCGGTGCTCTCCGAACCGGCCGCGTTGCTGGGCGACTACACCGACCTGGAGGCCGTCGTCTCCTCCGCATCCTGGCGGGCCGATCCCAAGACCCGCAGTGCCCAGATTCCGGCCGCCGAGGCCTCCGGGGCCAACGTCACCTCCTCACTGGCCGCGGTACCGTCGTCGACCATCAACGTCATCAGCTCCGAGGCGCAGCTGCCGGTGCGCATCACCTCCTCCCTGAGTCAGGACGTCACCGTCCAGGTCTACCTGGTCTCGAACAACAAGCGCCTCCAGGTCCCACGCACCACCACCGTGAGGGTCCCGGCTCACCAGCAGGCCAAGGTCACGGTGCCGATCCAGGCCGTCGGCTCGGGCGACGTCGGTCTGACGGTGCAGGTGCTTGCCGCCGATGGCACCACCGTGGGCACACCCACCACCGTCAACATGCGAGTGCGCGCCGACTGGGAGGGCCGAGGCACCGGCGTCATCGTCGGGGTCCTGGTCTCCATCGTGGTGATCGGTACGGTGAGGACAGTACGACGAGGCCGCCGCACCGCAGTGGCCCCGGCTGCACAGGAGACGGCATGAGCATCATCAAACGTGTACGGACCGGGCGCTCCTCCTCCCAGGGGCGCAGCCAGGCATCCCTGGCGCGGTCCTCGGCCATCATGGCCTCGGGGACCCTGGTCTCCCGCATCCTGGGCATGGTGCGCAACGCCCTGATCGTCATGGCGCTCGGCGCCACCGGCTCGGGCGCCGCCGACGCCTTCAACACGGCCAACAACCTGCCCACGTACCTGTACAACATGATGATCGGCGGGATCCTCAACGCGATCCTGGTGCCGCAGATCGTCCAGGCGCTGCGACGACGCAACGGCGAGGAGGTCGTCAATCGCCTCCTGACCGCCGCGGCCACGCTCATGCTGGCGGTCACGTGCATCGCGACCGCGGCCGCGCCCCTCATCTTCACCCTCAACGCCAATTCCTTGGCTCAGGGGCAGTGGCGCACGCTGTCCTTCGCCTTCGCGTTCTGGTTCATGCCGCAGGTCTTCTTCTACGGCCTGTACGCCCTGTGGGGGCAGGTGCTCAACGCCCGCTCGAGCTTCGGGCCCTACATGTGGTCCCCGGTGCTCAACAACATCATCTCGATCGCATCGATCCTGTTCTATCTCCATCTCTACGGTCGCTACACCACCGGTGAGGGAGCAGATGTCTGGGACGGGAGCCGGATCACTCTCATCGGGGCGACGACGACCCTGGGCATCGCGGTTCAGGCGCTGATCCTCTACATCCCCCTGGTGCGCTCCGGGTTCCGGCCGCGCATCATCTTCGGGGTGCGGGGCCTGGGGCTGGGCAAGACCGTCAAGGTGGCCCTGTGGGCGCTGGCCGGGGTGGGCGTGGCCAGCCTGAGCAACTGGATCACCTCCAACCTGGGCTCCTACGCGGTCACGGCCTCCGAGCAGCCCGAGTACGCGGACGTCATCGTGCCCTCGACGACCATGTGGCTCAACGCCTACCTGGTGTACATGCTGCCCCAGTCCCTGGTGGTCACCTCCATCATCACCGCCCTGTTCACCCGTATGAGTGAGAAGGCCGCAGCCGGTGACGCCGCCGGCGTGCGCGAGGACCTCTCCCTGGGGCTGCGCTCGGCGGGTGTCTTCACGGTGCTGGCCACTGCGGGCATCTGCGTCCTGTCCGTCCCGGCCCTTCAGCTCTTCACCCCCTCGATCTCCCTGCCCGAGGCCCAGGCCAGCGCCCCCATGCTCATCGCTCTGGCTCTGGGCATCATCCCGCAGGGGATCTGGTTCGGGACCCAGCGGGTGATGCTGGCCTACTCCGACACCAAGCGGCTGCTGCTGGCCGACGTCGTCGTCGGCATCATCCCCGTGATCCTGTGCGTCCTGGCCTACTTCGTCGCTCCGGCCAACCATTGGATGACCTGGGCGGGCGCGGCCAACACGATCAGCCAGATCGGGGGCTGCGTGGTGGTCATCCCCATGATGCGCTCCCACCTGCCCAGCCTCGACGGCCGCAGGATCGTCACCACTCACCTGCGTCTCATCATGGCGGTGGCGCCCGCGGTGGTCGTCGGGCTCCTGCTCAACGCGATGCTGGGCGACATCGACGCCGACTCCTCCCTGGCCAACATGTCCGCGGCACTCGGGCACATCGCCGTCGTCGCCACCGTCATGTCGCTCATCTACCTGCTGATGGGGCGCATTGTGAGGATCGAGGAGATCACGGTCGCCTTCCGGCCCTTCTCCCGGATCCTGTCCACGGTCGGCCGTCGTCTGCCCGGCGCACCCGGACGAGCGGTCCTGGCGGCGGCGGCCTGGCTGTCACCGCCGGAGCCACCGGCTCAGGCGACTGCTCAGATGGCCGCCGTTCAGACACCGGCACCCCCGCCGCCACCACCGGCTCAGGCGGCTTCAGGCCCCTCAGGCGTTTCGACGGACGCGACGGCGCATGGTGCTGTTGGCTACACCTCCGGCGGCGCTCGGGCGGTGCCGCCCGCACCCCCGCCGCCGACTCAGGCACAGACCCACTCCTGGGGACAGCCGGGTCAAATGGGGCCGCAGCACGCGGGCGGTCACCCGTCTCAGGCCATCGCGGGCCACCCGCTCGCGCCGCCGCCGGCACCCCCGCAGGCCCCTTCACAGGCTGCGCCACCACCACCGCCCACGAGCGCCGATGCCACGGCCGGCTCCTCCCACCACTGGCAGACCCCGGGGCACGTCCCGCCCAACGCCCCCGGGAGTATCCCGCCGTCGCTGCCGGCCAGCATTCCCCCTTCCCGGGTGGCCACAGGGCAGTCCGCTCCCCACCCGCCACACACCTCTGCCCACACGGGCCACATCACCCCGGTCCGGAGCCCTCAGACAGTTACGATGGGGGCAACTGGTTCAGAGGGACAACCATCTCAAGGAAGGAGACGCATGTCGGAGGCGACGCCTATCGGCAGTGGTCGCTACGGGCTCCTGGGAACGCTGTCCACCACTCTGCCGCGCATTGTCAGGCACCGCGGCGTCGACACGATCCTGGATCGAGACGTCACGATCCTGGTTCTCACCGACGCGACGCTTCATCGCGACAACGTCCTGGAGTCGGCCAGCCGGGCAGTGCTGGTTGAGGACCAGCGTCTTCAGCAGGTCTATGACGTCGAGCGCGCCGAGCCCTCCGTCATCGTCACCGAGCCGCTGACCGGACGCACCTTCTCCTCTCTGGTCTCCCGGGGCATGCCCCCGGCGCAGGCGCGCGCCATCATCGGTGAGACGGCGCAGGCGCTCGACGCCGGCGCCCGCAGGGGCCTGCATCACCTCAACCTGTCTCCCGAGTCCATCCGCGTTCTTCCCGACGGGACGGTCAAGGTCAGCGGCCTGGGAATCGAGGCCGCCGCCCTCGATCTGGAGAACCGAGTCGCCGGCCATGACCCGTCGGCCGCCGACCGTGCCGACGCCCGCTCCCTGGTGGAGATCCTCTACTACGGTCTGACCGGCCGGTGGCCGGGCAAGCGCCCCGGCATTCCCTCCGCACCACGCCTGGGTGGCGTCCCGGTCAAGCCCTCCACGCTCGTGCCGGGAATCGACCCGGTCCTGGATGAGCTGTGCGAACGCACCTGGAGCAACCAGCCCCCCATCTCCTCGGCGGAGGTGGCGCGCTCACTGGGCACCTGGGACCAGGTGACCGGCTACCACGAGTCCGGCCCGACACAGGTCCCCTCGTCCCAGCGCCCCGCATCGAGCGGCGGCAGCACTGGTGGCGGTGGCACCGGCGCCAGCGCCACCGCAGGTGCGACGGCCGCGGTCAGTGCCGCGGGAGCCGGTGTCGCCAGCGCGGCTCGCGGAGTCCTGGACAGGCTGCGGCGCAGTGGCGCCGGCAAGAGCGCCACGGTCAGCGCCTCGGCAGGGCAGACGGCACCTGCGCCGGTTCAGCCGGAGCCGGCACCATCCGTGCCCGCCGCCACCGATGCACCTGCGGAGCAGACCACCGTCATGGAGGCCGCCTCCGCTACCGCAGCACCGACCACGCCGATCCCTGATCCGCGGCCCGAACCGACGGCCGTGCAGGAGCAGTCCGCCGACGACGTCTACGTCCAGGTCACCGGGCCGACGAACCCGATCCCGAATGTCCTGTCAACCGCTTCGGAGACCGTCCCCGGGCCGGCGCCGGTTCCGGCCGAGCCCTTCACCGGCAGCTTCCCGGCCTTCGAGGACGACGAGGACGAGGAGATCGACCCCGAGGCCGCTCGCCGGGAGCAGCGCACGACGAGCTCGGTCCTGGTCACCTTCGCCCTGATGGTCATCGTCTTGCTGGTGGTGGCCAGCTACATCGTGTACCAGACGATCGGCATCCCCTTCGCGGACAAGGACCGTGCGGCCGCTGACACCGTTCCCTCGGCCAGTGCTCAACAGGCCGACGGTGGCGGGCAGCAGCCCGCGACCCAGGCACCCCCGGCCACACCCGAGATCGCCGGCGTCAGCGTTGTGGACAACTCCAGTAACTTCGCTGCCTCGCAAGCTGGATTCCTCGCTGATGGCGACACGAGTAATGAGTGGTCCTCTCATTACTCGGCAACTCCTGACACGGAGCCGGTCGACATTGAGATCAAGCTCAAGAACCCAGCCAAGGTCTCAGAGATCGATCTTCAGGGCACCAGTGAGGGAGGTCAGGTCGAGGTCCACGCATCGGACGCCAATGGCACGATACTCGCTACGAACTCCTTCACTGCAGGTAACACCACGTTGAAGATCGATAAGCCTGAAGAGGTCAACACCATCGTCATTCGAATCACACAGCTTCCCCAAAACTTGAAGAGGACGGAAACGCGTGACAACTACAAGGCCACAATGACGGAGATCACACTCAAATAAGATCTTCTCCGGGAACAGGCCGTATTGATTACCAGTTACCCCAAGTGACCGCACACTGCGGCCCCCATCCGCTCGTCAGGAGAGTCATGATTCACGACGTCGTCATTGTCGGCTCCGGTCCCGCCGGCTACACAGCCGCCATCTACGCGGCCCGTGCCCAGCTCAATCCGGTCGTCCTGGCCGGTTCGGTGACTGCAGGCGGCGCCCTGATGAACACGACCGAGGTGGAGAACTACCCCGGTTTCATCGAGGGGATCCTGGGCCCCGAACTCATGAACCAGATGCAGGAGCAGGCCGAGCGCTTCGGCACCGACATCCGCTATGAGGACGTCACCGCTCTCGAGCTGGAGGGCGACGTCAAGCGCATCACCACCTCCGATGGTGTCTACGAGGCCCGCACGGTCATCATCTCCACCGGCTCGGAGTACCGGCACCTGGGGATCGACGGGGAGGAGCGCCTCTCCGGCCACGGTGTGTCCTACTGCGCCACCTGCGACGGGTTCTTCTTCAAGGACCAGGACATCGTCGTCGTCGGCGGTGGGGACTCGGCCATGGAGGAGGCCACCTTCCTGACCCGCTTCGCCCGCTCCGTGACGGTGGTCCACCGCCGCGATGAGCTGCGCGCCTCGGCCGTCATGGCCAAGCGCGCTCAGGAGGACCCGAAGATCTCCTTCGCCTGGAACTCGCGAGTCGTCGAGCTTCACGGTGAGGACTCGCTGACCGGTGTCACCCTGGAGGACACCGTCACCGGGGAGCGCCGCCGGCTCGAGGCCACGGGCCTGTTCGTCGCCATCGGTCAGGTGCCGCGCAGCGAGCTCGTCGCCGACGTCCTCGAGCTCGACGAGGCCGGCTACATCAAGGTCGAGGTGCCCTCGCAGCGAACCCGCATTCCCGGGGTCTTCGCCTGCGGTGACGTCGCCGACCCCACTTACCAGCAGGCGATCACGGCGGCCGGATCCGGCTGCCGCGCCGCCCTGGATGCCGAGCACTACCTGACTACTCTGCAGGCCTGAGGGTAGCGCCCTCCACCCGGCACAGGCGGGCAGGCTCCGCCCCATCCCGACTCACCCATTCACAACGTTCGAGGAGAACAATCATGTCCCAGGCTCTCGCCGTCACCGACGCCACCTTCGAGGAGGAGGTCCTTAAGTCCGAGGTGCCCGTCGTCATTGACTTCTGGGCCGAGTGGTGCGGTCCCTGCCGCCAGATGGCGCCGATTGTGGACGAGGTCGCCGCCGACTTCGGTGACAAGGTCAAGTTCGTCAAGGTCGATGTGGACGCCAACCCGGCCACGGCCCGTTCCTACGGCGTGCGTTCCATCCCGACCTTCGCGGTGGTGCGCGACGGCGAGGTCTTCCACCAGTTCAGCGGCTCACGCCCGAAGGCCTCCTTCAAGGCCGAGGTGGAGAAGGTCCTGGCCTGAGCCCGAGGCCCCGTCCTTTTCTCTCACTTTCACGCATCGGCCCCGCCGAGCACCCCTCCAGGTGTCTCGGCGGGGCCGATGTTCTGTCCCACTGGTTGTCTGATGTCTGGTCTCACCGCCAGGCGGTCGTCACCGCGTCTGTCACCCACCGCCACCGCCCCGTAGAATCGCACCGGAATCGCACGCGGCACCAGGGCATGCGACACGGCAAGAAGGCGGCACATGCAGCACACCCAGTACATCTCCACCCGTGGCCAGATGGCGGCAGCCGGGTTCACGGACGTTCTTCTGGCGGGCCTGGCACCCGATGGTGGCCTGGCGGTACCCAACCGGCTGCCCGTTCTGACTCCCGGGCAGATCGAGGCCTGGAGGTCCTTGGGGTACGCCGACCTGGCCACGGAGGTCATCGGCCTGTTCGCCACGGACATTCCCCGGGACGACCTCGCCGCGCTGAACCGGGCAGCCTATGGCCAGGAGCGGTTCCCGCAGCCGGTCGTTCCCGTCACCGGGCTCGACGACGTCGCCGACGGTCTCGCCCTTGTGGGCCTGTCCGAGGGACCGACCATGGCCTTCAAGGATCTGGCCATGCAGTTCCTGGGGCAGGCGATTCCCTATGTTCTGGCCAAGCACGGCCAGGTCCTCAACATCCTGGGAGCAACCTCCGGCGACACCGGCTCGGCGGCCGAGCACGCTTTCAGGGGACAGGACGGCGTCAGTGTCTTCATGCTCTCGCCGGCCGGTCGCATGAGCCCGGTGCAGCGCGCCCAGATGTACACCCTCCAGGACGCCAATATTCACAACATCGCGGTGCGCGGTGTCTTCGACGACTGCCAGGCGCTGGTCAAGGCGCTGAGCAATGACGCGAGCTTCAAGGCAGCCCATCACCTGGGCGCCGTCAACTCCATCAATATCGGTCGGATCGCCGCACAGGCCGTCTACTACGTGTGGTCCTGGCTGAGGATCACCGACGCGGTGGAGGAGGGGCGTCGCGCCGACCACCGCGTCGACGTGTGCGTGCCCTCGGGCAACTTTGGCAACATCTACGCCGGCTTCCTGGCCCGGTCCATGGGGGTGCCGATCCGCCGTCTCATCCTGGCCACCAATGAGAACAACGTGCTCGAGGAGTTCTTCACCACTGGCGTCTACCGGCCACGTTCAGCGGAGGACACCTTGGCCACCTCCAGCCCGTCAATGGACATCTCGAAGGCCTCCAACCTGGAGCGCTTCATCTGGGCACTGCTGGGGCCGGAGGCCTTCGAGCAGCGCTGGGCGGAGCTGGAGACCACCGGAACGCTCGACCTGCGCGATCAGCTCCCGCGGCTACGCGAGGAGTTCGGCTTCGTGGCGGGCACGTCCTCACACGCCGACCGGCTGGAGACCATCCGCAGCGTCAAGGAGCGCTCCGGGCGCCTCATCGACCCGCACACGGCCGACGGCGTCACAGTCGCTCTGCGTGTCATGGAGCCCGGTTTCCCCACCCTCGTCATGGAGACCGCCAAGGCCGCGAAGTTCCC
Organism: Actinomyces stomatis; assembly: GCF_031292835.1. Taxonomy (NCBI): domain Bacteria; kingdom Bacillati; phylum Actinomycetota; class Actinomycetes; order Actinomycetales; family Actinomycetaceae; genus Actinomyces; species Actinomyces stomatis. Next base: position 49,440 of record NZ_JASPEP010000005.1, read on the forward strand.
GCAGACCGTGGCCGAGGCACTCGGGAGCGAGCTGGAGACTCCCGACGTCGTCGCCGATCTGCTCGCTCAGCCCCAGAAGGTGGAGACGATCGACAACGAGGAGGCTCCCTTGCGAGCCCTCATTGAGGAGCGCGCCCTGAGGCGCTGACCGGCGCCGACACGCAAGGCTCCTCACCGCGCCGCACATCGTGCCCACGATGTGCGGCGCGTCCTTGTCCGGGCTGCTTCGTCGTCCTGACCCACGCGTAGCGATTCCCGTGTTTCACGTGAAACATCGCGGAATACTCCTGGCCGCGCCGGCTCCTGACCACTGCTGCGTCCGTGGCAGACTTGGGTCCACGGACGCAGCAGTGGCGACCAGGGAAGGACCTCAGGTGAGTGAGAGCAGTAACCAGGTGAAGGGCAACCGACTCGATCCGTGGCTGGACAGCTATGCAGCACGAGCCCACGGTCTGCGTGCCTCGGAGACGCGGTCGCTGTTCGCCGTCGCCTCACGTCCCGAGGTCGTGTCGCTGGCCGGCGGAATGCCCAACCTCAAGGACCTCCCGCTGGAGCATCTGGCCGAGGCGACCTCGCGGATGATCCGCGAGGATGGAGGCCGGGCGCTGCAGTACGGGAACGGTCAGGGCATGCCACAGCTGCGTGAGCAGATCACTGAGGTCATGGCTCTGGAGGGCATCAGAGCCGACCCGGAGGACGTCATCGTCACCACCGGCTCTCAGCAGGCCGTCGACATCATCGCCGAGCTCTTCATCGACCCCGGCGACGTCGTCCTGACCGAAGCACCCACGTACGTCGGTTCACTGTCGATCTTCGCGACCTACCAGGCCGACGTGCAGCAGGTCCCCATTGATGCCGGAGGTGTCATCCCTGAGGCCCTGGAGGACATGATCATCCGCCTCGAGCGGGAGGGGCGTCGCATCAAGTTCTTCTACTGCCTGCCCAACTTCCACAACCCCGCCGGAGTGACGCTCACTGAGGGGCGTCGTCCGCAGATCATCGAGATCTGCCGGCGCCACCACATCCTCATCGTGGAGGACAATCCCTACGGTCTTCTGGGCTTCGAGGGGCAGACCTACACGGCGCTCAAGACCCTCGCGCCCGACGACGTCGTCTACCTGGGGTCCTTCTCCAAGATCTTCGCTCCGGGATACCGCGTGGGCTGGGCCGTGGCTCCACCGGCCGTGCGGGAGAAGATGAAGCTGGCCTCAGAGGCAGCCATCCTGTGTCCGTCGTCGATGGGCCAGTTCTCGATCTCCATGTACCTGGACCAGTTCGACTGGAAGCAGCAGATTGTGGACTTCCGTGCCATGTACCAGGAGCGACGCGACGCCATGGTGTCGGCGCTGGAAGAGTTCCTGCCCATGTGCCACTGGAATGTCCCCGATGGCGGCTTCTACGTGTGGGTACGGCTTCCGGAGGGACTCGACGCCAAGGACATGCTGCCACGCGCGGTCACCAGCCTGGTTGCCTACGTCTCCGGGACCGCCTTCTACGCCGGTGGTAGGGCGGGGCAGGACCATCTGCGACTGTCCTTCTGCTATCCCGAACCGGCTGATATCCGCGAAGGAGTGCGGAGGCTATCCGGCGTCGTGACCCGTGATCTCGAGCTGCTGAATCTGTTCGGCCCCACCCACAGTCCCCATCCGTCCGAAGGCGTCCACGCGCCCGCACCCGACCAGATCTGAGGTTGACGATGAACCAGTCTCCACTCCGTATCGCTGTCCTCGCCGGCGGATTGAGCCACGAGCGCGACATCTCCCTGCGCTCAGGGCATCGTGTCGCCCAGGTGCTCAAGCACCTCGGGCATACCGTCCTCGTCCTGGATATCGACGCACGCACCATTGGATCACTCAAGACCTTCGGACCCGACGTCGTCTGGCCCTTGGTCCATGGCGGCCCCGGCGAGGACGGGGGCCTGCAGAATGTGCTCATCTCCCTGGGGCTGCCGTATGTCGGCACACACTCAGACGGCTGCCAACGGGCCTCCTTCAAACCGACGGCAAAAGCGAGCGTCCGCACCGGAGGAGTGATCACTCCTGATTCGTTGACGCTTCCACAATCCTATTTCAGTCAACTGGGAGCGCAGGAGGTTCTCTCCGTCGTCGCAGGTCATCTGGGACTTCCGGTGGTGGTGAAGCCCCATCAGGGGGGTTCTGGCCTCGGTGTCTCTTACGCATCGACGGCAGATGAGCTGCGCACCGCGATGGTGGCCTGCTTCGCTTACGATGAGCGCGCGCTCATCGAGCGTTATGTCGCCGGGACGGAACTTGCGGTCTCCGTTGTCGATACAGGAGAGGGGCCACGTGCGCTTCCCCCCGTCGAAGTAGTCACCGATGGACAGTATGACTTTGACGCACGGTACAACCCTGGCCGCTCGGAGTACTTCGTCCCTGCTCGGCTGGATGACGAGGTCATCGAGACGGTGAAAGCCACTGCTGTCACGGTGCACACCACCCTTGGACTGGGTAACCTTTCACGAACCGACCTCATTCTCGACGATGACGGGACGCCGTGGTTCATTGACGTCAACGTCATTCCAGGAATGACAGAGACGTCCTTGCTGCCCATTGCGGCCGAAGCAGAGGGATCGTTAGACGAGCTGTATGACGCGTTGGTGAGGAACCCGCTGGTTCATCCGTAACTCCGGCTCAGTTTCACGTGAAACGGTGGCTCCACTCATATCGAGTGGAGCCACCGCCATATTCTGCCACCGCCCCACGGCGACATTCTGTCGATATTGACAGCACTCGTTGCTTGGCCCGGGATACTTCATCAACGGTAGCAACACGGTCTCTGGTTTCACGTGAAACCAGAGCAGGTAGCTGTCGGTCATCGCTCCCTGAAGCGAGACCTTCCCCCTCATTGGAGCACATCAACCCCGAGCGGGGTAGGGGTTGACTCTCGCAGGAGCTTCCTACATTGCCTCATCGGCATGGCGATATTATCGAGACGATAAGAGGACGAGCATGAGTGCAGGCGGGGTTCCCTGGTTTCACGTGAAACCTGATTCCGCGACTTCCGCACGCCCATGCCCTTTGCAGGAGGTTCGCTTCCTTCGCCCGTAGAACGACCTGCTTCGAGTTCATACCGTTCGCATCCTCGCCCACCCGTCCTCTTTTCGGTGCGCGCTCAACACCCGCGCTACATCGGGAAGCGGAGGCCCTATCGACGATGGATGAGCGTCTCAATCGTCGTCATGCGCTGATGAATACAGACCGGCTGGCTTGGTTTCACGTGAAACCAGGAGTCAACCGTATCGTCCGACAGGGCCTCACGTGCCTTCACAACGCCTGTGCCCGTCCTCCGAAGGCTGCGTCATGTCCCGCCCTGTTAGCGCACTCATTGATGCTCAGGAAGCTCAGACACGCATTCGGAGTGCATTGTGTTCCCATTCAGATAGTGGATGTCCAGAACGCTAGAAGGCGAAGAAGACTGAAGAGATTGGTGCGGTCCTGCATGGAAGGAACGCCCCATCGGTTTCGGCAGAGGCGACGGCAGTCTCTCCAGTAAAGAGAGGCCCGGGCATGTGTCGGCACCCAGTATGAACAGTCGACATGGCCTTCCTTGTTTCACGTGAAACCAGGCGGGGCCCGAGGCATCACCGAATGCGCGCCTCTGAACGTGGGGATATGGTCGCCTGATTGCGGGGAGATGACCTCACAGTGCAAACCAGGAACGGAGATCTCGTCACCACATGCGAAACGGCTCGTGCTGGGCTCCTCCGAACCCTGAGAGGAACAACCTCTCCCAGGAGCCGAGGCGTTCAAGAACAGCGGCTACGTTCGGGGCACTATCATCCCGGACAGCGCGACCGTACTGACGTTCATTGCAATCTGGCGGCTGCTGTTCCGCCCGCGTATTCGAAGCTTTCGCCAGGCCCGGCCCCGGTCTTGGTCGACTGACTCCTGCCCCTTTCTCCGGAAGCCATATGACGGCAGCGTTCGAAACAGGACTACCCTGGGCCCACCATCGGGGAGTGCACCCACGTGAAAAACACAGAGAGAGGTCCTGAATTCGTGCACTATAGATGATGGACTCCTCGACTGGAGCCGGCGTCTCCGTTATCCCTGCAATGCGTCTCGCCTCCACAGACGAGCTCCTGCCCAAGATGCCATGAGCGACACCTACTCCGCCCCACTCCTCCAAAACAGGTCCTAAGCCGTTGACACGCAACGGCACGTGTCGAAGCCCTTCGCACTCTGTTGTTCTTCATGGTTTCACGTGAAACCTGCTCAGAAGCACTAAGCGCTATAGCCCACACGCAAAGGACATTCTGCCGGAGCACATCGAAGCGATGGATGAGCTAGCTGTCCCTTCTTGATACGCGGCATGTGAACCGAGGAGGGGCTAAAGCCAGACTCTTCATCGTGCAGACGCATCTCCACGGTAGGCCTTCGATTCCATGAAGACATCGTCGTCTGGTAGCAGTCCTCGCTCGCTGGTGGATCAGCATCAGATCTGAGCCGTCTTCGTACGCGACAAGGGGACCGTTCTCTTCTTCTGGGAAGGGGTCGCGAGTTCGAACCCGCCCGCCGGTGTGAGTTCGAAAGAAGAGCGGTAGCCATACCCACCGTTGGTTTCACGTGAAACCCCACAGAGGTTCCCCGCGTACCGCAATAGAGCACCGGTCGTACCTCCGTACGCGCAGAAGCACGTGAATCGCCTGTCCTTCCTTGATGTCCAGCGCGCGATTCGAGGGAACCAGAGCCCGGCTCTCTTCGTACTGATCCATCTCACGGGCACACCTACCCGATGCCCACAGCATCATTCGACCGCAGGCCTTGCACACACAGAGCTCGATTCTGGCCTGAGTCCTGTTTCTACGTGAGGGCAGTGGCTGGTCTCTCTTCCTGGGGAAGGGGGCTGGATCACCGGATCATCACACCCGACGGTGTGGGCCTCATCTGAACTCGATTCAGTTCCATCTGAGGAGTCTGAAGGAAGAGTGCCACCGCTTCTTCTCTCCTTGTTTCACGTGAAACTGCCAGTGTCACAGTACGCTGCATGACCTCACTGCATCCGACCCACAGGTTCTAGAAAGCGCACCCGCACACAAGTCTCAACCTCGGTGATGGACGGAGGTAACAAGTCAGCACATCAAAGAGAGGGGTCAGCCAGGATGCTGATCATGACAGGTGCCAGGACAACCCACCCCTACCCTGTACTGATGAGCACCATCCGCCTTGGGTTTCACGTGAAACCGTTGGCATCACGTGAGACTGCATCGCCTTGACCTCTCCAATACGGTTCCTGCACCGCGTATCAATGCCCGCATATCGACGTAGGTCAGGTGCGCGATGAGAAGTCGGTGTTCTCCACACGAGCTGTCTGCAACGCCCAGGCAGTGGGGCTCACCGAGAACACCCGCCCCCTACCCCGAGAGAATGGGGCAGGGCGCGCCTCGGTTTCACGTGAAACCAAAGGGAACTGCGTTCCTTTCCCGGAACAGCTGGACCCGCAAGGACATACCTGTAGACAAGACCGGAACGCTTGAGAGCGTCATCGGATTTCCCACTCCCTACGCTGCGTTCTGTCGGGTACCCGCCACCACTATGCGGGAGCATCTGAACAGGAGCATGGATGTCCCATCGGGTGTCTTGAGGCGTAGCCTGCAGGGCTCCCTACAGATCATCCTGGTGAGGCTTCGTCCGCTACCACACCAGACCTGCTGACGTCGCAACGCTCCGGCCGTCCAGCGTGAGCCGTTCAGTCAGCATGTGATCCCATATCCATATCACCGAGCGTCAACTATCTCTCGGTACACCCCAAGGCCCTATAGGCTCTGATTCCCTTGTTTCACGTGAAACCTTGGGAGCACTACAGTTCCGACTCCAGCGCCACGCTTTGCTGTGCCCGTCGGCATCGCAGCAACAACAGTGATACGTGAACCTGTTTCACGTGAAACCTCGCGGATACTGATGATGATCCGATTCCGGCGCTGTACGCTAAACCGCCCTATCCGTCCCCTATGACGACGACCAATAGATGCGCGCTGAGATGCACACTCACGTGTTTCACGTGAGACCTCGAAACCACCGACAACCAAGTTCTGTAGCGTTCGCTGCGCCTGTTGATCCTCCTGATATCGTCGAAGAACACACAGGCGCATGCTGGTTTCACGTGAAACACGAGGCCCCCCCACCCACAGCGTCCCCTATTCGCCCCAGCGACCAGAGACAACGGTGGGGCCGAGACATTCAATGTCTCGGCCCCACTGTGCTCACACTATGAGCTCAGGCTATTCCTCGTCGAGAGATGTCCCAGGCGCTAGTGCATCGACCAGACGAGCGAGGTCCTCATCTCCGGCGAATTCAATGGTGATACGTCCCTTCTTCGCTCCCCGTGTCACCTTCACGCGGGTGTCGAAGGCATCGGACAGTCGAGTCGAGAGGGCCGGGAGAGGGGTACTCCGAGCACGCAGTACCTTTGGCTGATCCGGTCCCGGCTCGGGTTCCTCGTGGAGGGCGACGAGTTCCTCCGTCGCACGCACCGAAAGCCCCTCGGCCACCACGCGTTGAGCGAGTCGCTCCATCTCGGCCGCATTGGGGAGACCCAGAAGTGCGCGGGCATGTCCCGCTGAAATGACATTCGCTGCGAGCCGGCGCTGCACCAACGGGGGCAGCTTCATGAGGCGCAAGGTATTGGAGATCTGCGAACGTGACCGGGCGATTCGCTCAGACAGCTCCGCGTGAGTGCACTGGAAGTCCTCCAAAAGCTGCTGGTAAGCCGCGGCCTCTTCCAAGGGGTTGAGCTGGACACGGTGCAGGTTCTCCAGCAGTGCATCACGCAAGAGGTCGACATCGTCCGTGTCCCGAACGACTGCTGGAATCGTCTCCAGGCCTGCTTCCTTGGAAGCACGAAGACGACGCTCTCCCATAATGAGTTCATACCGCAGCTCCTCACCCGGAGCAGTCGGCACCTGCCGCACCACGATCGGCTGCAGGAGACCCACTTCTGCAATCGAGGCCGCCAGTTCGGAGATGTCCTCTTCATCGAAGACCTGACGAGGCTGGCGGGGATTCGGGTGGATCAGTTCCACCGGAATCTCAGCGAAACGGGCTCCCGGCACGGGGACAAGACCATCAGCATCCGCTGCGTCATGCTCGCCATCGGTCTCCGCGGCAACTTCGGTATCCCCACCATCAGAGGCATCCGACGACGGAGTCTCTGTGGACTGCTCATTCTCAGAGCCGGAGAGCTCGCTATCGGTCACCGCAGGCTGCTCCTCCTCCGTTTCACGTGAAACATCAGGAGTGGCTGGCGTTGTAGTCGGTTCTGGGACTGACACCTCCGTCACTTCATCCTCGACGACCACAGTCTCGTGCGGCGGCTCCTCCACCGGAGCGGACACAGTCTCCGTAGCCTTCTTAGCAACAGGCTTGGGAGCAGCCTTGGCAGCTGAACGAGTCCGCTTCGCGGAGCTGGCCGACGACGATGCCTTCGAGGCCTTCTTCTCCTCCGTCTGAGTCGCAGCCTTCGAATTCGGCGTGGTTTCACGTGAAACCGACGTCGTCTGTTTGCTCTGTGCGGTCGTCTTGGATGCGGTCGTCGAACGGGCCGAGCGACCCTTGGATCCACGCTTCCGCTGAGAAGGAGCCAGAAGAGCAGCAGTCAGATCGTGAGTGCTCCGTGCTTCCGAAGCCGGCTCAGGCTCCGGGGCGACATGCTCGGTATGAGCAGCCGCATCGTCATGACGCGACTCGTCCTTCCGCGATTCAGGGAAGAACACATCGGAAGGACGAGACGCAGCAGGCGTTTTCTCCTTCTGCGCCTCTGGAATCAGCGCCTGCAGACCCCGTCCGAGTCCGCGCCGTTTCTGAGCCATCAGGCTTCCTCGCCTTCAATTCGGGGAGCGCCCCGCAGAGCGACCTCACGAGCCATTTTCTTGTACGCAATTGCGCCGGTGGACCGGGGATCCCAGAACACCACGGGAGCACCGAAGGAGGGGGCCTCGGCAACACGGATGGAACGTGGCACCTTGGTGTCCAGCGTCGCATCAGGGAAATAGGAACGAACTTCGGACTCCACCTCACGTGCCAGGGTGGTCCGTCCGTCAAACATGGTGAGCACAATCATGGAGACTCCCAGTCCCGGATTGTGAATGCGTGCGATCCTGTCAATGGAGCGCGTCAACAGGGCAAGTCCCTCGAGAGCGTAGTACTCGGCCTGCATGGGGATGAGAACCTCATCCGCAGCGACGAAGGCATTAATCGTCATAATGCCGAGGCTCGGTGGACAATCGATGATGACGTAATCGAGGGGTTCCAGACCGTCGGTTTCACGTGAAACCAGGTAGTCCACAAGCGCACGCCGAAGACGCGACTCCCGCTCAGCGGTGGAGATGAGCTCTATCTCAACAGCGGCCACGTCAATAGTCGCGGGTACGCACCACAGGGACTCGCAGAATCGCGTCTTAGCGACAACGTCCTTGATGGGCATCGCATCGACAAGGACGTCGTAAATGGAGGCACTGTCCTCGTCGTGCTCCACCCCCAGTGCTGTTGAGGCATTTCCTTGTGAGTCCGCGTCGATAAGCAGGACGTGCAACCCGCCTTCAGCTAAAGCAGCTGCAAGATTCACTGCGGTCGATGTCTTTCCGACGCCACCTTTCTGGTTGGCGACTGCGATGACACGAGTCCGCTCGGGATGTGGGAACTCTCCACCCGCTACCTCGTCTAACGCGAGGTGCTCGGCCTGGAGCTGATCGAAGATAGACGATCCGGACAAACCTGCTTCTCCTCGGACGGTGACCCAACAGCCCGAGCCAGTCGGGCAGTTACGAGTCTACGCGAGCAGGTCGATCCTTACGCGTTACACCGAACGCGCGCCGTATCTCAACGGTTCTTCGGGCGGCGGATCTCAACGACAACTGTCTTTTCGTCACCGGCGGTGACAACCTCATGAACGACAGCCACTGATAACTTTGCCTTTTTAATGACATACTTGGCGTCGTCGACCTCGTCCTGTGCCCTCATGCCCTTGAGGGCCAACAGGGCACCCCCCGGGCGGAGCAACGGCGCCGTCAGCCGCACCAGCTTGGACAGGTTCGCCACCGCGCGAGCCGTCACCACGTCATAGCGGTCCTTGACCTCCTCGGCCCGGGCCCGCCGAATGGTCACATTGTCCAGGTCCAGCTCCTCGACGACGTCGGAGAGCCACTGAGTGCGTCGCTCCATCGTCTCAATGAGCGTCACATCGAGGTCGGGTCGCAGCAGCGCGACGACGATGCCGGGAAAGCCGGCGCCGGAACCCACATCGACCACGCTTCCCCGGGCCGGCAGGAAGGGGACGACGGCTGCCGAGTTGACGATGTGCCGGCTCCACAGGCGGGGAAGCTCACGCGGCCCGACAAGACCGCGCAGCTCACCCTCCTCAGCGAGCATCTGCGCGAAGTGCTCCGCCGCGGAGAAGGAGACCCCGAAGATCTCCCGCATCTCCGCCGTCGGCTCCTCCACCTGGGCCCGCTGCTCCTCACTCATGCTCAGGACTGCTCCGAAGCGGAGTCGTCAGCCGCATCCTCGGTGACGTCGGCCTCGTCGACGCCCTCCTCGTCCGTCTCATCGGCGGGCAGGACCACCACGTATCGGTGAGGCTCAGCTCCCTCGGACTCGGAGACCAGCCCGGCGGAGGCAACGACATCGTGGCACACCTTGCGCTCGAAGGGGTTCATCGGCTCCAGGCTGACGGCCTCTCCCGAGGTGAGTACCTTGGTGACCGCCTCCTGGGCGACCTTGGTGAGCTCGATACGACGATCAGCGCGGTAGCCGTTGATGTCGAGCATGAGACGGGAACGGTTGCCGGTGCGTGCCTGAACCGCGAGGCGGGTCAGCTCCTGAACGGATTCCAGCACCTCTCCGTCGCGTCCAACGAGGTCGGCGAGCTCGCGCTCATCACCCTCCTCGGAGGCGACCACGGCAATGGAGGCTCGCCCGTGATCGATGTCGATATCGATGTCACCGCCCAGGTCGGCGATGTCAAGGAGCTCCTCCAGGTAGTCGGCACCGATCTCGCCCTCCTCCTCGAGGCGCGAGACGGTGTTGCTTACGGGGCTGCTCACGGTCTCCTCCGCTGACTGCTGGGAGGAGTCGTTACTGTGCTGCTCACTCATAATGTCATCCGTATCTGTGATGGGAACCGGGTTTCTCGCCGCTGAGCACGCGTCAGCGGTTGTGCTTCTTCTTGGCCTGGGCCTTGCGTCGGGCCGCCGCCTCGCGCCGCTGGCGAGCTCGGCGCTCATAACGACGTCGAGCGATCTCCTCATCGCTGAGGCCACCACTCTTGGACGACGTCGAGTCCTTCTCCTCGTATCCGTCCTCGAGCTGCTCGACATCGGAGTCATCGGCGCCGTCGGCAAAGGTCTCACTGCGAGACTCGCCGTGACCGCCGGACTTCTTCTGCCGGTTCTTGCGCACCGGCTGCACCCGCTGGCCTCCGGTACGGCCCTCGGCCTCGGCCTTGGCGACCGCCTCGGCCCGTTCCTCCTCCTCCAGGGAGGGCAGGCCCTTGCGCGCCCGCTTGGCATTGATGCGGGCGCGGTACTTCTTCTCAGCCTCGCTGCCGGGGGCGGGCATGTTGCGGATGGTGAAGTACTGCTGCCCCATGGTCCACAGGTTGGAGATGACCCAGTAAACGAGCACACCGATCTGGAAGTTGACGCCGGAGACGGCGAAGATCACCGGCATCACGTACAGCATCATCCGCTGGGAACGGATCATGGGGTTGTCGGAGTTGAGGGACTCCGTCGACATGTTCTTCATCGACAGCTGCGCCATGGTGTACCACTGCGTCACCGACATGATGATGATCATGGCGACCGTGACGACCTTGACCTGCGTGTCGGAGCTGCTCAGGAAGGAGGAGGACAGGCTGGCGCCGAAGACGCTGGAGTTCTGGACCTGCTCGGCCAGCTGCTGCGTGAGCGGGCCGATCGAGGGGCGGCCGTACTTGCCGCTGGCGACAGCGCCCAGTGAGGCCAGCACGCGGAAGAGGGCGAAGAAGATGGGCATCTGCACCAGGATCGGCAGGCAGGAGGCCATGGGGTTGGTCCCGTGCTTGCGATAGAGCGCCATCATCTCTTCGTTCATGCGCTGGCGCGACTCGGGATCCTTCTTGCCCTTGTACTTGGCCTGCAGCTCCTGCAGCTCCGGCTGGAGGAGCTGCATTCCGCGCGAGGCGCGGATCTGCTTAACGAACAGCGGCATGATGAGCAGCCGCACCACGATCGTCAGACCGATGATGGACAGCACCCAGGCGACACCCGGTCCGTCGGGGAACCCGACAAGGACCAGGGCCTTGTGGATCGTGACCATGACCCAGGCCACCGCCACCTTGAGGGGCCATAGCAACGTGTCCATCCGTACTCCTTGTATGAGGGTTCTCGTGCGAGAGCGGTATCAGTGTGAGCTCAAGGACTGAGCCGACGTCGTAACCATCGGTTCAACGGGATCGATCAGGGATCCTCGACCGTGAACCTCGGAACGTCACGGGGGTGGTGATATCGCCACTGCCCCTTGTCCGGGACATGATCGACTCCACCGGGGGTCAACGGGTTGCATCGCAGCAGACGCCAGAGGGCCAGCAGCGTGCCCTTGATCGGACCGTGCACCTCCAGCGCCGTGACGGCGTAGGCCGAGCACGTGGGGTAGTAACGGCAGGAGGCCGGCAGAGCCGGAGAGATGAAGCGCTGGTAGAAACGCACTGGAGCCAAGAGGACTCGCGCCAACCATCCGTTCATCGCTCACCCTCGCCCGGCCGGCTCACCGCCGGCGCCCTTCGGTCTGATGCTCCCGGCACCGGCTCAGAAGCCGATCCAGGTCCCGTCCCAAGGTGCTGCTGTCGGCGCCGTCGGCACCTGCCAGTCCGCGCACGACGACGCGGGCTCCTGGTTCGAGGGACCCGACCCGTTGTGCCATGAGGGCTCTCACCCGGCGCTTGACGCGGTTGCGGCGGGTCGCCAGCGGGACCTGCTTCTTGGGCACGACGACGCCGACGAGAGCCGGGGAGTCATCCCCTCTCCCGCCGGCGTGGTAGTGCACGACCAGCCTGCGGTTCCCGCAACGCGTACCCCGACGAATCGCGGTAGTGAAGTCCTCACCCCGCGCTAATCGGTGCGCCGCGCCGAGCACCTCAGGCGGCGAGGCGAACGCGGCCCTTGCGGCGCCGCGAAGCGAGGACGGCGCGGCCTGCGCGGGTGGACATGCGCTTGCGGAAGCCGTGCACCTTGGCACGACGACGGTTGTTCGGCTGGTAGGTCCGCTTGCTCACGGGCTTAACTCCTGCTTGAGGTGATCGGAACAGTGCATCGCGAGGTTCACGGCACTGTCGCTCGTGCGGCTGCCCCATGGTTCGGGACCTGACTCCGCGCGAACGTCTGCAACAGCCTACGTTTGGCCCTCTTGCCGGTCAAACGAATGTGGCCGACTGTGACCACTGTGACCGATGACGTCATCCACATTCTCTTCACACGTCATCCACAACCGAGCCGGTCCGTGTCCACGGCTGTGGGAAGCAGTCCGTCCACAACCTTGCGGATATGTGGATAACTCACTGATCTGTGTGTATCTTCTCAGAAGCCCTGTCAACGGCTACACATCTGTCATTCCCCGGGCTCGCACCGCTTGATCGGAGCTACTCACACATACTGTTTTCAGAGTTTATTCTGAACGCTGCCTGTGAGCCATCGCTCTCTGTGTCCCCAGGTGTGGACAAGGCTGTGGAGAACCAGCATGATGGGACGCCCGGTCAAGACCTTCCGGTTCGCCAGTTCCACACAACCCTGTCATCATCGACGCAGGGCCCTGGCCGGCGTCGGTCGGGCTGCAGTCACCGGGTTCACCCACCATGCCGATCAGGAGTCCGTCGTGCCCGACGCCGCCAACACCAAATGGCTCTCAGCCCTTGAGGTGCTCTCCAGCTCCGGAGAGCTGGGTCAGGGCAAGATGTCCATGATTCGCATGACCCATCTCATCGATGTCGACGGCACACTCGTCCTCGTCGTCGGATCGGCCTTCGCCAAGGACATCGTCGAGCAGGCGCGCGCTCCCATCAGCGCCGCCATCAGTCAGGTCTGGGGACGCCCCATGCCCATGGAGGTCACGGTCGACACCTCCTCAGAGGTGTCGCGCGCACCCATGCCCCCTGTGGCTCCCGAACCCGTCAACCTGGCGACTGTCGCCCCCGCGCCGACATCCTCTCCATCCCCCTCGGTCTCACCGCAGATGTCGGGTCCCTCCACTGCGTCGGCCATATCCGCTGCGCCGGCCGCACCAACGGTGCCCGCTTACGCCGAACAGCTGGCAGAGCCCTCGCCGTACTCGGCGACCACCCCCTCACCGATGTCTCATTCCCAGGCCTCCGCCCCCTCGGCCCCGTCGACGATGTCGGGTTCCCTTCCCGCCAGGTCGGGACTTCCCGGCACCTACAGCCCCGGGACCACCGGTGCCCAGAACCCCACCGGACTGCTGACGCCCACCGCAGCCCATGACGTCTCCCAGCTCAATCCGAGATACACCTTCGACACCTACGTCACCGGGTCCTCCAACCGTTTCGCTCACGCCACGGCACTGGCCGTGGCCGAGGCTCCGGCCCGCGCCTACAACCCCCTGTTCATCTACGGCGGCTCCGGCCTGGGCAAGACGCACCTCCTGCACGCCATCGGCCACTACGCCCAGACCCTCAACCCGGGAATCCGCGTCAAGTACGTCAACTCCGAGGTCTTCGTCTCAGACTTCATCGCCTGCGTGCGTGACGGCAACCAGGACGACGGCCGCATGGAGGGGTTCAAGCGCCGCTACCGCGAGGTTGACATCCTCCTGGTCGACGACATCCAGTTCCTCCAGGGCAAGGAGTCGACCCTCGAGGAGTTCTTCCACACCTTCAACTCCCTGCACTCCTCGGGCAAGCAGGTCGTCCTCACCTCCGACCAGCCCCCCAAGGCCCTCGGTGGGCTCGACGAGCGACTGCGCTCCCGCTTCGAGTGGGGCCTGCTGGCCGACGTCCAGCCCCCTGACCTGGAGACCCGCATCGCGATCCTCTCCCGCAAGGGCACCGCCGAGGGCCTCGACCTGCCCTTCGACGTCCTGGAGTACATCGCCTCGCGCATCACCACCAACATCCGCGAGCTCGAGGGCGCACTCATCCGGGTGACGGCCTTCGCCTCCCTCAACAAGCAGCCCGTCGACCAGACCCTGGCCGAGATGGTCCTCAAGGACATCATCTCCGACCCCGAGGGCCAGGAGATCACGACCTCCCTCATCATGGCGCAGACCGCCGACTACTTCGGCATCACCATCGACGACCTGTGCTCGGCCAACCGCTCACGCACCATGGTCTCGGCCCGCCACATCGCCATGTACCTGTGCCGCGAGCTCACCGACCTCTCCCTGCCCAAGATCGGGCGGGAGTTCGGCGGGCGCGACCACACCACCGTCATGAGCGCGGACAAGAAGATCCGCACCCTCATGGCCGAACGGCGCTCCACCTTCAACCAGGTCACCGAGCTGACCAGTCGCATCAAGCAGGCCGCCCAGTCACCCGCCTGATCCGACGACGGAACACATCATTCACGCGACTGACAGATGTGGTCCGGTGAAGGTGCTCGAAGGCGTGGACGGGACTGGCGGGAGCGCCGCGAGGAACGAGCGGCGCGGATGGTTGCCAAGAGTGCCTTCACCGGACCACGTCAACCACTGCTGTGGACGATGCTGAGGACGGCACGTGGAGGAGCGAGCGTGTCGCTGTGGAGGTACGGCAGTACCACTGTGGAATGACATGCATGTCATTCAGCCTCTCCACCGATACCCCTGTCCGCTCACCAGAACCACCCACGTGTCGTTCCCCAACACCATTGGCGTCATAACGGCGAAAGATCCTGTTATCCCCAGCATCCACACGTGCTACTACACCTACAAACCCAAATGACATGAATCGCGAAGCATGATCGGCCAACGAGGCCCGACCGGACCCCGGGCGCTTGTCATTCAGGGAGGCTCATGGGATGAGCATGAGTGATCGCTGGTGACAGGGTGACTCCCACGGACTACCGTCTACACTCTCGACCCAGGACTGCGTTCCCAGCGACGCGGCTCCGATGACGACGATCCGTCGGCGACCTGCCGGCACCCACGTTTCCTCTTCGGCTCAGTAGTGCCACGACGCCTACCGACCGACTGACCACGATTGACGGAGGCACCTACCGTGAAGCTCAGGGTTGACCGAGACATCCTCGCCGAAGCCGTCACCTGGACTGCACGTTCCGTGCCCGCCCGCCCGCCGGTGCCCGTGCTGGCCGGGGTACGGCTGGAGGCCAAGGGCTCCAGCCTGGTCCTGGCCTCCTTCGACTACGAGGTCTCGGCCCACTGCGAGGTGGCCGCCGACGTCGAGGAGGACGGCGTCGTCCTCGTCTCCGGACGACTCCTGGCCGATATCGCCAAGGCGCTGCCGAACAAGCCCGTCGACCTGGAGGTGGACGGCAACAAGGTGGCCGTCTCCTGCGGATCGGCCCGCTTCTCCCTGGCGGCCATGGCCGCTGACGACTATCCGGCGCTGCCGGTCATGCCCGCCGTCGCCGGAACGATCGACGCCCACGACCTGGCTCGCGCCGTCGGCCAGGTCTCCATCGCCGCCTCCCGTGACGACACCCTGCCCCTGCTCACCAGTGTCCAGATCGAGGTCGAGGGCAGCTCGCTGGTGCTCATGGCCACCGACCGCTATCGCTTGGCCATGCGGGAGCTGACCTGGTCGCCGGCCAACACCGAGCTGTCCACCACTGCCCTGCTCAAGGCCCGCACCCTCTCCGACGTCGCCAAGTCCCTGACCTCTTCCGGTGACGTGACCGTGGCCCTCAGCAGCGAGTCGGCGGCCTCCAGCCTCATCGGTTTCGAGGCCGGGGGCAGGCGCACCACCTCTCTACTCACCGACGGCGACTACCCGCCGGTGCGCCGGCTCTTCCCGGAGTCCACCTCGATCCACGCCACCGTGGGCACCGACGAGCTCATGGCGGCCGTGCGCCGCGTCAGCCTCGTCGCCGACCGCTCCACCCCCATCCACATGTCCTTCACCCAGGGCAATCTGGAGCTCGACGCCGGACAGGGCGACGATGCCCAGGCCACCGAGCAGCTCGTCGCCCACCTCGAGGGCGATGACATCTCCACCGCCTTCAACCCCGGTTACCTCCTCGACGGCCTGGGTGCCCTCAACCAGCCCTACGTCCGCCTCGACTTCACCCATGCCTCGAAGCCCGCGGTGCTCACGGGCATGGACTCCATCGGGGGCACCGAGGACTCCTCCTTCCGCTACCTGCTCATGCCGATCCGCTTCGGAGCCTGAGACCCGACGGTGCATGTACGTCTCTGACCTCTCCCTGGACGACTTCCGCTCCTACCGCAGCCTGGTGCTGTCCCTGGAGCCCGGCCCCAGTGCCTTCGTCGGCCCCAACGGGCAGGGCAAGACCAACCTGGTCGAGGCCATCGTCTACCTGGCGACGCTCTCCTCCCACCGGATCGGTGCGGACACCGCCCTCGTCCGACGGGCGGCACCGGGTCAGGCCCAGCCGGCCGGCGCCGTCGTGCGCGCCCGGGCCGTCCATGGAGAAAGACCCAGTGTCCTGGAGATCGAGATCATCGCCGGCAAGGCGAACCGGGCCCGTCTCAACCGGGGCAGCTGTCGGCCCCGCGACCTGCTCGGGGTGCTGCGCGCGGTCGTCTTCGCCCCCGAGGACCTCTCCCTGGTGCGCGCCGAGCCCGGGGTCCGCCGGGGGTTCCTCGACGACCTGGTGGTCGCGCTGCGCCCGGGCCTGGCCGGGGTGCGCGCCGAGCACGACAAGATCCTCGCCCAGCGCGCCAGCCTCCTGAAGTCCGCGCGCGCGGCCCGCTCATCAACTGCCTCCATGCTCTCCACCCTGGAGATCTGGGACGCCCAGCTCGCCGCGGCAGCCGCTCGGCTCATCGCCGCCCGTGTCGACGTCGTTCGGCGCCTGCGCCCCTGGGTCGCCTCCGCCTACGAGACCGTCTCCGGGGCCTGCGGGCAGCGTTCCCGTGCTCAGATCGCCTACCGCGCGAGCCTGCTGACCCACGAGGGATCCCCGGAGCCCGACCCTCACGACGAGTCGGCCTGGCTCGCCGGAGAGGAGACGCTTCTCGATGAGACCGCCCTCGCCACGCGCCTGGAGAGCGCCATGGGCGAGCTCCACGCCCGCGAGATCGACCGCGGCGCGAACCTCGTCGGGGCGCACCGTGACGATCTCTCCCTGTTCCTCACCGGCCTGCCCGCCCGCGGATTCGCCTCCCACGGCGAGCAGTGGTCCCTGGCCCTGGCGCTGCGTCTGGCCTCCTACGACATGCTGCGCACCGACGTCGACGCCTACGGGGGCGACGGCGAGCCGGTACTCATTCTCGACGATGTCTTCGCCTCCCTCGACGAGCAGCGCCGCCGCGCTCTGGCCCAGATGGTCGCCGGAGCCCAGCAGGTCCTGCTGACCGCCGCCGTCGACGACGACGTCCCCGCCGAGCTCGCCGGTGCCCGGTACCGCGTGGCCGACGGTGAGGTCACCCATGGCTGAGCCCTCCCCGCCCACCGGCGACGGCCCGCTTCCCGATGTCCTGGCCCAGCGCGCCCTGACCCGTCAGCGCGCCCAGGCCTGGGAGAAGGGAGCCAGTCGCGTCCCGGCCCGCAGGCTGCGCGAACCGGCGGGTGGTTCCGGGAGCAACGACGCGCAGCAGGCGGCGCCCTGGGACCAGCGCCGCGAGCTGGCCCGGGCATTGGGCCAGAACCCGGACGACCCGGCCGACCGGGGCCCGGGACTGGCACGGGGACGCGACCGGCCCGGCCCCACCCCCTTCGATCCCCGCACCGGGCAACGCGAGCTGCGCCGCATGGTGGCCGACAACGGCTGGGCCGGAAAGCTCGCGGTGGCCGGCGTCGTCGTCCGGTGGCGGACCATCGTGGGCGATCAGGTCGCCGAGCACTGCACCATCGAGTCCTTCGACGCCGGATGCATCACTCTGCGCGCCTCGTCGTCGAGCTGGGCCCAGCAGCTTCGACTCCTCCAGCCCACCATCGAGGCCCGAATCGTTGAGGCCCTGCACTCAGGGCCCGGCGGTCGCCAGGCCGGAGGAATCAGCACCGGCGACGGGGTGGAGCTGCGGATCCTGGGGCCGGCCGGTCCCTCCTGGAAGCGTCGGGGCGTCGGCCTGCGCGGCACCCGTGGTCCGCGCGATACCTACGGGTAGTGGGACTGCGGGTATCATCGTCAACGCGCCGGTCGGGGCCGTCGTCGTCGGAAAATCACGGGGCGGATGCCGGGCACCGGGCGATGCGGTGATCCGCGTGAGACAGAGGTGACCACGGGCACGCTCCCAGCTGCTCACGGTGCAGCGGTTCACGGGCCCGTCTACGCTAGAATGCGGTGAAACCGCCCAAGGTGCGCCCAGGACCGTCCTGATGTACCCACCTACGTGTGCGCACGATCCTCCTCAGGATCGTCGTGTGAAGGGGCCGGACGGAGACATCGGACCACTGAGGTCCCGATGCGCACAGATTGAGGAGCAACTGACACGTGTCTGACCAGGACGCCACTGTGAATCACGATTACGGAGCCTCGGACATCACCGTCCTCGAAGGGCTCGAAGCGGTCCGGAAGCGCCCCGGCATGTACATCGGTTCCACCGGTGAGCGGGGCCTGCACCACCTCGTCTACGAGGTCGTCGACAACTCCGTCGACGAGGCCCTGGCCGGTTACTGCGACCACATCGAGGTCACCATCCTGGCCGATGGCGGCGTGCGCGTCAGCGACAACGGCCGCGGCATCCCGGTCGACGAGCACCCCACCGAGCACAAGCCCACCGTCGAGGTCGTCATGACGATCCTGCACGCCGGAGGCAAGTTCGGAGGCGGCGGCTACGCGGTCTCCGGCGGTCTGCACGGCGTGGGCATCTCCGTGGTCAACGCCCTGTCCACCCGGGTGGACACCGAGGTCCACCGGCAGGGATTCGTGTGGCGCATGTCCTTCGCCGACGGCGGCCGCCCCATCACCGAGCTCGTCAAGGGCGAGACCACCGAGTCCACCGGAACCACCCAGACCTTCTACCCGGACCCGAGCATCTTCGAGACGGTCGACTTCGACTACGAGACGCTGCGTCGTCGGTTCCAGCAGATGGCCTTCCTCAACAAGGGCCTGCGCATCACCCTGACCGACGAGCGCATCGGCGTCCAGGACGCCGGCGACGAGATCGCCGGGGACGACTCCGCCCCCGACGCCCCCGAGGTCGGCTTCCGCACCGACTCCTACTGCTACGAGCACGGCCTGCGCGACTACGTCGCCTTCCTCAACAAGTCCAAGAAGGCCGAGCTCATCCACCCCGAGATCATCGATTTCGAGGCCGAGCAGTCCCTGGGCGAGAACCACTCCATCAGCCTGGAGATCGCCATGCAGTGGACCAGCGCCTACTCCGAGTCGGTCCACACCTACGCCAACACGATCAACACCACCGAGGGCGGTACCCACGAGGAGGGCTTCCGTACGGCGCTGACCACCCTGGTCAACAAGTACGCCCGGGACAAGGGCCTGCTCAAGGAGCGCGACGACAACCTCACCGGTGACGACATCCGTGAGGGGCTGACGGCCGTCATCTCCGTCAAGCTCTCCGAGCCGCAGTTCGAGGGGCAGACCAAGACCAAGCTCGGCAACACCGAGGCGCGCACCTTCGTCCAGCAGACGGTCTACGGCCAGCTCGGCGACTGGCTGGACTCCCACCCGAGCGACGCCCGTGCCATCATCACCAAGGCCTCCCAGGCCGCCGCCGCGCGCCTGGCCGCCCGCAAGGCCCGCGAGGCCACCCGCCGCAAGGGCGTCCTGGAGTCCGCCTCCATGCCGGGCAAGCTGCGCGACTGCTCCTCGAAGAACGCCGCGGACTCCGAGATCTTCATCGTCGAGGGCGACTCGGCCGGCGGCTCCGCCGTCGGCGGCCGCGACCCCGAGCACCAGGCGATCATGCCGATCCGCGGCAAGATCCTCAACGTGGAGAAGGCTCGCCTGGACCGGGCCCTGTCCTCCGACACGATCCGCAGCCTCATCACGGCCTTCGGTACCGGTATCGGTGAGGACTTCGACATCACCAAGCTGCGCTACGGCAAGATCGTCATCATGGCCGACGCCGACGTCGACGGCCAGCACATCGCCACCCTCCTGCTGACCCTCCTGTTCCGCTACATGCGGCCCCTCATCGAGCACGGCCACACCTACATCGCCATGCCGCCGCTCTACCGGCTCAAGTGGTCCAACGCCGAGCACGAGTTCGCCTACTCCGACGCCGAGCGCGACAAGCTCCTGGCCGCCGGACAGGAGAAGGGCCGCCGCCTGCCCAAGGACGGCGGGATCCAGCGCTACAAGGGTCTGGGCGAGATGAACGACCACGAGCTGTGGGAGACGACCATGGACCCCACGACCCGGATCCTCAAGCAGGTCACGCTCGATGAGGCGGCCGACGCCGACGAGACCTTCGCGATCCTCATGGGCGACGACGTCGAGCAGCGGCGCTCCTTCATCCAGCGCAACGCCTCCGACGTCCGCTTCCTGGACATCTGAGCGGCACCGAGCGACACGTGAACCGCCGGCCCGTTGCCGGCGACATCCTCTGAACACGAAGGAATCCTGTGAGCGACGAAGTTGAAGAGATCATCGGCGACGAGGGAGCGACGAACGTAGTCGCCCCCGAGCGCATCCAGCCGGTCGACCTCCAGATGGAGATGCAGCGCTCCTACCTCGACTACGCGATGAGCGTCATCGTGGGCCGGGCCCTGCCCGACGTGCGCGACGGGCTCAAACCGGTCCACCGCCGCGTCCTGTACGCCATGTACGACGGCGGCTACCGCCCCACCGCCTCCTTCTCCAAGTCCTCCCGCGTCGTCGGCGACGTCATGGGGACCTACCACCCCCACGGCGACAGCGCCATCTACGACGCCCTGGCCCGTCTGGTCCAGTGGTGGTCGCTGCGCTACCCGCTGGTGGCCGGCCAGGGGAACTTCGGCACACCCGGCAACCTGGGGCCCGCCGCCCCCCGGTACACCGAGTGCAAGATGGCGCCCCTGGCCATGGAGATGCTCCGGGACATCGACGAGGACAGCGTCGACTTCCAGGACAACTACGACGGACGAAACCAGGAGCCGGTCATCCTGCCGGCCCGGTTCCCCAACCTCCTGGTCAACGGCTCCGAGGGCATCGCCGTGGGCATGGCCACCCGCATCCCGCCGCACAACCTGCGCGAGGTCGCCCGCGGAGCCCAGTGGTACCTCGAGCACCCCGACGCCTCGCGCGAGGAGCTGCTCGACGCCCTCATCGAGCGGATCCCCGGACCCGACTTCCCCACCGGCGCGACCATCCTGGGCCGGCGAGGCATCGAGGACGCCTACCGCACCGGCCGTGGATCCATCACCCAGCGGGCCGTGGTCAACGTCGAGGAGATCCAGGGGCGCCAGTGCCTCGTGGTCACCGAACTGCCCTACCAGGTCAACCCCGACAACCTGGCCGACAAGATCGCCCAGCTCGTGCGCGACGGCCAGGTCACCGGCATCGCAGACATCCGTGATGAGACCTCCGGGCGCACCGGTCAGCGACTCGTCATCGTCCTCAAGCGCGACGCCGTCGCCAAGGTGGTCCTCAACAACCTCTACAAGCGCACCCAGCTCCAGGACAACTTCCCGGCCAACATGCTCGCCCTGGTCGACGGGGTGCCGCGCACCCTGAGCCTGGACGGGTTCGTGCGTCACTGGGTGAGCCACCAGATCGACGTCATCGTGCGCCGCTCCCGCTTCCGCCTGCGCAAGGCCGAGGAGCGCCTCCACATCCTTGAGGGCCTGCTCAAGGCGATCGACGCCCTCGACGCCGTCATCGCCCTCATCCGGCGCTCACCCACCACTGAGGAGGCCCGCACCGGCCTCATGGGCCTGCTGGACGTCGACGAGGCCCAGGCCGAGGCCATCCTCTCCCTCCAGCTGCGTCGTCTGGCCGCCCTGGAGCGCCTCAAGATCCAGGAGGAGTCCGACGAGCTGCGCGCCCGTGTCAAGGACCTGCGCGAGATCATCGCCTCCCCGGAGCGTCAGCGGGGCATCGTCTCCGACGAGCTCGCCGAGATCGTTGAGAAGTACGGCGACGAGCGCCGCACCCGGATCGTGCCCTTCGACGGCGAGATGAGCATGGAGGACCTCATCCCCGAGGAGGACGTGGTCGTCACCATCACCCGATCCGGCTACGCCAAGCGCACCCGCACCGACTCCTACCGCTCCCAGCACCGCGGCGGCAAGGGCATCCGCGGGGCCACCTTGCGCGAGGACGACGTCGTCGACCACTTCTTCGTCACCACGACGCACCGCTGGCTGCTGTTCTTCACCAACTACGGCCGCGTCTACCGCGCCAAGGGCTACGAGCTGCCGGAGGGCGGGCGCGACTCCAAGGGCCAGCACGTGGCCAACCTCCTGGCCTTCCAGCCCGGCGAGGAGATCGCCCAGGTCATGGAGCTCCAGGACTACGACCAGGCCGACTACCTGGTCCTGGCCACCCGCCGCGGCCTGGTCAAGAAGACCCGCCTGAGCGAGTACAACTCCAACCGCTCCGGCGGCGTCATCGCCATCAACCTGCGCCAGGACGAGGACGGCAACTACGACGAGCTCGTCTCCGCCCGGCTCCTGAGCACCGGACAGGACCTTCTGCTGGTCTCCCACGCCGGCCAGTCCCTGCGATTCCACGCCGACGACGACACCCTGCGCCCCACGGGCCGGGCCACCAGTGGAGTCACCGGCATGCGGTTCCGCGAGGACGACTACCTGCTGGCCATGGATGTCGTCGACCCCTCGTGGCAGGATGCCGACCTTTTCGTCGTCACCGAGGGCGGCTACGCCAAGCGCACCAACGTCGTCGACTACCCCGTCAAGGGCCGCGGCGGCCTGGGTGTCAAGGTCGCCAACCTCGTTGAGGCACGAGGCAACCTCGTGGGCGCCCTGGTGACCGACTCCGGTGATGAGGTGCTGTGCATCATGGCCTCGGGCAAGGTGGTCCGCTCCGCCGTCGTCGAGGTCTCGCGTACTGGGCGAACCACACAGGGCGTGACTTTCGCCAAGCCCGACGCCGGAGACCGCATCATCGCGGTGGCACGCAACACTGAACGGGACATGGAGGAGGCGGTCGATGCCGCCGATAGCGCCCCGAGCGCCGAGTCTGCGGACTCCACCGGTCAGGCCCGGGCCGATGCGACCCAAGAAGGTGACACTGGTGACTCTCCTGCGGACTCAGCGGAGGACACGGTAGCGTTGGAAGACAACGAGAGTGAGGTCGAAGCATGAGCCAGCCGGTTTCCATGTCCCCTGACGGTGGGCAGTCCGCAGGTGCCGCATCCATTGTGGGTGGCGCGGATGCCTCCGGCAGTGCGTCGGGCGGCAAGAGCAAGAAGAGCAAGAAGACCATTGCCGGGCCTCGCCGTGTGCGCCTGGCCCTGACTCGGGTCGATCCCTGGTCGGTGATGAAGGCGAGCTTCCTGCTCAGCTTCGCCGCGGGCATCATGCTCATCGTCGCTACGGCGGTCGTGTGGTTCATGCTCGACGCCATGCACGTCTTCTCCACCATCGAGGAGCTCGTCAAGACGGTCGCCGGTGAACGCTCCAACACCTTCTCCGCGATCGTGGCCTACCTCGAGCTGCCGCGAGCCCTCGCCGTCTCCACAATTATCGCCGTGGTGGATATCGTGCTGATGACTGCTCTGACCACATTGGGCGCCTTTCTCTACAACATCACCGCCACCCTCGTTGGTGGGATCCATCTCACGCTTGCGGACGAGTGATCGGATTTGGTCTGTCATGGCCGGGCAGGTTAATCTTCTCCGGTCGCAAGGGCCTATAGCTCAGTTGGTTAGAGCGCATCCCTGATAAGGATGAGGTCGCTGGTTCGAGTCCAGCTAGGCCCACCGTCCGCGGTGAGACGATGAGGAGGTTTCATGAGGAACCGTGCAGTCGTATCAGCCGCGGTCTTTTCGTTCCTGGCCGCCGCGGGTTATGCCGCGTGGCTCAGGTTCGAGGCGGCCCGCATGGAGCGGGCCGCGTGGGCCGAGGTCACCGACCCCGTCGACTAGCAGCTGACGGAACTGGTGATGACGCTCCCTGAGGGGCCATGGCGCAATTGGTAGCGCACCTGCTTTGCAAGCAGGGGGTTACGGGTTCGAGTCCCGTTGGCTCCACCACTGATTTCTATACTCTCTGCTCCCCGAGATGGGCCATGATGGTGGTCCGCCTCGGGGATTATTTCTCAGGTACTGTCGGTATCGGAGGTGACTGAGATGGATTCTGTTTCACTGGCGACCGGGGGCCTGTTCTTCTCGTGGCTGGCTCATGACCTCGAGGAACTGGCCACGATGCCCGGCTGGACGCACCCGGTCTTCGACGCGATTCCCTTCCTGCCCGAGGACATCCGACGTCACGGCTGCTCGCGTGAGCACGTCTACCTGGGGATCGGTCTCATGGGCGTCCTCATGGCTGCCGCTTCCATGGACGGCTACCGCACCCGTGGACGCTCGCCCTTCTACCAGGCCGCGCTCTACGGCTACGGCATGCACACCTTCAGCCACCTGGCCACAGCGGCCCTTGCCCGCCGCTACACCCCGGGGGTGGCGACGGCGCTGCCGGTCGTCCTGCCCTTCTGGGTCCTGGCGAAGCGGGCGCTGCGAGCTCACGGGGTCGAGGTGCGCCCCCATCGATGGGTGATCCCCGCCTTCCCGGTTATCGCCGGCGCGGCGCTGGGCAGCGCGTACCTGGTGACGACACGACGGCCAGGAGGACACCGTCGAGAAGGAAAGTGACCTTGACTCAATGACAAGGTTGCTTTATAATTCTTGTCGTGGTCAGGGTTGATCCGGATGATCACCGGCAACCGATCCGCTTCATTGTCTCCACCGACGGAAGGCAGCCATGACCATTGAGCGTAAGGCGGGTATCGCCTACTCCATCCGATTCAGTGTCGGCGCCATTCTTTACTCCGTTGGAGTTCTGGTCGGCCTGCGATGGGCCCGATCCATGGAGGACGACCCACTGCGATTCGCCCTGGCACTGCTTCCCATGGTTGGTGTTTTCGTCTGTGCGTGGGCAATGGTGCGATTAGCCTGGGAGGCGGATGAGATGCAGGCGCGGAAGGTGATGGAAGCGCTCGTGGTCTCTGCAGCAGGAACGGTGATCACTTCGATCGCCTACAGCCTCTTGGAGGAGGTGGGGGCTCCTCGAGTCAGTCTCATATGGGTCAGTGCTGTATGGGCCTTCTTCTTCGGTATCGGGATGCTGTGGTCCACCTGGCGGTACCGGTGAGGAACGATCTCAAGGTGCTGCGCGCCCAGCGCAGCTGGACTCAGGCCCGACTCGCCGAGGAGCTGGGTGTCTCCCGCCAGACGGTCAACGCCCTGGAGGCCGGTCGCTACGACCCCTCCCTGCCCCTGGCCTTCACCATTGCACGCGTCTTCGGACTGACCATCGAGGAGATCTTCTTCCCCGATGACGGTGCCTCCTAGGATGAGCACCGTGAGCCGCACCGTTGACATTCCGCCCCCGAGGCGAGGACGTCGCGAGCTCGTCGAGGACACCGGGGTGCGACTGGGTCTGCACATCAAGTCGGCAGAGCAGGCCATGATGGCCGCTAAGACCGAGGCCTTGAGGAGCTTCGGCCTCACAGTGGCCCAGTACGCCGCCATGCTCTCCCTGTACTACGTGCCCGAACAGTCCTCGGCCCAGCTGGCCAGGGCCGCTGCGGTCACCCCGCAGACGATGGCCACCGTCATCGCCAAGTTGGAGCAGAAGCGACTCGTCACTCGGCACCCCTCCTCCGACCACGCCAAGGTCCTCATCACCTCACTCACGCCCGAGGGTGAGGCTCTGGTACTGCGCGCCGACGAGGCCGCGCGAGGCATCGAGCAACGCATGGCTGAGGCCTTCACCTCCAGGGAGCGAGAGCAGCTCACCGAGATGCTCGGACGGGTCACCGCCCTCCTGCGGGACGACCTCAGCGCCGAGTAGCGGCCGAGCCGCCGCTGATCACTGCTTTCGCGGGCGCAAGGCCAGCACCGTCTCCACGGATCACCAAGGGACCCTCCCTTGTCCAGTATCAGGTATCTGATACGGTGTTGATGACTGATACAGAAAGGTGTTGCACATGAAGGCCATGCAGATCGTCAGCTTCGACGGCCCTGCGTCCGGGCTGCGCTACCAGGAGGCCCCCACTCCCGAGCCCGGGCCGGGCCAGATCGCGGTGGATGTGGACCATGCCGGCGTCGGTTACGTCGAGGCGCTCTTCACCGAGGGTCTTGTGCCCATCGACCTGCCTTGGACCCCCGGGCTGGAGGTGAGCGGCCGCGTCCGCGCTCTCGGCGACGGGGTGGATGGCTACCGGGTCGGGGATGCCGTCGTCGCCCTGACCATCACCGGAGGTGGCGGTTACGGGCAGGTCGCCGTGGCGCCCGCCGAGCTCGTGACGTCTCTGCCCGCGGGTCTGGACCCGGTGCTGGCCGCGGCAGTTCCGGCCAACTCGACGACGGCGCTCGTCGCCCTGGAGGAGATCGCCCACCTGCGCCGCGGTGAGAGCGTGCTGGTCCATGCCGCCGCCGGTGGCCTCGGCTCACAGATGGGCCAGGTGGCCCGGCTGCTCGGTGCGGGCCGCGTCGTCGGCGTCACCCGCAGCGAGGCCAAGCGCCAGGAGATCCTGGACCTGGGCTATGACGAGGCCTGGCTGACCGAGGAGCTCGATGACGCCGAACCCGCCCAGTTCGACGTCGTCGCCGACCCGGTGGCGGGCCCGGCCAGACTGCGCAGCCTCGACCTGCTGCGCACGGGAGGACGCCTCCTCGCGCTGGGGGACGCCTCCCAGGCTCAGGACCAGCAGGTGAGTACCACGTCGCTGTGGCTGCGGGGCATCGGCGTCATCGGCTTCAACCTCGGGGCCTTCAGCCGGGTGAACCCGGTGCTCGTCGGACGCCACCTGAGGCGTGCGGTGGAGCTCGTGGCCTCCGGAGAGCTCCGTGTCCACGTCACCGACCGGCTCCCGATCCAGGAGGCCGCGCAGGCCGTCGCCGCGGTGCGCGCGGGAACCACCACCGGCAAGATCGTTCTGGCCCACTCGCAGGACTGACGACCTGTTTAGGTCCGCAAGAATCGTCGGTGAGCTCCGGGCGCCATATGAGCATCATGGTGCGCATGAGAGAAACGATTGGCTCCTTCGACGTCGTTGGCCTGCCTCTTCGGACATCGAACCGAGAGGCGGCCCGCACCATTCCTCCTCACTGGCGGGCCGCTGCCGACGCCGGGCTCCTCGCACCCGAGAAGCCCGGCGTCGGCCCCGGCATCTATGCGGTCTATACCGACTACGAGACTCCCGGCGACGATGTCGACGGCGTCTACACCCTCGTCATCGGCAGACGCATCGAGGCCGGAGGTCCGGTTCCCCCTGGCCAGGTGACTGTCACGATCCCGAACTCCACTTACGACATCGTCACGCTGGCTGATGCTCGGCCGGAGAGTGTCTATGAAGCGTGGGTGGATGTCTGGGCCCGCAAGGACCTGACCCGTGACTATCGTGCCGACTACGAGTACTACGCTCCGGATGGCTCGATTCACCTGTCCATCGGGGTCCTTTCGGACACATGAGGGCTGAGCAGTACCAACGCCAGCTCGACGTTG
Organism: Actinomyces stomatis; assembly: GCF_031292835.1. Taxonomy (NCBI): domain Bacteria; kingdom Bacillati; phylum Actinomycetota; class Actinomycetes; order Actinomycetales; family Actinomycetaceae; genus Actinomyces; species Actinomyces stomatis. The sequence goes on from NZ_JASPEP010000005.1 coordinate 77,136, forward strand.
TCACCGACTACATCTATGCGCATCTTGACGAGGACCTCAGTCTGGAGACTCTCGCTCACGTCTCCGGGTTCTCCCGCTATCACTGGCACCGCATATACCGGGCGGTGCGTGGGGAGACGGCCGCTCAGACCGTACGCCGTCTCCGTCTGGAGCGGGCTGCCGCCATGCTCACAGAGACCTCATGGCCGGTGGAACGGATCGCCTGGAAAGCCGGGTTCACCGGCACCGAAGTGTTCAGCCGAGCCTTTCTCCGCGCTTATAGGACGACTCCCAGCCGATTCCGCATCGGTGGACGCCCGGCATCGATCGACTCGCCAGTGACGAGTTGTGGTTCGGGATCGACGTCGTCGGTGAGAGAGGACCCGGGGTGGGCGGTGCGCGTGGAGACTCGCTGCGGCTATCGACTTGCCGTATCCGAGCACCGTGGTTCCTATATGGATATCGGCCGGGCGTTCAGCCGAGTCAGAGACCGTGTGGGCTCTGGGAGTCTGATGGTTGCCATCTATGAGGACGATCCCGGCGCCGTTCCCCCGGCGGATCTGCGCTCGGCGGCTGGAACCGTCGTTGACCCCGGTACGGAGATTCCCCACGACCTTGCTGAGAGGATGGTGCCGGCCGGCCGGCACGCGATTATGCGTTACATCGGCCCGTACTCGTCGATGCATGCCGCCTACCGGTGGCTCTACGGTCAGTGGCTGCTGAGCTCGGGCGAGGAACCGCGAGACCATCCGATCATCGAGGAGTACCTCACTGACCCGGCGACCACTCCACCTGTCGACGCTGTCACCGAAATCCTCCTGCCGCTCCTGTGAGGTATCCGAACTGATGGTTCACGCAGATGGGCGGCAGACACCGAGGTGTCTGCCGCCCATCAAGATCGTCCTGACCCACGAGTCCCGTCAGGCATCGCGCCTGAGCGTCTGTCGTCCGGCGATGAGGACGCTTCCGGCGCAGCACAGTGCGATGACGACCAGGGCCGCGATCACAGGCATCGCATGCGGCCCCGTCGGCAGGAGCAGCGCGGTGGGAAGCCGACGGGATATTCCCGGTACCTGGTTCATCACCGGTAGGACGAGGACCAGGAGGGTGGTCAGGGCAATGGCCGTCGTCGTTCGACGCAGACCTGCCGCAAGCAGGTGGCCGATACTCATCGCCATGACGATGTAGAGTCCACAGGCCGCCCACGTCCTGACCACCATGGCAAAGGGGGGACGTCCGATCGCACCGGCAGTCACGACGACGGTGAGGAGCAGGCCGCACGAGTACGTTGCCCATGCGATGAGCCAGTCGACGGCCAGACGCGGAAGCAGCACGGCGCTCAACCGGCGCACCCGGGTCCGGTAGAAGATCGAGGAGCCCGGGCGCGTGTCCCAACCGACTGAGGTGATCGCCACCGCGACCGTCACAATGAGACCCAGCTGCATGGCGGACTGGTTGAACAGGGAGACGGCATCGGCCGGTGTGGCCTGCGAGGCCGAGATCGTGAGCTGGTCGCTGCTCGCTGCGGCGCCGAGAATCTCAGGCATGTAGATCGCGAGTGCCGGACTGGACAGGCCGAAGAAGGCGAAGGCCACGAGTACCCCGAGACCGAGGCCGGAGCGCGCGAGCCGGCGCAGCTCGACGACGAGAGAACTTGTGATGGAGGCTCTGGTGGGGTGGGCCGAGGCCAACCGAGGCGGAGTGGGCATCAGAACTCCTGTCTGGTGACAAGGTTGGCGAAGGATGCGTCGAGGTCACGGCCCGTCAGCGTCACCTCGAGCGTGGGGACGTCCACCTGCTCCATGACCCGGGGAAGCAGGGCCGTCCCCATGTCGAGGCTCGGGAAGCGGACTGTGCAGGTGGTTGTGGTCGGTGTGGTGAAGGAGCCACTGGGGAACGCCTGACTCAGCCTCGTGGTCAGACGTTCCTGCTCGCCGGGCTCGCAGGGGTGAAGGAACCTGAGGGTCCAGGAGGGATCGCGACCCGAGGTGAGGAGATCCGCCGTCGTGCCCCGGGAGATGACGCGCCCCTCACTGATGACGATGACATGGTCGGCCAGCTGCTCGACCTCACTGAGCAGATGGCTGGACAGGAGAATGCACCGATGCTGCTTCTGCTCCTGGATGAGGCTGCGCACGTCGGCGCGGCCGACGGGATCCAGGGCGCTGTTGGGTTCGTCCAGGATCAGCAGACCCGGGTCCAGAACGAGTGCCGCCGCGACCCCCAGGCGCTGCAGCATCCCTCTCGAGAAGTCGGCGACCCGCCGCTTGGCCACACGGGCCAGCCCGCACTGATCCAGCGCCTCGAGGACACCGATGTCGCCGGAGGTGCCTGATAGTGCCAACGAGGTCTCCACGATCTCGGTTGCCGTCAACCATGACTCGAACTGAGGAACATCCGGGCAGTAAGCCACCGTCCGGCCAGGGGCGACCTCGATGTCGCCCTCATCGGCAGGGCACAGGCCGGCGATCACGCTGAACAGGACCGTCTTGCCGGCCCCGTTGGGTCCGATGACCGCCGTGACCGACTGGTCCTGGGCCTCCAGACAGATGTCATGGATGCCGGCTCCATTGGCGAAGACCCTGCTCAGGTGGCTGACATGAAGAGCGGTGCCGCGAGGCATCACAGGTCTCCGTCGCTCAGCGTTGTTCCCGTGCCCCGTCCCAAGGTCAGGTAGGCGACCGCTCCGAGGGGGACGACGAGCACCACGATGAGAGCCCAGGCCGCCTTGGGCAGGTGCTTGACGTGGGAGCGTCTGGCGATATCGATCAGGCATGCCACGATCACGATGGTGATCAGGACGATGACGGGGATCCAGATGGACGGATGGCCAGGAGCGTTCACGGTGAAGCTCGCTTTCTCGATGAGGGGTGAGTGGGGAGGGTCCTGGTGGTGGTCAGTCGCTCTGCTCGCCGTCAGGCCGTGGGATCAGGACCGTGGTCAGCGTTCGACGCCGCCGGTCGTCTCCGGGCTGATTCCCCATCAGGTCTCGCAGAGCTCGGGAGACGGTGTTGAGAAACGCATCGACCTCCGCCTGAGTCGCCCAGAAGCTCGCCTGGGTGAAGTTCACCCGGTCCTCGGCGAGATCAGGGTGATCGCCATCGCGGATGTATGCGGCGAAGTCGCCGATGAGTCCGGTGGTGAAGACGGTGAACACCGTCATGAGCTCCTCGCGACTCAAGGAGTCGAGGTCCTGTGGGGTCGGGTTGGCCATTCCAGGGGCGACTCGATAGGTCTTCTCACTGGTCCCCCGGATCTGACGCTCCTGGGCCACCTCGATGAGTCCGTGCGAGGCGAGGTGGTTGATGTGCCGATAGAGCGTCGCGATGGGGACGTCGGCAAGACGTGCATGAAGCTGATGAGGTGTGAGGTCGCCGTCGGCGAGCAGTGTCTGGACGATGCGCAGACGAACCGGGTGCAGCAGTGCGGAGGAGGCCATGCCCGAACAGTATCAGTATCGATATTGAAAACAAAGTTGGCGGGTGCGGGAACGACTGACGGGCTGCCGATGCCGAAGCACCAGCAGCCCGTCAGCCGCGCTCATCCGCTGGGAGGATCACTCCCTCGTGGGCCCCTTGTCAGTCCATACCGCCTCGACGGCGTCGGTATGCCTGGATCGTCACGACCAGTGCGGTGATCCCCAGCACCGCCCCTCCACCGATGAGGAAGGTGTCAGCTGCGCTTCCTCCGGTGAAGGGGATGGCGGGAACCGCCGACTTGCGGTTGGAAATATTGCCCAGCGCTGCGACCTGGCCCTGAGTGGAGATGGTGATGGTGCGGGGGGTGGCGTCCAGGACGTAGCCGGTCGGCGCCTTGGTCTCAATGAGCTGGTAGGAGCCGTATTCCAGGTCCACCAGTTTGAAGACCCCGGGGTTCGCATCGGTGTCCAGGCCGCCCTGGGCGCAGGTGCCCACGCAGTCGGTGATAGTGCGGGCCCGGTCCGGCTGGGGCCTTCCGTCGGAGTCAAGGGGAATCAGCGACCACTGGGCGCCCTTGATGGCGTTGCCGCGCTCATCGGTCTTGGTCCAGGTGGCCGACCCCTTGATCCGGGTGTTGACGACCTGCCCCAGGTCGAGGGTGGGGGTGTTGTCGTCCTTACCGGCAGCGGGCGCTGATCCGTCCAGGGTCTTGGTCAGGGTGGTCTCAGAGAGGTGATAGCCGGTCGGCGCCTGGGTCTCGGTGAGGGAGTACTCGCCCCAGGTCAGCCCGGAGACCCTGAAGAACCCGGCACGAGGGTCTTGGTCCGCCGAGCCGTTGGGGCAGGTGGCCTGGCCGCCGGTGACGACGCAGTCGGCCACCTCCTTCTGGCCGCCGTTCAGTGATGTCGAGGCCAGTGTGAACACGGTCCCTGCCAGAGGCTTACCGGCCTCGTCGACCTTGCTCCAGATGACCTGTCCGGGCAGCGCCGTGTTGACCATCGTGCACTGCATCCACTCGCCGGTGGCCAGGTCCAGGGTCTTCGAGGCGGCGTCGACGGTCGACGTCGGAATCCTGATATCCGATTTCGGGTGCGGTACGCAGGTGACGGTGGCCTTGTACCCGGCGGCCTTGGGCGACGACGAGGACTCGGAGAGAACCGTCTTGCCCTGGGGCAGGTAAGCGGCGTCGAAGCCGCCGGCTCCGGAGGCCGTTTTACCACTCTTGGGAGAGGCGGTGAGCGTCCAGTCGTTGGCGGACAGGCCCAGGGGCCCGGCCGCGGTGTTATCCACCTGCTTGACCATGCTCAGGCTGGGCAGCTGGACCTGCACCTGGTGGTCCTCGACTTCGCCGTTGAGTGCGATACCGGTGGGCTGAGGGTCCTCAGCTGCCTGACCGTTGGCCAGGTTGCCGGTGATGCGCAGACGCATGAAGGTGGCGGCGCCGTTCCCGTTGATGGTGCTCCGCTTGGCGTCCTGGGGGACGGTCCAGGTCAGGGTGGCCGTGCCGGTGCTGGAGCAGGAGGTCACCTCGGAGCGCTCGCCGGCGGAGAAGGTGCCGTCCCGGTTCCAGTCCACCCAGCCGGCAACCTTGGTCTGGTTGCCCGAGCAGGTGATCTCCTGGCTCCACTTTTTGCCGATGTCGGTCCAGATGACGCGGTCCCAATCAGCAGGGAGGGCGTCCTCGTCATCAATGTCATCACTGTCGTCGCCTGAGGCGTCAGCGGTGTGGAGGATGCTGCTGTTGTGGTCCGTCAGGGCCCCCAGGCGCACGACGGCGGAATTGGTGGTGGCCACGTGCTCTTGATCCGCGGCCTGACTCAGGTTGTACCAATCGCCGGGGTCGCCCTCGTACGGTGTCGTGCCGCGGGCGATGTTGAGCTGTCCGCTGTCAGACAGCTCCCCGCCGTTCCATGCGGGCTGGAACACGCTGCCGGCGATGCCATAGCTCTCAGGTGCGTCGCCGTAGTCCATGTAGGAGACGATGCCGAGGGCGACGGCGCCCTTACCGCCTCCATGGATCTCAACATAGCCACTGCGGGTGTTGCTCAGAAGCATGACCGAGGAGGGGCCATAACCCGCGTTGAAGAACGAGCTGCACTCGGCGTTGTCCGGGCGGAGCTTGACGCCGGGTCTGTTGCCAACAGGCGTGGAGACAGAGACCTTGCCCGCCCAGGAACTCGTCGTGCACCCTTCTGTCCGGGTGGTCTCCAGCAGGCGGTAGGAGACGTCTTGGGCGCGGCTGTAGGGAATCGGGGAAACGGAGATGTATTCCTTCTGGCCGTGCGGGTTGTGCCAGCTCGAGGACTCCGCATCGGCGAAAACCATGCCCTCCATGGGAATCTCCACCTTATCGGGGAGACGTTCCAGCTGGCTCTTCGCGGGTCGGGAGGTGGAGGTGACGAGGTAGGAACTGCATTCGACCTGGAACTGGTGGGTTGAGGAGTCCTGCAGATTGGCAATACCCAGGGGCAGGTTGGATGAGGTCACGTAGGGCTTTTTGACAGCCCCGGCCGTGTAGTTCGTACCGTCGTTATAAAGATGAGACAGGCCATCTCCTCTCCAGCTACCCGGTTTGTATCCGATACTCAGACCCCGGTCCGTGGGTAGACCCGACTCTTTTCTCCCTACGGCAGTGGTTCGCACATTGGATACGGTGCAACGGCTGGAGCGCCACATATTGCCGGAGATCTGTGTCGGAGTCGACCAGACCACGCCGGTGCTTCCGTCAGGGAGAATCGCCGCGCCTCTGCCCGCCACGGTGTTGGTCATCTCGGTCCAGTCGATCCAGTCGATCACCTGACTGAATTTTCCTGACCCCCCGGCAGGATTGCCGTGAATGGCTTCGGCCGGAGGTGCCGGAAGTGTTGCCGTGCCGAGTGCGGCAGCGATCAGAGCCACTGCCGATACGGCGGCACCACTCTTCAGTCTCTGACGAGACTGGCGTGATGACTGACGCGACGACGTCAGTTCCCGCCGGTGTGAGCGGACGAAAAATCGGCGAAGCATGAAGCGCTACCTCAGTCTCAGGGGTATGGGCCTTGACACGGTAGCATCAAGAAATTCTATGGAGAGCCCACCCAAGATCCCTGCAACTCAACAGCAATCAATATTACGGTCGAGTGTCGACAATGAATTACGTCGTCGGTCGGAAAGTAATGCATCGGTGTTCTTTCGCATCAGCAATGCGCGCACGGCCGTGGTGTGAAGACTTCCGCTCAGATCTGTCTCCACTGAGGCGATGCCGTGAAGAACCGTTGAGGCGCTGGGGCGAAGGGCTGCGCCGTCGGACGGGACTGCTTAGGATAGGCCAGGCTCAGTTACCACCCGGTTGCAGAAGGATGAGGTCATGTCACAGCCATGGGAGATCTACGACGCGCTTCTTGACGGACTGCCTGAGGACGTCGTCGTGCGGACGTCGGGCCAGGGGCCCCGCTGGAGCCGCGTCCTCAACTCCGCCGGCGGTGTCGGCACGGCCTGGACCATGGACGTGCGCAGCCGCCCGGCCCTCAGCGACGACGGACCGCTCGACGGGCGGCCGCTGCGCGACGTCGGCGCCCTGGTGAAGTCCTGGAACCTGGCTGAGGCCAGTATCGGCCAGGCCGCCATCAACTCCTGGTACTCGCGGGAGGAGACGGCCGCAGCCAACGGTTTCGAGCCAACCGGGGAGGGACTGACCTGGCGCCAGGTCTTCGACCCCTACCAGGAGATGATCGTCGGCAAGAGGGTGGCGGTCATCGGGCACTTCCCCTTCGCCGAGGCCGCCCTGGCCGGTGCCGGTGAGTACATCTGTCTTGAGCGCAACCTTCAGCCCGGCGACTGGCCGGACAGCGCCTGCGAGTACGTCCTGCCCGAGTGCGACCTCGTCTTCATCTCGTCATCGAGCTTCGTCAACAAGACCGCGCCGCGCCTCATTGAGCTCTCCCGTGACGCGCACACCGTCCTGGTCGGTCCGTCGACGCCGCTCAACCCGGTTCTCCTCGACTACGGCGTGGACACCATCACCGGTTTCGTCGCGGCGAGGTCCCTCGGCGACCCCGCCTCCCTGGCTGAGATGGTTCCGGCCGGCGACATCGGTCCCGGCTTCCGGGTTCACCGTCATCGGGTCTGAGTCGGCCCCTGCCGGCTCCGGCCACCGGCGCGACGGGGCTGGTGATCCCCGTCCGCCGCTGACACCGGGGCCTGCCGGCAGGACATCGACCGCACTCCAAGTCCCATCACAGAAACGACGACGGCGCCGCGCGGGTGGAAACCCGCGCGGCGCCGTCGTCGACGGAACTGGGGCCGTCAGGCCTGAGCGTCCTCGGGGCTGATGCCGTAGCCGGCCTCATCCTCGGTGGAGTCGGCCCAGTACTCCTCGGCCCACGGGTCCTCAACCGGCTGGCTACGACGCCACACGACGTAGGCGCCGGCAGCGGCCGCGCCGGCGACGGCGAGCCAACCCAGGGTCTTGAGCACGCGGTGCTTCTTCTGCTTCTTCACGGGAACCTCCAATGCGGCGGACTTTGCGGCAACAGCCACGCGCTGGGCGCGCTCTGTCAGGGTACCGTCCGTACCTGCGGCAGCCTGGGCAGCCACGGCGGCGCGCTGCGCACGCGGGATGTAGTCCTCGACAACCCGGTGGCGGGCATCGTGGACCACCGGCTCCAGACGCTCCTGTGCGTCCTTGGCGGCGCGGGCCACACTCCCGGCGGCCTTGCTGACGTGGGGAGCCGCCCACTGGGCTGCCTTCTCAGCCTGGCCGGCGACGGACCCGGCGAAGGATGCTGCCTCCTTGCGCAGATGAGTGGTGTCGAGTTTCTTGTCGCAGCATGTCTTCGTCAGGCAGGACATGGTTGCCTCCCAGGTTGGAAACGGATACAGGCGGTTGTTGTGCAACGTGCACCAATGGTCGCACCCTCGAGCGGCCTGGCCCACACGATGTCCAGACGTTTTGCCTGGGGTGAACAGCGCCGCACGCCGCCCAGGGTTCATACCGATGTGCTCAGGACCGTGTCACCATGGCACCCATGGAAGCGACTCTTCACACCAACCTCGGTGATATCCGCCTGGAGCTCTACCCCGAACAGGCTCCCGAGACCGTCTCCAACTTCGTGGGGCTGGCCACTGGCCAGAAGGCTTGGACGGATCCTCGCACCGGCGAGGAGTCTCACGCCCCGCTGTACGACAACGTCATCTTCCACCGTGTCATCCCCGGCTTCATGATCCAGGGCGGTGACCCGCTGGGTGACGGCACCGGGGGCCCCGGCTACGTCTTCGACGACGAGATCGACGCCTCCCTGACCTTCGCCGCCCCCTACGTCCTGGCCATGGCCAACGCCGGCCGCCGCCTGGGTAAGGGCACCAACGGCTCGCAGTTCTTCATCACCACTGCCCCCACCGAGTGGCTCCAGGGCAAGCACACGATCTTCGGCGCCGTCACCGACGAGGCCTCCCGTGCCGTCGTCGACGCGATCTCCGGCGTGGAGACCGACCCACGTGACCGCCCGGTGCAGGAGGTCATCATCACCTCGGTGGACATCACCGAGTAGTCCCCCAGGAGGGGATGGACGGCCGCTCAGCCTCGGCCGACCTGCCACCGCGCCGCTACCGAACCACCGGAATCGGGTGTGATTCGCCCCTGTGACGCCGCCGGGACCCGCGTCCCGGCGGCGTCGTCGTACCCGGTCCACCTGTCACAACACACTCAGCCCCGATCATCCGCACAGGAGTATCCGATGACCTCGACGAACTCGTTCGCACAGCAGGCACCGCCGGTGTGCCCGCGGCACCCGGACACGGTGGCCTACGTGCGCTGCCAGCGCTGCGACCGACCCACCTGTCCCACCTGCCAGGTGCCCAGCTCCGTGGGGGTGCACTGCGTGGACTGCGCTCGTCGGTCTCAGGCCGGTCGACGCCAGGCGCGCACGCTGCTGGGTGGGAACATGGTCTCCGGCGCCCTCGTCACCAAGATCCTCCTCGGTCTGTGCGTCGTCGTCTACGCGCTTCAGGTCCTCGCCCCCGGCCTGGCGACGCAGTCGCTGGATTTCCGGCTGGGCTTCCTGCCGGTACTGGCAGCCCACGAGCCCTGGCGGTTCCTGACCACCGCCTTCCTCCACGCGAACTACATGCACCTCGGCTTCAACATGTGGGCTCTGTGGGTGCTGGGCGGCACCCTTGAGCCGGTGCTCGGGCGGTGGCGCTTCGCCAGCGTCTACCTGCTCAGTGCCCTGGGCGGCTCGACGGCGATCTACTGGCTCTCCTGGCCGGGCACCGAGTCCTGGATCACGCTGACGGTGGGGGCCTCGGGAGCGGTCTTCGGCCTGTTCTCCGCCATGTTCATCGTGCAGCGGCGCTTTGGACGAGACACCTCGGGGATCGTGGCGCTGGTGGCGATCAATGCCGTCGTCTCCTTCCTGGGCGCCAACATCTCCTGGCAGGGGCACCTCGGCGGACTCCTCGTCGGAGGGATCGTCTCGGCGATCTACGCCTGGGCTCCTCGGGGGAGGCGAAAGGCCGTGGGGATTGCCGGAACCAGCGCGGTCGTGGTGGCTCTTGTGGCGCTCAACATTCTTCGGGCCTTCCTCGCCTGAGACGCCGTCCGCGGTCCGCACGGTCGTGAATGACACAGGTGGAAGAACACCGCTGTGGTTCATCCACATCTGTGGACACAGGTGTGGAAACACAAGCATGTAGTTATCCACAGGTGTGTCCACACATGGGGAAAGTCGACGTGGGTTGTGGGGAGTTGGTTGTCCACGGATCCACAGGAGATCTGTGGAAGACGGGGGAGGAGTGGGCCGGAGCCGGCGTTGAACCATGACCTCCTGGCCCCTGGGCGGGAGCTGGAAGTGGCCAGGCAGGGGAAGGTGGGGCCGGCCCGGAGTGAGGGCGCTCGGCTTCGCCGCCAGGGGCCCGCCGTCGACTCCAGGACAACCAGCCCGCCCTGGGCTCCTGCCCGAGCGAGCGTCTCAGAAGTGAGGAGACACGACAACGACAAGGCCCCCGAGCCGGTGCTCGGGGGCCTTCGCGGATGTCTGTTCACATGAGTATCTGAACTGTCACTTCCAGCGCAACAGACCGAGGAAGCCAGACATCATGATGAGGAAGCCGATGTAGAGGTTGCCGTTGTACAACCAGTCATACATGTGATGCTCGGTGAAGTAGGGCAGCGGGTACTTGCCGTCGAAGAGGTAGGTGGTGACAACCCACAGCAGGCCGATGACCAGGAGCGACACCATGGTGGGGGCGTACCAGCGCGGCGAGGCGGTGTCCTTGATCTTCTTGGGTGTGCGCGATACCCGGTTCGCCGCAGCGCGCGACTCCTCCTCGAGAGCCTTGGCCGCCTTGGCCGGGTTGCCGGAGCGCTCAGGGTGCTTCTTCTTCGATTTCGACGACGAGCTCTTCTTCGAGCCCTTGTCCTTCTCAGTGCCCTTCACGCTGTTCTTGCCGGAGCTCTTCTTCGAGACCTTCTCCGAGCTCTTGTCGGCGTCGTCCGTTGTGGACTTCTTCTCCGAGGCCACCCTGGGTCTCCTCACTGGTTGGGGGATGGTGGCATGAGACCACCGCAATACATCCGGCCCTAGCCTAGGACATGCTGTGAAGCTTCCTCACGGTGCACCCTGTGATGAGTCCACCACTCCTGGCTGGTCATGTGGGGGGTGTGCCCCCTTAGACTGGCCGCTAGCCTGATGATGCCCTAGTTCTGAGGAGGGGCGATGACTGGAGGAGGTCTTGTGCGACACCGAGCGCCCGGCCAGAGTCGTGCTGTCCGAATCTTCAACGGCGCCTTGACCGGAATCGGCGAGCTGCTCATCACCGCTGGCCTCGTCGTCGCCCTTTTTCTGTGCTGGCAGCTGTGGTGGACCGGCATTGACGCCAACGCGAGTGCGCAGGCGGTGGCCACCCAGTTCCATGAGAAGCAGGTCGAGTCACCTCAGAAGGCGGGCGAGAAGCACACCGACGCCCCGCCCGTCATGGAGCAGGTCGGCTACGGCGAGACCATCGGGATGCTCGTCGTCCCCAAGTGGTACGGCGTCACCAACAACAACATGCCCATCATGGAGGGCACCGGATCCGACGTCCTGGACCAGGCCGCGGCGGGCCACTACACCAACACCCAGCAGCTCGGAGAGCTCGGCAACTTCGCGATCGCCGGGCACCGCCGCACCTATGGCAACTCCTTCCGCCGCATCGACCTGCTCCAGGAGGGTGACGAGATCATCGTCTCCACCGCCAAGACCTGGTACGTGTTCAAGGTGACCGGTCACGAGCTCGTCCAGCCCGAGCAGGTCGAGGTCATCGCCCCGGTGCCCAACCAGCCGGACGCCCAGCCCACCGACCGATACATCACGCTGACCACCTGCCACGGGTCGACCGCCGGTGAGTTCGGCAATGACCAGCGCTGGATCGTCCACGCGAAGTTCGCGTACTGGATGGACCGCTCCGAGGGCCGTCCGGACTCCGTGCTCAACGATCCGGGGGTCAACTGATGTACGGCTTCATCTGGCGGCACCTGCCGGGGCCTGCGTGGCTCAAGGCCATCGAGTCGCTCATCCTCATCGCCGGGATCGTCTACGTGCTCATGCAGTACGTCTTCCCCTGGGCCAACGCCACCTGGCACCTGTCCGGCAACGCCGACGTCGGCTGACGCCCGCCTCAGACCTCACGGAAGCCCCCGCAGGCACCGGAATGGGAGCCGGCGGGTAGGAGGCCGGGGCGTCCAGATCCGTGACAAAGGCTCGTACTGCTCTCATCGAGACGGAGCGCGTGTGGGGAACAGGAATCCTGTTCCCCACACGCGCTCCGTCGTCGTCAGCGAGGTGGCGTGCGGCCGGGCCCGCGGGAGGTCGGTGCGGGCCCGGCGCGACGGCGCTCAGGCCAGCGATGGCTGGAGGCCGAGCGTGCCCACGAGGTGCTCGCGGTAGGCCGGAGAGCTGACCTTGTCCAGCCAGGCGCGGGCCTCGGCCAGGCGGCCCTCGATGTTCAGGCGCTCGACGACTTCCTCATTGTTCTCCGCGGTGTAGAAGCGGGTGAGGTCCTCGATGGCCTGGTGGGCCTGGCGGGTGTCGCGGGCGACCTTGGCGTCCAGGCGCTCCGCGTACCACGACGAGCTCAGGATGTTCTCGCGCTCGAACAGGGCGCGGAACTCCGGGCTCGTCAGGTCCCAGCCCTCGCGGGAGGTGCCGTCGATCATGATCTCCAGCAGGGCCCGCAGTGGCGGCACGGCCCACTCGATGGAGCCGTCGGCCCGGTAGTGCTCGGCCACCACCTTGTGGGTGGTGACGATGATGTCCACCGAGTCGGCGAAGACCGCTTCGTCCTGCAGCTCGGGACGCAGCATCTCCTCGGTGAAGACGACGTCGGGGTGCAGGAAGATCCGGCCGAAGAAGGTCGAGGCGAAGGCCTGGTTCATGCGGTAGCCCAGGCGCGAGGCCTGGACGGTGCGGCCCTCGTACTCGAAGTCCTCGATGCGCTCGAGGTAGCCGCCCTCGACGAGGTGGTGGGCGTCTCGCTCCTCAACGCTCATGCGGGAGAAGATCTCTGGGATGAGCAGCGAGATGTCGTGGGCCACCTGGACCTTCGGGCCGATGTAGCCGGCCGAGGACAGCCAGCCGTCGTAGCCGCTGAGGGCGTAGGACAGCAGGGCCGCGTTGAGGTCGTAGATGGCCGGCAGCGCGTTGAACGGGGACTTGGTCAGCGCCCCCTCACTACCGGCGCCCGTCGTCGAGGGGGACTTGCCGGTCATGGACGAGATGAACTCCATGAACAGCTCGGGCAGCTCCATGTAGTGCAGCGGGTTGTAGGCGCACAGCGGCGGAACCCCGTCCTCGGGCGGGTTGTTGCGGCGCCCGGCGGCGACGACGTCGACGCTGTGGCGCAGCGGTGCGTCCAGGGGCACGTCCCGGAAGAGGTGGTTGGTCAGGTCCGCCAGCGCCACATCCTTCGGGTTGGCGATGTCGGGACGCACTTGGAGGTAACGGGGGTTCTTGGTGGGGGCGCCGTTGACCAGGCGCGGGTCGGCCGTGGAGACCCAGTAGGTCTGCTCGGCGGGGTCCTCGGCCTCGGGCAGGGCCGCGGCGCGGGCCACCAGGTCCTGCATGGGCTGGGTGAAGCGGGACAGGCCGGGGGCGTCGGCCGCCATCGCCCGCGCGTCGGCGGGCGTGAGCGGCTGGAAGTTGGAGATGAACAGGTCCGCCTGCGCATCCGACATGTCCGACTCGGTCTGCTTGTCGTAACCGCGCACGATCGCGTCGTCGGGCCGCTGGAAGAGCAGGGACTCGCAGTTGGTGACGAACTTGCGCGACAGCTCCGAGTCCGGGGTGGAGACCAGTCCGCCGGGGGCCACGATGGAGGCGGTGATGTCGTCCTCGGTCTGGACCTTGGCCGCCGGCGAGAAGTCCGGGCGCAGGGACAGCAGACGCCAGGCGCCGTCGTCCTCGAAGCCCACGCGCAGCATGTTGACCTTGATGACCTCACCGTCCAGGCGCAGGGAGTTGCCCTTGCGGCCGTTGATGATGCCCACGGAGAAGTGGCTGCGCCAGTCCTCGCCCCAGCTGGGCTGGTAGAAGCGCTTGACGGTGAAGATGAGCTCCTTGATGTGGGCCGGGATCGACTCCAGGAAGGCGTTGTACTCCTCGGTGTACATCGACGACGGTGTCAGCAGCTTGATGACGCTTCCCAGCGAGCGGCGCTCGGAGAGGATCGAGCGGTGGTTGTCGCTCTTGTTGGCCGGGTCGACGAAGCGGTCGGCGTAGTTGCCGTCGAGGATCGTCTGGACGGCGTCGAAGTCCTCGTCGACGTCGCCGACGTAGGCCTCACCGAAGACGAAGGCGTCCAGGAGGGACTTGGAGATCTCCGACTTGCCGCCGCCGGAGACGGTGGCCGGCTTGTGGGCCTGCGTGGACCAGGGGGCGGTGCCCACCAGGTGCCACTGGGTGGCGTCGCCCTCGCGGTGCTTGGCGTGGACCCGGTAGCCGTTGGGGGCCACATAGGTGTTGCTCACCAGCAGCGGGATCGAGGCCTCCTGGCCGTCGGGGCCGGTCCAGGTGATCGTCTGGTTGCGCATGGAGAAGTGGGCGCCGGCGGGGACCAGCACGATGGTCGGGTCGTCGACCACGACGGCGGAGCCGTCCTCGCGCACCTCGAAACGGCCGGGATTGCGCTCGACGACGTGCTCGAGGGTCAGGCCCTCGGGCGTGTGGGTGTCGGTGTACTCCTGGCTCAGGTTGTAGCGCGGGTAGGCGACGGCGCCGCCGGCGTGCTCCTCCTCCACGCAGCCGAAGAGGTTGGCCGAGTACCCGATCTGGGTCTTGACCTCCTTCTTGCAGTAGCCGAAGTAGTTGTCCGCGATGACGGTGACGATGACGCCGCGCTCGTCGCGGGCCACGCACTTGAAGGCCTTGCCGCCGTTGTAGAGCTCGGCCTCGTCCTTCCAGCACTGGCCGTCGCGGCGCTGGCGCTCGGTGGCCTCCTCCCAGGAGGGCAGGCCCAGCTCCTTCTTGGTCAGGGTGGTCAGGTGCGGGGCGAGGATGACGCAGCCGGTGTGACCGGTCCAGGACTCCGGGGCCAGGGAGGAGTCGTTCTCCGGCAGGTAGGGGTCGCCGCCGTTGCCGAAGATGCCCTCGACGAAGTCCAGGTTGGAGACCAGGCCGCCGGGGGCGATGAAACGGATCTCCATGGAGCGCTCGGCGGAGAAGCCGGCGACCTCGGGCACGACGACGGGGCGCAGCAGCAGGGACACGAAGCAGCGCGCCGGATCCTCCTGCCGGGAGGCCCAGGGCAGGGTCAGCAGGTCCTCGGGGGCCTCCACGGCGTGGGCCAGCAGGCGGGCGAAGACGTCGCGCGGGACGGCGATCTTGTCGTCGGGGATCGGCAGGCCGCCCTCGGCGACGTGGAAGACGCCGGCGGTGGTGCGGCGGTCGTTGCGGGGATTGTGCAGGACGCCGCCGAGCACCCGGTAGCTCTCGACGTAGTCGGAGGTGAAGCTGGTGGAGTCCGCCGGCAGGGACAGTGCCCGCGCCAGACCCGGCTGGTCCAGGACGAAGGTTGAGCGGGGCAGCCTCGGGGTGGCGGCCGCTCCCTCCAGGTAGGAGTCGAGGAAGGTCTGAATGCGCTGGTCCGCGGCACAGGGGCGGTGGGCCAGGCGGCGGGAGAGCTCGCGCTGGCGAGCCAGGATCGGGGACATGAGACGGTCCGCCTCACTCTGCTTGACCCGTGCCGGGGCGGAGAGCCCCAGCAGCTCCAAACGCAGGGCGATGGCGGAAGTGGTGGCCGCGTCTGTTGTTGTCATGGCACGAGCCTAGACAGACACGACGACACGACCCTGTTACGTTCTACCCAGAAGGACGGCTTCAGTGGTGTGTTCGACGTCGCACCTGCCGGCCTGCGTTTGCTGTCCGCGTCGACTGGCAGGTACGACGTCGAACGCTCAGGACAGGAGCATCTGGGACAGTGCGGTGCCCACGATGCAGGAGGTGAGTACTCCAATGAGCCCGGGCACCAGGAAGGAGTGGTTGATGACGTACTTGCCGATGCGTGTGGTGCCGGTGGGGTCGAAGCCGATCGCCGCCAGGTCCGAGGGGTACGTGGGCAGGATGAAGTACCCGTAGGAGGCGCCGATGAACCCGACGACGACGACCGGACTCACCCCGAGCGACAGGGCCATGGGGGCGACGATGAGCAGGCCGGCCGCCTGGGAGTTCACCAGCTTGCCGATGATGAACAGGACGATGGCGTACATCCACACGTGTTGGGACAGGACGCCCGCGAGGCTGTGCTCCAGGCTCTCCAGGTGGGCGTGGACGACCGTCTCGGTCATCCAGGCGACCCCGAAGATGGAGAACATGGCGGTGGCCCCGGCCTTGAACACGGCGGTGGAGGCGATCTTGCCGGCTTGCACCTTGCAGGTCAGCAGGATGAGTGCTCCGGCGGCGAGCATGACCATCTGGATGACCAGGTTCATGCTCAGGCGCTCCAGCGCGCCGTCGTCGCCCGTGGGGAACTGGGGGCGCAGCACCTCGAAGGCGCCCAGGATGACGACAGCGGCGATGGCGCCCAGGAAGATCCAGGTGGCGCGGTAGGCCTCGGGTGGGAACGCCTTGCCGATGAGGGTCTCGGAGCTGGATTGGACGGCGGCGCGGAACTCCGGGTTCTCCAGGCGCTTCTGGTACTCCTCGTCCTTGTCCAGGTCCTTGCCCCGGCGCATTGACCACAGGGAGGCCAGGAGCACCCCGCACAACGACGCTGGGATGGAGATCGCCAGGATCTGGAGGACCGACCAGTGCCGGTCGGTGTTCTTGGCGATGATGGAGACGATCGAGACCGTGGCGACCGAGACCGGTGAGGCCGTGATGCCCATCTGGGCGGCGACCGAGGAGGCGGCCATGGGACGTTCGGGTCGGATGTCCTTCTTGATGGCGATGTCCGCGATGATCGGGAGCATCGTGTAGACGACGTGCCCGGTCCCGCACAGGACGGTGAGGAACCAGGTGACGCACGGCCCCAGGATGGTGATCTGCTCGGGATGTCGGCGCAGGACCCGTTCGGCCACCTGCATCATGACGTCCAGGCCGCCGGACTGCTGGAGGGTGGCGGCGCATCCGATGACGGCCAGGATGGTGAGGATGACGTCGACAGGGGCCTCGCCCGGCTCCAGGCGGAAGCCGAAGACCAGAACCAGCAGCCCGATCCCGGCGATGAGACCGAGGGCGATCCCGCCCTTCTTCGCCCCAATGATGAGGCAGGTGAGGATGATGACGACTTGAAGGATGATGCTGAGGGTCTGAAGGGTTGAGCTGGCGTCCATGGTGGATCTCCCCGGTTGAGCCGGACGGGTGAGGGTCGGTGCTTCTCGAGCAGGCGAGGAGCCGATGCGTGAAACTGACCACCTGTCAGGGTTCGGCTCAGTGTCTCACCAGCAGTCGGGGACCATTGTCCTGGTGGATATCGGCTGTTTTCGGAGTGCTTCGTTGCCGTCTGGGCGCGAACTCACATTCTGGTTCCCGCTGCGCTATCACCGGCCACCAAAGCGCATGAGTGCACTGTTCGGAGCGATTTAGGTGACATCCAGATAACGTGAGTCGGCGGCGTCATGGCTGGTTCCCAGGTCCGCATCGCTACCATCACTGCCCTCTGTTCCCCCATACTGGACGTATGTCGGTGCCCGATGTGGCTTGTCCGCAGCGATCACTCCCGATCGCCGTCGGCGGTCCCGCAGGATGGTGACCGGCGTCCGAGTCGGCGCCAGCAGCCAACATCGGTCATGATTAGGACCTCACGTCGCAACCGGAGCGTTATCCCCCGCGCCGTTGCGGCACCCAGTCACCTTGGTGACAGTCAACCGAAACGAGGAGCGCGTGGCAGAAGGCACGAATGGGAGCGGACCCAGCCGCCCCGTCGGCAACAAGCCGACCCGAGTGACCGGCGCCGGTCGGCAGACCCTGGGCAGGGTCTCGGGGGCTGGTAAGAAGCCCGGAAAGGAGCGCAAGCGGTCAAAGGTCGAGCGCTCCAAGGACGCCGCCTCGGGGCGCAAGCGCCGTTTCTTCAACTACCCCCGCGCCGGCAAGGGGCGGATTCACCGCTGGATCCCCAGCTGGCGATTCGTTCTGGGCGTCTTCCTGCTGGGAGTGCTCAGCACCATCGGCGCCTTCATGTGGGCCTACAACACCATCAAGGTGCCCAAGCCCAGCGAGTTCGCGCTGGCTCAGAGCAGCACGGTCTACTACGCCGACGGAACCTCGGAGATGGGGAAGTTCGCCGAGATCAACCGGCAGTCCGTGGATGCCTCCACCCTGCCGGACTACGTGGGCAACGCGGTGGTGGCCTCTGAGGACCGCACCTTCTACTCCAACAAGGGCGTCGACCCCAAGGGCATCGCGCGCGCCCTGGTCAACAACCTGCGCGGAGGCGACACCCAGGGCGCCTCGACCCTGACGCAGCAGTACGTGAAGAACTACTACGTCGACACCACCAGCTCCTACACCGGCAAGTTCAAGCAGGCCATCATGGCCATCAAGATCGACCGGGAGAAGCCCAAGAAGGAGATCCTGGGCGACTACCTCAACACGGTCTACTACGGCCGCGGCGCCTATGGCATCGAGGCGGCCTCGCAGGCGTTCTTCGGCAAGCCCGCCAAGGACATGACCCCCTCGCAGGCCGCGCTCCTGGCGGGGATCCTGCCCTCCCCCAGCGCCTGGGATCCGGCCGAGAACCCGGACAAGGCCCAGGAGCGGTGGGGACGAGTCCTGCAGTTCATGCTCGACGACGGCTACATCACCCAGGCTCAGTACAGCGAGGCCAAGCAGACGGGAATGCCGAAGACCGAGGAGTCCCAGACCAAGCAGGTCTACGCCGGCACCAACGGCTACCTGCTCCAGATGGTGCGCTCCGAGCTCGAGAACAAGGCGAAGATCTCGCCGGAGCAGATCGACACCGGTGGCTTCAAGATCGTCACCACGATCAACAAGAAGGACCAGGAGGCCGCGGTCAACGCGGTCAAGTCCCTGCCGCCCGGCGCCTCTCCGAACCTGCGCAAGGCGCTGGTGTCCATCGATCCCAAGACGGGTGGCCTGCTGGCGCTCTACGGGGGTGACGACTACCTGACCAGCCAGGTCAACACCTCAACCGATGCCATCGCTCAGGCCGGCTCCACCTTCAAGCCCTTTGCGCTGGTGGCCGCCCTGGAGAACGGGTGGTCCTTGAACAGCGGTTATCCGGCCACCTCGCCGATGACCATTGAGGGTCATGAGTTCCAGAACTTCAAGAACGTCTCCCTGAAGTGGGCCAGCCTCACCCAGGCCACGGAGCAGTCGCTCAACACCCCCTACCTCCAGCTCAATCAGGAGCTCATGAATGCTGAGGACCTCGAGGAGGGGATCACGGCCAAGGTGGCGAACCGTGCCGGCTACCCGGAGTCGACCGAGGGGTTGAAGACCCCGGAGCAGCGGACTCTCGTCCAGAACGTCCTCGGGTCGGCCTCCCCGCACACGATCGACATCGCTACGGCCTACTCCACCTTCGCCGCGCAGGGCATCAGGCGCGACACCCACATCGTGGCCTCCCTCAAGAACCCCGATGGTACGGACCGCTACGCGGCGGACACCAAGGGTCATCGAGAGTTCGATGAGGACGTCATGGCGGACACGACCTACGCCCTCCAGCAGGTCGTCTCCGGTCCGAACGGTAGTGCGGACAAGGTGGCCGCCCAGATGGATCGCCCGGTCGCCGCGAAGACCGGATCGTCGTCGGACAACAAGTCCGCCCAGTTCGTGGGCTTCACTCCGCAGGTGGTGACCGCCGTCACCCTCTACCAGACCGGAGCGGACGGCTCGGAGGAGTCGATTGAGCCCTGGGGCGACTATGAGGAGATCACCGGCTCCACCTATCCGGCGGACATCTTCATCAACTACATGACGGTCGCCCACGAGGGGCTTGAGGTCGAGGAGTTCCCCCAGCCGGCCGAGCTGCTGGCCACCCGTGGCGGAACGGTTCCTCAGACCGCCAAGCCCACCGGTGAGCCGGAGGAGGAGGCGACTGCGACTCCTACTGCTCCGCCCGAGGCGACTGCGACCCCCACGCCGCAGCCGACCGCCGAGCCGACGCCGCAGACCACCCCGCAGCCTGAGGGCGGGCAGAAGACCGAGCCACCGGACTCCGAGAAGAAGCCTGGAGGAGGCCAGGACGACAGCGGTGACGACGACCAGAACGGTAATGGCGGCGGCCAGGGTGGCGGCAACAATGGCGGCGGCGGTAACGGCGGCGGCGGCCAGGGTGGCGGCAACAATGGCGGCGGCGGTAACGGCGGCGGCCAGGGTGGCGGCAACAATGGCGGCGGCGGTAACGGCGGCGGCCAGGGTGGCGGCAACAATGGCGGCGGCGGAAACGGCGGCAACAACGGCGGGGGCCAGGGCGGCGTCGGCTAGCGCCACTAGTCCGCGGCGGATGAGCACCCGCTTGCTGATAGGTGCTTGACGGTGGGCCGACGACGTGTTGCATGGCACGTCGTCGGCCCACCGTCTCGGCTTTCAGGGCCACCCGGTTGTCCGGTAATGTGGCGAACTGGCTGCGCCGTCGGGCGGATGGACCTCATTCCACCGGATGGTGCGCCGCACGCATCACCCTCCTGTCACGGAAGGACCGTGACCGCCACAGACCAGAGGAGGTGGGTACCAAGCATGCGTCACTACGAGATCATGATCATCCTCGACCCCGAGACGGACGAGCGCACCGCCAACGCGACGCTCGAGAAGCTGCTGCAGGTCGTTCCCAGCAACGGGGGCACCGTGGACAAGGTCGACATCTGGGGCAAGCGCCGGCTGGCCTACGACATCAAGAAGAAGTCCGAGGGCTTCTACGCCGTCGTGGACATGACCACCACGCCCGAGATCGCCCAGGAGCTCGACCGCCAGCTCGGCCTCAACGAGACCGTTCTGCGCACCAAGCTGCTGCGTCCCGAGGCCTGAGCCTCTACCGGGAACGGAGACAACGCCATGGCCGGAGACACCATCATCACCATCGTCGGGAACCTCACCGCGGACCCCGAGATGCGCTTCACGCCCTCCGGGGCAGCGGTGGCCTCCTTCACCGTCGCCTCCACGCCGCGCACCTTCGACCGCCAGGCCGGCGAGTGGAAGGACGGGGAGACCCTGTTCATGCGCTGCTCGATCTGGCGCGACGCCGCGGAGAACGTGGCCGAGTCGCTGACCAAGGGCACGCGCGTCATCGTCCAGGGCCGGCTGGTCCAGCGCTCCTTCACCACCCGTGAGGGCGAGAACCGCACGGTGGTGGAGATGCAGGTCGATGAGATCGGTCCCTCACTGCGCTACGCCAAGGCTCAGGTCACCCGCCAGCCGCGCGGGGGCGGCCAGGGTGGCTTCGGCGGAGGTCAGGGCGGCCCCCAGGGCGGCGGCTTCGGCAACCAGAACCAGGGCGGATACAACCAGGGTGGCCCCCAGCAGGGCGGTTACAACGGCGGTGGCGGCTTCGGCGGCCAGGGCCAGTCCGGGTACAACGCCCCCGCCGGCGGCGCCGCGGACGACCCGTGGGCTACGGGCGGCTCCACCTCCTTCGGTGACGAGCCCCCGTTCTAAAGGTCGCGACGCCGTCGATCCGTTCCCTCACACATCACAACTTTTCATCTCGTAGAGCGCCCAGGCGCTCAGACCAAGGAGTACCACCATGGCGAAGCCCCAACTTCGCAAGCCGAAGAAGAAGGTCAGCCCCGTCAAGGCCATCAAGGTCGGCACCATCGACTACAAGGACACCGCTACGCTACGGAAGTTCATCTCCGACCGCGGCAAGATCCGCGCCCGTCGCGTCACCGGCGTCTCCGTCCAGGAGCAGCGCAAGATCGCCAAGGCCGTGAAGAACGCCCGCGAGATGGCTCTGCTGCCCTACTCGAGCTCGGCTCGCTGATCGGAGGCACGCGCAATGACCACCAAGCTCATCCTCACGCACGACGTCTCCCACCTCGGCTCCGCCGGCGAGGTCGTGGAGGTCAAGGACGGCTACGCCCGTAACTACCTCCTGCCCCGCAAGCTCGCCACCCCGTGGACCAAGGGCGCCCAGCGCCAGATCGACCAGATGGCCGAGGCGCGCCGCAAGCGCTCCATCGAGTCCCTCGAGCACGCCCAGACCGCTCGCGCCTGGCTGCAGGAGAACGTTGTGACCGTCTCCGCCACCGCCGGTGACAACGGCCGCCTCTTCGGTGCCGTGACCACCGCGACCCTGGCCGACGCCGTCAAGGCCGCCGGCGGCCCCGCCGTCGACCGCCGCAAGATTCAGGTCGTGCCGCCGATCAAGTCGACCGGCCGTCACAGCGCCTCCGTGCGCCTGCACGCCGACGTCGTGGCCCCCCTCGAGGTCAACGTCGTTCCCGCGCGCTGAGCGCCGGGCATCCTTCCGCCGTCGGGCCGGGTCCTCCATGCGGGGATTCCGGCCCGACGGCGTCGTGCTGGCTGTCCGGTTCGTAGGGCAGGTCGCCCGTTCGTACCCTTCACCCCTCTGTGTTGTCTCATGACTTTTGAGAGTTTCGGATGTCGTGACATCTCACGACACCGGTTGGGCGCGTCTGCCGGATGGGAGGGCTGCTGCTTCGGCCTGTAGGAGCAGACTGACCCGGTCACTCTGGTGGCTGCCGTCGTCGTCTGGATGCACTGCACGAGGGTGGGGTGCTACTGGACGAGGGTTGGGGGTACTGGGGGCAGGTGGGGCCTTCGTGCAGTACGCACAACCCTTGGCCAGTGGATCCCGACCCTCGTGGAGCAGGCCGGCTCGAGCCGACTCGAGGGCGGGGCCGGAGTCGAACCATGACCACCGGGCTCCTGCGCGGGAGCCGGCGAGGACCAGGCAGGCAGAAGCACGGCCGGCCCCGGGGTGAGGGTGCTGGGCTCGGCCACCATGACCCCGCAGAGTCGATCAGGCACACAGCTCGGTGTCCACAGTGCTGACATCAACGGGCCCGGCGTCAATGTTCCCAGCGGGGATCGTTGGAATCCTGCGGTTCTTCTTCGGTGCGCAGCGCCGGTGCGGGGTTGATGTCAGCGCTGTGGACACCAGCGGCCTGCCGGACCTCTTCCCTTCGACCTCACCCTCGCCTCCAGGACCACCAGCCTGCCCCGGGTTCCCGTCCGAGCGAGTGCCTCAGAAGTCATGACACTCACATGTCTCAGAAGTGAGGAGACAGCACACACGACATAAGGTAAGAACGCGCGGGGGACAGGCGGGGGACAGGCGGTGCGGTGGACGCGGCGAGAGGCCGATCAGTGGCGCCAGGCGGTGCCGCGGGCCCGCAGGTAGGTGGTGGCGCCGCGGGCGGCCATGAAGACCCAGGCGAAGGCGAGCCACAGCAGTACCAGGCCCGACGTCGCCCCGTCAGCCCCCGGCAGCACGCCGCCCCCGATGAGCAGTGCGAGCGGGACGTAGGGCAACAGCGTCACCAGGCCCGCCCGGGCCAGGTAGCGTCCGTCACCGGCGCCCATGAGCACACCGTCGAGCAGGAAGACGACCCCGGCGAGGGGCTGCGCGCTCGCCGCGACCAGGAGTGTCGGAGTCGCGGCCGCGATGACGCCCGCGTCGGAGGTGAAGGCGCGGGGCAACCAGGCGGCGCCCACCGCCATGAGCAACCCGATGAGTACACCCGTCCCGGCGCCCCAGGCCAGCATCCGCTTCAGGAGCTCGTCAATGGACCAGCCGGCGGTCGCAGCGGCAGCCCCGGCCTCCTCCTCGGTGAGGGTTTCAGTGTCCGGTACGGCCGAGTCCGTGTCCTCCCTCTGCGCCTGTCCCAGGGCGGTGCCGATGAGGGCCTGCGCCGCCACGGCCAGTGCGTCCAGGGCGAAGGCCGCGAAGGTCCACAGGGCGTTGACCACCTGGTGGGCGGCCAGGGACACCTCCCCGAGCGCCGTCGCCGCCCACACGGTCGCCAGGATCGCCACCCGGAGGCTCAGTGAGCGGATGAGCAGGGGTGTCCCACTGCCCAGAGAGGCCCGCAGGCCCTGGCGGTGGGGGAGCAGGCCCACGCCGGCGGCCCGGGCCGCCCGGGCGATCGGACCGGCCAGTGCCAGCGCCATGGCCGTCTGCGCGATCGCGGTGCCGGCGCCCGAGCCCGCGATCCCCATCCCGACGCCGTAGAGCAGGACCGCGTTGACGACGATGTTGAAGACCGCCCCTCCCGTGGCCACGACGAAGGGCGTTCGCGTATCCAGCAGGCCGCGCAGGACGCCGGTGGCCGCCAGGACGACGAACATGCCGGGCAGTCCTGGGCAGGAGGCGCGTAAGTAGGCCACGGCCGCCTGAGCCACCGCACCATCGGCACCCATCGCCACGGTCAGCCAGGGTGCGGCCAGTCCCAGGAGAGCCCCCGCCCCCAGCCCCAGCAGGAGCGCCAGCCACATTCCGTCGACGCCGGCCCGCAGGCCCTCGGTGCGCCGGCCGGCCCCGAACAGACGCGCCGTCGTCGCCGTGGTGGCGTAGGCCAGGAAGACGAACAGGCCCACCGTCGTCGTCAGGATCGTTGAGGCCAGCGACAGGCCGGCCAGGCTCACCGCGCCGAGGTGGCCGACCATCGCCGAGTCGGCCAGGACGAAGAGCGGCTCGGCAATGAGGGCACCCAGTGCGGGCACGGCCAGGGACAGGACCTGGCGGTTGAGGCCGCTGGAGGCGGGGCTGCTGGTGTCGGGCACGGCCCCCATTGTGGACCACGGGCCCCGTCAGAGCATCGGCAGCCTCTAGGTGGTACGAGCGTGGCGGAGCGAAGGCGTGCGGCGGATCCCTGGCGGTGCCAGGCCGCGACTGCGGGGCGGGATGCTGGAGGAACGGACTTGAGTGCCGGCAACGAGCTCGCAGGGAGGCAGCGCCGAGGACGTCCTCACGACCAGGTTGAGGATGAGGTTGAGGATGAGGTCGCGGGGGTGAGACGTGGACGTGACTGAGGCTACTGATCGCCCGAATTGTTCTGGGGGATCGCACAACTATTCATCCCCATGGAAAGTACTGGAAGGCTGAATATTTGCTGAAGATATGCCTGATGAAGCCGTTGTTCGACTGTGATGACGGGGTCTGGGGATAACTGGCGCGGACCACCCTGTAGGGGAGCCACAAACGACGTGGACCTCAAGTCGAACGTGACGTTTGTCCACAGGTTTACCCACTTGTCCACAGATCACATTGTGATGTCGTGGGAAGAGCCTATAGAAAACCTGAACCAGCAGATCGCTGCTATCTCACTGAAAAGTCGCCTAGTGTTGGCGCACCGGCAACAGGTGCACACATCTGTATCCACAGCGTGCCCACCTCTGTCCCCAGGCTCTGGGGGTCTTCCCACAGCGGTGGTGCGGATATCCCCAAGGCGGGTGAACTTGAGAGTTTGCAGGGCCTGCCCGATGGCGTTATCGTCACGCGCGCGCTCCACGCGGGCGAGCGTCTTCCTGACGCGGCGGGCCGTCGTCGGGAGCAGCAGGACGAGCCGGTAGCAACCGGCGTGACAGTGCGGAAGGTGGCCGGATGGATAACGGCATGGGCGCTCAGGCCGGCTCGGGCAGCGCCGACGGCGGAAGCGTCCGCGCCGACAGCTCCGCCTTCGACCGCCTCCCGCCCCAGGACCTCGAGGCCGAGATGGCCACGCTCGGCGGCATGCTCCTGAGCAAGGAGGCCATCACCGACGTCATCGACGTCCTGCGCGGCCCGGAGTTCTACCGCTCGGCCCACGAGTCGATCTTCGACGCGATCGTCGAGGTCTACAACCGCTCCGAGCCCGCCGACCCGCTCATCGTCGCCGACGAGCTCTCCAAGCGCGGCGAGCTCGAACGCATCGGTGGCGCCCCCTACCTGGCCACTCTCATGGCCACCGTCCCCACCGCAGCCAACGCCGGCTACTACGCCCGCATCGTCAAGGACAAGGCGCTCATGCGCGGCCTGGTCCAGGCCGGCACCCGCATCACCCAGCTGGGGTACTCCACCGACGCCGGCGACATCGCCGAGCTCGTCACCCTGGCCGAGGCCGAGGTCTACTCGGTGGCCCACCACGAGGGGGAGAAGGAGGACTACGTCGCCGTCTCCGAGCTCCTGGGGGAGGCCAACCTGGAGATCGAGGCCGCCCAGAACCGCGATAACGGGGCCCTGACCGGGGTGCCCACCGACTTCATCGAGCTCGATGAGCTCACCGGCGGGCTCCACCCCGGCCAGATGATCATCGTGGCCGCGCGCCCCGCCATGGGGAAGTCCACGCTCGCCGTCGACTTCTGCCGCTCGGCGTCGATCCACCACGGCATCACCAGCTGCTACTTCTCCCTGGAGATGGGGCGCATGGAGCTCATGATGCGCATCCTGGCCGCCGAGTCCAGCGTGGATATGAACAAGCTGCGCGGCTCGCGCCAGATGGAGGACCGCGACTGGACCGACGTCGCCGTGGCCTACAACCCCGTCTCCAACGCGCCGCTGTTCATCGACGACTCGCCCAACCTCACCATGCCGGAGATCCGCTCTAAGGCGCTGCGCATGAAGCAGCAGCACAACCTGGGGCTCATGGTCATCGACTACCTCCAGCTCATGAGCTCGGGTAAACGCGTCGAGTCGCGTCAGCAGGAGGTCTCCGAGTTCTCCCGATCCCTCAAGCTGCTGGCCAAGGAGCTGGAGATTCCGGTGATCGCCGTCGCCCAGCTCAACCGCGGTCCCGAGCAGCGCACCGGCAATAAGCCCCAGATGAGCGACCTGCGCGAGTCCGGATCGCTGGAGCAGGACGCGGACATCATCATCCTGCTGCACCGCCCGGAGTACTACAACAACGAGGAGCGCCCCGGCGAGGCCGACATCATCGTGGCCAAGCACCGCAACGGGCAGACCCGCACCATCCCCGTCGCCTTCCAGGGGCACGTGTCGCGCTTCGCCAACATGGCGCGCGACGTCACCCCCGAGCCCGCCTACGAGTAGACCGGCTCAGCAGGAGTCGGTGCCGGGAGACGGACCGTGCGCAGGCGCAGGACGCCCACGGCCCAGCTCGCCGCCGTCAGCAGGACGGCCATGGCTGCGCCATGCGCCAGCCCGCGGTGCAGGTAGGCGCTGGTATCCGGCCCCAGATTCTCCACGACGACGCTCGCCAGCTCTCGGGTCGACCACAGCGGTAGGACGCGGGTCCAGCCCTCGGAAGGATCCACCAGCACCTGCACCGCCATGACCGACAGCAGCAGAAGAGCCCCCTCCAGGTCCCGTGGAACCAGGGCGGCGGCCAGGGAGCCCAGGGGAGTGGCGACGGTGGCGGTCAGCAGCAGCATGACCGGCACCGCACTCGGGTGGGTGAGCTCGTCGCCGATCGTGGCCAGCACGAGCCCGGTGTAGAGCAGGCCAATGGTCCACCCGAGCCCGAGCACCGCGAGGTAGCGGCCCAGCAGCAGGCTTGCGGGCCGAGCCCCGCTCACAGCGAGGCGGCGGTCCACTGAACGGGACGAGACCTGCGTGAACAGCGCAAGCGTTGCCGTCGCCCAGCCCAGGCCGATCGACAGGAGCCGGATGGCGGTCCAGTGCGTCTCCAGGCGCACCAGGTAGAAGGTCAGCGGCAGCAGGGTCGCCAGCGCGAGGGCGCCGCGCCGTCGGGCGAGCTCACGCAGGGTGATGAGCGCGACCAGGCCCGTGGTCGCGGCCGTCGACCGGAACCGGGCGCCCTCGGCGCGGTCCCACTCGGTCTGCGGCGTGGAGTGGTCGGGCGATGTGCTCATGCGGACTCCTTTCGCTGTGCCCGTCGGGGCATTCGGCGGATTGTCCGGCCTGCGTTCTCCTGCGGGGTCGGCAGCTCGACGACGCGGTCGACCAGGTCGACGTCCCGCAGCAGGTGGGTGACCAGCAGGACGCCTGCGCCCGAGGCGCGCCAGGCTGAGATGAGGGCCCACAGGTCCTCGTAGGCCAGGGCGTCCAGGCCCTGGTAGGGCTCATCCAGCAGGAGCAGATCGGGTGCGTCGAGCTGGGCGAGAGCGACGTTGAGCTTCTGCTGGGTCCCGCCCGAGAGCGTCCCGGCGGTCTGGTCTCCGCGAGCGGTCCAGCCCAGGCGGGTGAGGAGGCGGTGGCCGGTCGAGACGGAGCGGCCTTGCCGGATCCCGCGTGCCGCCCCGAAGAGCCGGAGGTGCTCGTCCACCGTCAGCAGTGGTGCCAAAGAGTCGAGCTGGGGCGCGTAGCCGAAGCTCGGCGTCCTCTCGATGCTCCCACCGCTTGTGCGCAGCAGGCCTGCGCAGAGCTGAAGCAGGGTCGACTTGCCGGCGCCGTTGGCTCCGACGACGGCGACGACCTCGCCGCGGTGGAGGGTGAGGTTGATGCCGGACAGCACTGTGCGTCTTCCGCGGCGGACGGAGACGTCCGTCAGGCGCAGGACGACGGGAGCGGCCGAGGTGGGAGCGGGTACGTCAGCCTGGTAATCCCGCAGTGCAGAGGCGACCTCGCGGGCGTAGAGGACCGCCGGACCGTACAGGTCGCCGGGTGTCTCTCCGGCCGCCTCTGCCTCGGCCCGGGTTGAGGCGGCCGTGCGCTCGACCTCGGAGGTCGGCAGGCCGTGGGAGGCGAGCTCCGCCTTGAAGCGTCGGTACCAGTCGGCCTTCGCGTCCGACACCGGATCTCTGGCTTCCTCGGGCCGGCTCATGAGGGGGCCTCCGTGCGTACCTTCCGGCCCTCGATGAGAGCGCCGACCGCCGTGGAGAAGGTTCGCCACTCGGCCCGTCGCGCGGCGAGCTCTGTGTGTCCGGCGTCGGTCAGCTCGTAGTACTTGCGGGCGGGCCCGGAGGTGGAGGGGCGCCAGGAGACCGCGACGAAGCCGCGCTTCTCCAGGCGCATGAGAGCCGGGTAGAGCGTGCCGCCGGGCACCTCATCCAGTCCGGCGATGGCGAGCCGCTGCGCCAGGGACAGTCCGTAGTCGGCGTGCTCGGCCAGCAGTGAGAGCAGGCAGGGTTCCAGGAATCCGCGCAGGAGGCGCGCTGCTGATGAGTCCATGGTTTATAGGCTACCTAGTTACTAGATAATCTATCTACCGATGGTGAAAGTCCGCCGCCGACGGAGCTGGAGACCGTCGGCGGCGGATGGTGAAGCGGGAGGATCGGTAAGGAACCGAGGGGTGCCTCGGTAGCGAGGCCTCAGGCCGGCCGGTACTCGCCCTGGTAGACGTAGAGGAAGGGCATGTTGCCGCGCAGCCCGTGCCGGATGGAGGAGGAGACGACCTCCTTGGCGGTGACGGCGGCCTGAAGCGGGGCGGCGCCCTTGGCGAGCTCGGCGGTCACCGCGGCGGCCAGGGTGCAGCCGGCGCCGTGGACGCGCTCGGTGCCCACGGCCTCAACCTCGAGGACCTCCAGGGTGGTGCCGTCGTAGAAGACGTCCAGGGCGGTGCCGGTGCCCAACGACGGGCCGGCCTTGGCCAGGACATTGGGGACGCCCTGGTCGTGGATGCGCTTGGCGGCGTCCTTGAGCTGCTCGACGGTGGTGATCTCCTCCATGCCCGCCAGCGTGGCGGCCTCGAAGAGGTTGGGGGTGGTCATCGTGGCGCGCGGCAGGATCTTGGTGCGCAGGGCGTTGTCCACCTCGAGGGCGCCCCCGAACTCCTGGCCCTTGCAGATGAGGACCGGGTCGAGCACCACGGTGGGGAAGTCGTAGGTCTCCAGGGCCTGCTCGACGACGTCGATGGTGGGTGCGGTGCCCAGCATGCCGATCTTGACGGCGTCGACGCGCGAGTGGACGGCGGCGCAGGTCTCGATCTGGTCGGCGATGACGCCGGGATCCACCGGCACGAAGCGGTGGTTCCAGCCGTCCTTGGGGTCCATGGAGACGATGCAGGTCAGGGCCGTGCAGCCGAAGACGCCGAGGGTGTGGAAGGTCTTGAGGTCGGTCTGGGCGCCGGCGCCGCCCGAGGCCTCGGAGCCGGCGATGGTCAGGGCGATCGGAGGTTGGGGCTTGTCGACTATAGTCATAGGAAGAAGCGTGCCCATGTGTGGGGCCCAGCGCAAACATGGTGCCCACAACTGTCAGTAACTGCTAATTTGGGCTAGATTAGCAATAAGTGACAGGTCGGCAGTGAGGATCTGTGTCATGAAGGGTCCTGTTCCACCGCCAGCGGCCCTGGAGGTGCTTCTGGCTAGACTGGCTAAAGACGGCCGCCTGGCTGAGGTGCTCGTGTCGCCGTCGACAGCGGCGGACACCGACTATGACCCCTGGGAGTGGTTCCTTCGCCACGATCCTCCAGCTGGCCTCACACGCGAGGAGTGGTGGGTGGCCGTGCGGCTGCGCCGAACCCAGGCCGCCCGGCCCACTCCATTCACGATGAAGGACGGGACCCGGCTCACTTACAACCTGCCAGACCCGCTCCTGCGCGCCATCGATGACGTGTCCGCGCGAGCGCGGGGGCAGGTCGAGCTGCCCGAGCCCATCGCCAACGCCGCGACGCGAGATCGCTACCTCGTGCGCTCCCTCATCGAGGAGGCGATGACGTCCTCGCAACTGGAGGGGGCCTCGACCTCTCGGGTACGGGCCAAGCAGATGCTGAGGGAGGACCGGGCCCCCCGTGACCGCAGCGAGCAAATGATCCTCAACAACTACAGCGCGATGCAGCGTGTCATCGAGCTCAGGGACGAGCGGCTGACGCCAGAGCTTGTATGTGAGATCCACCGGATCGTCACAGACGGCACGCTCGACGACCCCGCTGACGCAGGTCGACTTCAGCGCCCGGGGGAGTTGAGAGTCCGCATCTACGGCACCCAGACCGAGGAACAGGTCCTTCATGTCCCACCCCCGGCCGAGACCCTGCCTGAACGACTTGAGACTCTCTGCGGCTTTGCGAACGACGTCGACCGGTCTGACGGCACAGTCCCCTACATGCCGCCGCTCCTGCGCGCGCTCACGCTGCACTTCATGATGGGCTACGACCACTACTTCGCAGACGGCAACGGGCGAACATCGCGGGCCGTCTTCTACTGGTCGATGCTCCGCCAGGGCTTCTTCCTCACAGAATTCCTGTCGATCTCGCGCCTGCTGCGCAAGGCCCCCGCCAGGTACGCGCGCGGCTTCCTGCTCACCGAGCAGGACGAAGGGGACCTCACGCACTTCTTCCTGGCTCAGGCACGGGTCGTGGTACAGGCGATCGACGAGCTCGATGCCTACCTGGCACGCAAGACCGGCCAGCTGCGCGAAGCCACACGGCTCCTGCGTAACCTCGGACTCAACCACCGCCAGGTCGCGCTTGTCGAGACCTTCCTTCGCGATCCCTCCGGCAGCGTGACCGTGGAGGCGCACCGAACGACCCATGGTGTCGTCCCGCAGACAGCTCGCACGGACCTGCAGGACCTCGAGCATCGGGGTCTGCTTACCAGTGCCAAGCAAGGGCGAAAGGTCATGTGGTTTCCTGCTCGCGACCTGGCTCAGCGGGTCGGCGCCTAGCCTGCGTCCTGATCGGGGTCGGTGGCCATCTGGGCGCACCGCGTGTTTGAGCAGCGGTGAGCGTGCGGCGGTTCCTGGCACCTTCGGTACCCGTCTGATGCTGTGGCGCCGTAGCTCCGCGGCGCCGTGGGTGCAGGCGTGGGCGCTGATGTGGGTGCTGCAACAACCATCAATGTCTGCCGGTGAACGTGCCAGAAACCTGACAGGTGCCTGCTATCTGACACCCAGTCTCTTATGGTTACAATCACTTCATCGAGCTTGCACACGTGCAGGTTGGAGACAGCACGACCATGCTCCGCAGCCCGAATGTGGGTTCGACAGATCGCATCACCTATGAAAGGGGACTCATCACATGACTGAGTACATCGCCGCCATCGTCTATCCGGAGAGGTCCAAGACCTACGAGGCCTTCAGCAAGATCAGTGCCGGTTCCGAGCGTCTGGGAGTCGTCAGCGCCGTCCTGGTCGAGTGCGACGCCGATGGTCGGCTGACGATCCCCGAGGGGGAGGACGGTCACGCCGGTCTGGGACTGGGGACCGGCTCGCTCATCGGTGTTCTTGTCGGGGCCCTGGGAGGTCCGATCGGGATGCTGCTGGGGCTGGGAGTCGGTGCGGCCACCGGCGCCGCGGTTGACGGCTCCCGGGCGGAGGTCGGGGATCTCGCCGTGAGCACTTTCGCCAACCTGATGACGCCGGGATCCAACGCCCTCATCGCCCAGACCGATGAGGGCGGCAGCACCGCTCCCCTGGACGCGGCCGTGGCCGAGCTCGGGGGCTCGATCGTGCGTCGTCCCCTCGATGAGGTCCTCGCTGAGCTCGAGGCGCAGAACGCTGCCGCCGAGGAGGCCGCTGAGGCGGCACGTCGGGCGATGCGCGAGGAGAAGCGTCAGGAGCGCAAGGAGAACCGGGAGCGCCGTATCGAGGCGCTGCGCGAGAAGTTCAGCCGCCACTGAGAATGGGTGCGACACCGGCACAAACTCGTGCCGGCGCTCCTGTGGAGAGGCGCGTCCCCGCGGTCTCAGGCGTTCGCGATGGTCCAGCGGCGGCCGCGGTGCGCGTCCTTCTCGGCCTCATCCACCAGGGCGACGGCGAAGTCGTCCACGGAGATCTCACTGCCCGCGGGCTGGTCGGTGCCCTCGACATAGCTGCCGGTGCGCGGCTTGTCGGTGAACTCCGGGGCGGGGGAGAGGAAGGTCCAGTTCAGAGAGCTGCCGGCCTCGCGGTAGAGGTCGAGGACCTCGGTGAAGGCCAGGGCCTCTGTCTTGTACTCCTCGGGGAATCCGGGGGTGTCCACCAGACGGGTGCCGTCGGGCGTGAGCAGGGAGCCGGCGCCGCCGACGACGATGAGCCGACCGGTAGGGGCGGCCGCGATGAGAGCCCGGTGAGCGTTGATGACGGGCTGGGCGGACTCCCCCCGGCCGGCGGAGACCGTGATGACGGTGGCGTCGGAGCTGTTGATGAGGTCGACCACGGCCTGCGTGTCGGCCAGGGTGAGGGTGACGTCCTGCGTAGCGCCCTCGGCGTGACGGCCCGAGCGTGAGGCGGAGACGACCTCGTGGCCGCGGCCGGCGGCCTCGGCGACGGTGGCCGAGCCGACCATTCCGGTTCCTCCAATGACAGTGATCTTCATGAGTCTTCCTTCCAGTGGGTGCGATGCTGCTTCGAGGTGAGTGTGCCGGGTGCCGGCAACCTCGCGATGACTCGATGGTATGATTTGGATACTGAGTACCTCAAAGTAACTAAGGGAGTGTGTTGTGTCACGGACTGAGGGGCTGATGGCTGAGCGTCGGAAGGCGGCTCAAGGCGGCGCCAGCAGTGCGAGGAGCGCCGGTACCGGCTCTGCTCGCGGCACCGACACCGCGGGCGTGGAGGGTGCGATGGAGCTTTCCCCAGGCGAGTCGGGAGAGGATATTCCTCAGGAGAGCGCCCCATGCTGTGCGGCTCCGGCCGGGGAGGGATCCCGGACGGCGGTCTTCGACTTCGACGTCCTCTCGCCCGCCTGCCCGTCGCGCACGGTACTGCGTCACGTCGTCGACCGCTGGACTCCGCTGGTGGTGATGGTCCTGGCCGAGGGACCGAGTCGCTTCGGTGAGCTGCGCTCGCGGGTCGGCGGGGTGACGCCCAAGGTCCTCACCCAGACGCTGCGATCCATGGAGCGCGACGGCCTGGTGACGCGCACCCAGCTGCCGGGTGTGCCGCCGCGGGTCGACTACGAGCTGACCGACCTGGGTCGCAGCCTCCAGGCGCCCATCGACGCACTGCGCACCTGGATCCACGCCCACTCCGCTCAAATCCTGGCCCATCGCGAGTCCTACGACGCCGTCGGGTCCTGATGCTCCGGCGCTCGCGGGGCGGGGGCGCATTCGTGCCTGCGGCCGGGGACATTCTGCGCGCCCGGGTGCATTCCCGATCAGCCGGGGGCATACCACGCGTACGGGGACAGGAATTCCGTCCCCGACGGCGTCGAATGCCCCCGCCCAGAACGACACGCCCCCGGCCGCGTGCAATGTCCCCATCGGTGGTGGGTCCGCGGGGTCAGGAGGCCGGGACCGCGGGTTCAGGAGGTGGGGCGGCGCCTATTGGCGGCTGTTGGTGCCCGTCGGCGACCGACTGTGCGACCGATCGTGTGACCGTCTGAGCCGCCGCCGTGCCGACGGTCGCCCGGGCCGACGGGACGTTGAGGAAATCAGTACCGCGCCGACGCCGAATCGGGGACCATAGATCTATGAGCGCCGCCACGTCCCTCCCGCCATCCCTCAACGACATCGTCTTCCACGTCCTGGACCCGCTTGAGGCCGTTGAGCGGGACATCTTCCTCACGCGCGCGGAGGCCTGGTACCCCGACCTCCTCGACGGGCTCACCACCCTCTACGGCGACGCCGCCGAGGAGGAGGCCCTCAACCTGCTGGCCCTGGCCGCCCGGGCCTACGCGGAGCGCGAGTACGAGCTGCGCCGCCTGGACCTGGCCCGCACCCTCGACCCCACCTGGGCCCAGCACCCCGGTCGGGTCGGTTACGCCGCCTACACCGAGCGCTTCGCCGGCACCCTGCGCGGCGTGGAGGACCGCATCGACTACCTGCGCGAGCTGGGCGTCACCTACCTCCACCTCATGCCCCTGCTCACCCCGCGTCCCGGCGACTCCGACGGCGGCTACGCGGTGGCCGACTACCGTACCGTGCGCCCGGACCTGGGCACCATGGAGGACCTCGAGCACCTGGCCGGTGAGCTGCGCGCCGAGGGGATCTCCCTGGTGGTGGACCTCGTCCTCAACCACGTGGCCGTCGAGCACGAGTGGGCGGCACGGGCGCGCGCCGGTGAGCAGCACTACCGCGACTACTTCCTCATCTTCCCCGACCGCACCGAGCCCGACGCCTACGAGCGCACCCTGCCGGAGGTCTTCCCCGACTTCGCCCCCGGCAACTTCACCTGGGACGACGGCGTGGGCGGCTGGGTGTGGACCACCTTCAACTCCTTCCAGTGGGACCTCAACTGGCGCAACCCCCGCGTCATGGCCGAGTTCGCCGGCATCGTCCTGGACCTGGCCAACCGCGGCGTCGAGGTGCTGCGCCTGGACGCCATCGCCTTCACCATCAAGCGCAAGGGCACCGACTGCCAGGGCCAGCCCGAGGTCCACGCCATCACCGAGGTCCTGCGCGCCCTGACCCGCATCGCCTGCCCCGCGGTCGACCTCAAGGCCGAGGCGATCGTCGCTCCCACCGAGCTCCTCCAGTACCTCGGACAGGGCAAGTACACCGGCAAGGTCTCCGACCTGGCCTACCACAACTCCCTCATGGTCCAGGTCTGGTCCATGCTCGCCGCGCGCGACACGACGCTGGCCGTCGAGGCCCTCCAGAACCTGCCGGTCGAGCCCTCCACCGCCACCTGGATCACCTACCTGCGCTGCCACGACGACATCGGCTGGGCCATTGACGACGACGACGCGGCCGCTGTGGGCCTCGGCGGCTACGACCACCGGTCCTTCCTGGCCGACTGGTACAGCGGCGAGTACCCCACCTCCGACGCCGCGGGCCTCGTCTTCCAGCACAACCCGGCCACCGGGGACCGGCGCATCTCCGGAACGGCCGCCTCACTCATTGGGATCGAGGCCGCCACCGAGGCCTGGGAGGGCGTCACCGATGAGACTCCCGAGCACGAGGTCGAGGCGCTGCGGACCTGGCGCGAGGAGCGGATCCACGCCCTGCGCATGGCCCACGCCATCCTCTACGGGTGGGGCGGCATCCCCGTCCTGTGGAGCGGCGACGAGCTCGCCCAGCCCAACGACCCCAACTGGGACACCGAGCCCGGCCATGAGACCGACTCGCGCTGGGCCGGGCGCCCCCGCCTCGACGAGGCCCGGATGGCCAACCGGCATGACCGTTCCACCGTCGAGGGGCGAGTCTTCACCGACCTGGCGCGCATGGCGCAGGTGCGCGCGGGCCTGCCGCAGCTCGACGCCGCCGTGCGCACCCAGGTCCAGGACGTCGACGACCCCGGGGTACTGGTGACCTACCGCGACCACCCGCGCGGCAGCTTCGTGGGCGTGTACAACGTGACGCCGCAGTGGCGATCGGTGGCTGCCGACCAGCTCGCCCGGCTCGGGGTCATGGGGGCCACCGACGTCCTGACCGACACGGTTCCCTTCGGCTCCACGTCACTGGACGGTGCGGGGCAGGGGCGCGTGCCCGTACCGCCCTACGCCGCTTGGTGGCTGGTGCGCCCCACGGACTGAGGGGGCCGCCACTGAGTTGGGTCCCGGGCGCCGGACATGCATGATTAAGGACGTGACCCGCCGCAGCCTCTCCGCCTCGACACCCGCCCCTGATTCTGCAGCCGGTTCTGCGACCACGGCGGTCACCGAAGCACCCGCCGCCCAGGAGACCGCGCTCGTTTCGACGGCGCTGGACTTGGCCACGCCCGCCGCCCTCCTGGCCGGGGCGATCGACGTGGAGCAGGCGCCCCGCCCGCTGAGCGTCTTCGACCTCATGCGCATCGGCATCGGCCCCTCCTCCTCCCACACCGTGGGCCCCATGCGGGCCGGCCGCGCCTTCAGTCGGGCCCTGGCTGAGGCGGTCCGCCCGGGCGGTGCGGGGGCATCCGATGGTGAGTGCGCCTCACCGGTCCCCGGCGCCGGCCTGCCGCAGCCCACTCGCGTCACTGTTGAGCTCTACGGCTCCCTCGGTGCCACAGGTCGCGGGCACGCCACCGACCGCGCCGCTGTCATGGGCCTGTCCGGCTATGAGCCCGAGACCGTCCCCGCCGTCGTGTGCGAGTCCCTCATGGAGGAGGTCGAGGCGGCCGGCGAGCTGGTGGTCGCCGGCGTCGGCCCCATCCCCTTCAGCCCGAGTGCTGACATCCACTTCCTGCCCGGGCGGGTCCTGCCCTACCACGTCAACGGCATGACCCTGACCGCCTACTGCGCCAGTGGCGCCGAGATCCTGCGCCGCACCTACTACTCCGTGGGCGGCGGCTTCGTCATGGAGGACGTCGGCACCCCCGGGGCGCCGTCGATCCAGGCCCTGGCGACCGCCTCCGCCACTCAGGCCCACGCCACCCCCGCGCCCTTCCCCTTCACCACGTCGGCCGCGATGCTGGCGATCTGCGAGCGCGAGGGCCTGAGCGTGTCCGACGTCGTCCTGGCCAACGAGCTCTCCGCCCGCAGCCGGGAGGAGGTCATGGCCTACCTG
This sequence comes from Actinomyces stomatis, assembly GCF_031292835.1. Lineage (NCBI taxonomy): Bacteria > Bacillati > Actinomycetota > Actinomycetes > Actinomycetales > Actinomycetaceae > Actinomyces > Actinomyces stomatis. The sequence continues at coordinate 114,087 of NZ_JASPEP010000005.1, forward strand.
GACCGCCTGCGCGCCACGATGCGCGCCTGCATCGAGGCCGGCATGAACGCCGAGGGCATCCTGCCCGGCGGGCTCGGGGTGCGCCGCCGCGCCAAGGCCCTCCATGAGCGGCTGTGCGCCCAGTCGACCGGCCCGGCCGCCGCCTTCACCATGGCCGACCCCCTGCGCGGCATGGACTGGGTGGACCTGTTCGCGCTCGCGGTCAACGAGGAGAACGCCGCCGGGCGCCGCGTCGTCACCGCCCCCACTAATGGTGCGGCCGGCATCGTCCCGGCGGTTCTGGCTTACTACGAGCGTTTCATCCCCGGGGCCGACGACGACGGCGCCCGCCGCTTCCTGCTGGCCGCCACTGCCGTGGGTGGGCTCATCAAGACCAATGCCTCGATCGCGGGGGCTGAGGTGGGCTGCCAGGGGGAGGTCGGGTCGGCCTCCTCGATGGCGGCCGCCGGTCTGGCCGAGGCCCTGGGTGGGACGCCCGCCCAGGTGGAGAACGCCGCTGAGATCGCCATGGAGCACAACTTGGGGCTCACCTGCGACCCGGTGGGCGGGCTCGTCCAGATCCCCTGCATCGAGCGCAACGCGGTGGCTGCGGTCAAGGCCATCAACGCCGCACGCATGGCCCTGTGGGGCGAGGGCCGGCACGCCGTCAGCCTCGACACCGTCATTGAGACGATGCGTCAGACCGGCGAGGACATGCTCGCCAAGTACAAGGAGACCTCCCGCGGCGGCCTGGCCGTCAACGTCGTGGAGTGCTGAGGAGTGCATCTCCATGCTTGACAACACGGATTGACGTGGCCAGCCAGGTGGGTCCTTGAGCGTGACTCAACTATTCCGGCGTGCGGTACGGAACCCAAATCTAAACAACTGAAATGTAAGCGATGGGAAATTTCAACTACATTCTTATAGCCATTGCTGTTGCTGTCGGCCCCGCAGTGAGAGTGTTTTTAGGGCGCAGAAACTCGAAACGATACTCGGTCTCCACTGAGGGCGCTGTGAGGGTGCGAGCCCCGAGGTTCCCATTGATTGCCGTTATCATCCTGGCGCCCGTAGGGATCGCTTTAAATGTCGTTGGGGTGTTCTGTCTATGGTTTTCTATTCAAGCCTGGATATATTCGCAGGATACCTCTCTGTTCTCATATGAAGACACTGCCTGGGTCTTCTTGTTGGCTCTGATGGCCCTCGCTGGCGGCATCTTTCTGTCGTCGTTATCGTATCTCATGATCATGTCTCTGAAAAATGAGTATGTCGAGACGGGAATTGATTACGTTGAGAAGCGCGGACGGCTTGGTAAGGTCACTCGGATATTCTTTCAAGAAATTTCGTCGTACGATTACGATGTGAATTCCGAGGGAGGTGTGTTGACGATTGGGGCGGTGGACGGTCGCGAGATTTCGTTTGAGGTCGACTATTATCGTGGCGATTATGTGATGGCCGCCATCTCAATTCGAAAAGCTAACGGTCGCTGGTTCGATCCGACTGATGAAGCCGTTCATCAGCGACTTGTTCAGATAGCTTCTGACGGGACGGCAAGGCGCTATATCAAAGCGCATCCGCGCGATGATGATCTGAGCGTGTCATGTGGCTCCTAGCGTCGCGCTGGGATTGACTGGCGCCATCTTGGGGTGGTGCGCATGTTTCTGACCTGCATCCCCTTCACACGCTGTATGGGCAGGAGGTGTTGGGGGATGTGCGCATGGCGCCGTCGACGAGACCGATGGCGTGAGTGAGCCGCTCGCGTTGGTCGGAGAGTGCCGACCGATGATCGTTCAGCAGGGCCTTGCGCTCCTGCGCGCTTGCTCGGATGAAGCGTCTGATTTGTTCCAGGGTGAACCCCGCCTCTTGTGCGCGTCGCACTGCTGCGGCCCGACTGAGATCTTCAGGGCGATACCGACGGTGCCCGAGGGAGTCTCTTTCAGGCTTCAGGATCCCCTCATCCTCCCAGTGCCGTAGAACGTGTGCTGCGATTCCGGTCTCACGAGCCACGTCGCCGATCCGCTTGCCTTGAGGTCGGCCTGAAGGGGGAGCCTGGTTGTCATGACGATTCATCATCTTAACTGTGGCACACTCCACCCGCCGAGCCAACTTCTTGTGAACGGTCGAGGAAGTCTGACCGCTCCTGCGACACTCGTATGTCACTGCCTTGTGGTGCAGACGGGAAAGTACTGGACTCTTGTCGATGCTGGGCTGGGATCAGCCGACCTGCGCAATCCCCGCGATCGCTTGGGCGATAACTTTCTGCGCAGAGTTCGCCCGGTCCTCAACCCCGCAGAGCCCGCGATCAGGCAGGTTCAGGCACTCGGTATCGATCCGCACGATGTGCGGAGCATTGTCCTCACTCATCATGATGTCGATCATGTGGGAGGTATTGCGGACTTCCCCTGGGCGTGCGTCTATGTGTCACGTGCTCAGGTCGACCTCATCGTTCCCGCACTGCGCAAGGATATGGTGCGCAGGCTTCATCCCGTTCAGTGGTCGCATGCACCGCAGTGGAAGCCTGTCACATTATCGGAGACGTGGCGTTCGCGCCCCTCTTTCAGGCTGAATGACAGTCTGAGCCTGGTCGCGCTTGATGGACATATTGAGGGGCACTGTGCAGTCGTCATAGATCGCGAGAACGAACCTCCTCTTATTCATGCTGGTGATGCGGTGATGGACGTCAAGACCGAGCTCTTCGGTGGGCGTGCTCCCCTGGGGCTCAGGGCCTTTCAGTACATGACGCGGACTGATGCTCGAGCATGGCGGGAGTCAAGAGCCTGGCTCAAGGAATGCGTGGAGGACGGGATTGATGTCATCTGCGCTCACGAGCCTCATCCGCGTCTTTCCGGAGCTCGTTGACCTCGGATCCTGCGTCGATAGGTCGAGACGAAGACCTGCGACGATGCAAGCGTGGGGGGCCGCAGCGTTGCGCTGCGGCCCCCCACCCTCAGTTTCCAGCCCGGGTCAGCTGCTCTGGGCGGTACTCGACTGGCTGGACTTGCTGTTCGACTGGCTGTTCTGGTTGCTCTGGTTGCCGGACTGCTGGCCCTGCCCGCCGCCGGGCTGACCTCCCTGGCCGCCCTGACCACCATCCATGGGACCGCCCATCCCAGCCGATAGCGCCGAGGCCGTCCCCGTGGCCGAGCCGCCCGACGACGTCGCCACCGTGTACTGCTGGCCCTCCTTGAGCCCCAGCACCGTGATCGCCTCAGCCGTGAAGTCCACCTTGACCGAGGCCACCTGGGACCCGGAGGAGTCCGTGACGGTGAGCGTGTCCCCTGCGCTCACCGACGGCGAGCCCGTCACCCCCACGAGCTGGGTCTCGCCGTTGGCGTCCACCGCGCCGTCCATTGCGCCGGCCTGCCCCGAGACCACTACGATCCCGCCCTTGACGTAGGCCGAGCCGTTGGAGTCGATACCGTCGGAGGAGGCGTAGGAGACCTCCACCTCGCCGCCGCTGATCGTCAGCACTGAGCCGTCGTCGGACTCGGAGTCGGCATTCTCGTGGCCCTCGATGACGTGGTCGCCGTTGGAGGCGTTGATGCCGTCATCGCCGGCCGCGATGGACAGCTCCCCGCCGGCAACGTTGATGAACGGTGCCTGTAGCCCCTCGTCGGCCGCGTTGACGGTGACCTTCCCGGAGTCCTGCGTGTAGCTCACCCCGGCGTTAATGCCCTTGGGTGAGGGCGTCGAGGAGTCCGCCGTCGACTCCTGCCCGGGGGGAGCCTGCTCCTCAACGGTGGCGTTGGCCTGACCGCCGCCGGCCGTGATCGTCAGGGTCGTGTCCTTCACGGTGACGTCCGTGGTCGCCGAGATCGCGTCGTCGGTGGAGGTCAGCGTGATGCTCGCCTTGCCCAGGGAGATGAAGCCCTTCGTCTCATCATCGCCCTCACTGGACTTCAGGGCGTCGCCGCCGGCCTCCACCGTCAGCGTCCCGGACTCCACCACCAGGTAGTCCTTGCCGCGCAGGCCGTCGTCGGCGGCCTTGACCTTGATGGTGGCGTTCCCGGTGATGATGAGGCCGTTCTTGGAGGAGATGCCGTCCTTGTAGGAGCCGGTGACGTCCAGCTGGCCGGTCCCGGTGATGGTGAGAGTGTCGGAGGAGAACAGGGTCGCGGTGGCCTCCTGCCCCGAGGCGTAGCTCTGGCCGTCGGTGAGCGTGTTCTTGGAGTCCTTGGCCAGGACCACGATCGCCTTGCCGGCGTCCTGGATGTCGATGGCCGGCCCGTCCGAGCTCGTGATGCTCGCGCCCTTGAGGACCAGGCGCACATCGGCCTTGGGGGCGTTGACGACGATCCGCCCGTTGCTGAGCTCACCGCTGAGGACGTAGGTGCCGCCGCCGCTGATGGTGATGGTGCCCCCGTCGACCTTCACATTGCTCGACGCCGACCCGCTGGCCGAGGCCGACGATCCCGACAGCGTGATCGTGGTGGCCGACGACGTGTCCGTGGTCCCGGCGTCGTCCGCAGAGCTCGAGGCGTCCTCCACCGAGGCGTTGGCGCCCAGGATGTCGGAGACGCTGGCGCCGGTCGACGCCGTAGCGACCGACGAGGAGATCGTCGTCCATGTCGTGTCCGACTCGCTCGAGCTCGAGGCACTGGCGTTGCTGGAGGCCGAGGAGGTCGAGCAGCCGGCCGCCAGGGCGATCGCGGCCAGGAACGCGACGGCTCCGGTCGCGCGACGGCGGAGTCGGTTGAGGGGCTTGGTCGTCATCGTCTTGGTGGTCTTCATGGTTTCTGGGCCTCTTCTTCTCGGGTCCGGTGTCGGATCGTGGGTGGTCTGGGTGCGGCGCTCAGGCGGCGCTTGCGGTGGTGTGGATGGCGCCGATGCTCTCCAGGCTGGAGCGGTCGGTGCCGAACAGGTCGGCGAGCTCGTGGGTCAGGGTCCGATACCACCGGTTGGCGGGCAGCTCGGGGTGGAGCAGTGCCATGCCGGTGGCGTACTTCGAGATGCGGGTGGGCCGGTGGCCGGCGTCCCACAGGGCGCGGTCCGCAGGTGAGGGCGTGGCCGGGTTCTTCGTCTCGACGACGGCGACATCCGCCACCGCCACCGGCTCGCCGTCGTTGATGGCGGCGGCCCTCGTGCGGGCCCCCGGCGTCAGGCGCTGCCAGGTCAGGGCCGTGTCAATGGTGGCCCGGGCCTCGGCGTCAGGCAGGTGCAGGGTGGTGCGCTCATAGGTGGTGGCCAGCACCGGCCGCAGCGCGGCGGCGATCTCCCGGGCCGCGGCCGGACCAGTGACCCCCGTGCTCGCCAGGCAGGCGGCCACGAAGGCGCGGCCCGGGCCGGTGAGGCGGGAGGCGTCGTCGGGGTGGTAGCCCATACGCCGCTTGACGGTGGTACCGCGTGCGCCGCGGGTCTTGACCTCCAGGAAGCACAGGCCGGTGTCCAGGTAGGTGCGGGTGCGCACCTTGAAGCGCCGACGCCGCTTGCGGGCCGCGAGCATGAAGGCCTCCAGCCCCGGGGTGTCGAAGTAGGTCGAGGCGTAGGAGAACCAGCGCCGCCCATCGATGTCCAGCACCCGGGCGTCGGGCGTGAGTCCGTTGACGAGGTCCTGCGCGCGTTCCAGAGGCACCAGGTACTTGCGATCCACCCGGGTGAGCAGGCCGGCGGCGCTGTTGAGCTCGGTGAGGCCGGTCGAGGCCAGGTGATCGGTGCTCAGGGGTGCCGACGTCGGAGCGTCCGATCCTGCGGAGGAAGTCGCCGGAAAGGTTCTCACGGTCGTGGTCGGGATCGTCGTCGAGGTCATCATCGGGGTCCTGTCGGTCCTGTCGATTCGTTCCGGTCGCCGTTCAGCGCGAGGCCATGGCCGCGGGGGAGGCCGTCCGGCTGCCGGAGCCGGCCGTGGGCGACGCTGCCGACTGCGCGGCGGAGCGGGTGACGTACTGAGCGGCCGGTGTCATGGTGATGGGCTGGGTCTCAACGGGCCGGGGGCGTACGTCAGTGTGCGCGGCGCTCAGGCGTGCGCCGCTCCAGGACTGGGCGGTCTGCTCCTCGTGGGCGACGGCGCCGGTCGGTTCGACTGCCGGCTGCGAGGCGGGGACGACGTCGTCGGGGGCCGTGGCGAGCTCGAGCTCAGCGGGGGTGTGCCGCGGCACCCGGAAGCGGACGTCGACAATGGTGGTGTCGTTGACCAGGTCGAGGCGCTGGACCTCCACCGAGCGGACCTGCCCGCCCAGGGTGCGCTCCAGGTGGGCGATGAGCGCGGTCTCGTTGGTGATCGCGTGGTCGAGGACGATCACCTGATGGCGGTTGCGGCGCATGAGCGCGGGGTGGTCACCGACCCACAGGGCCGCGACGACGGTGCCCATGAGGGCCGCCACCATCCCGATCGGCGCGGTCTGGATCCCGCCGAGCAGGCCCAGGGCCAGGGCCGCGAAGAAGTAGGCCACCTCGTGCTGGGCCAGCTCGGTGGAGCGCAGACGGATGATGGACAGGACGCCGAAGAGCCCCAGGCCCAGGCCGGCCGCGACGCTCGCCGTCGACAGCAGCAGGGTGACGGCCAGGACGCCCACGTTGACGCCGATGTAGGCGGCCATGAGGTCCTTGCGCGAGTGGCGTGGGGCGTAGAGCGCCCCGACCAGGACAGCGAGGGCGATCAGGTCGGCGGCGATGTAGGTCAGGGTGGTCAGGCTCATCGGGAGGCTCCTGTCGGGTCATTCGGACCGGTGACGGGGCCTGACCGCGGGGTGGCAGCAGGGGTGAGCCCTCAGCGCGCCGCGGTGCCGTGCGGCTCCGTCCGGTGAGAAACAGTCAACGGGCGCATTCCATGAGCGGGCTGTGAACAGGGCATGGGGGAGGCATGACTTGCCGTGCCGCGGCATGAGACGGCGAACAGCGCCTCCGGAGGCGGGCGGTGCCCGTGACCTCCCGGAGGCGCTGGTGAGGGGTGAGGCGGAAGCGTGGCGGCTGCGGCTCAGGCCGCGAGCTGACGAGACTGGGCCTGACGCCAGTAGCGCCCCAGATCCCGCTTGATGGTGCGGTTCCACCGGTTGGTGGGCAGGTTCGCGTACAGCAGCGCCATGCCGGTGGCGTACTTCGAGATGCGGGCCGGCCGATGCCCCTGATGCCACAGGAGGCGGTCCGTGGGGGAGGCCGTGGAGGGGTTCTTCGTCTCGACGACGTTGAGGTGATCCACTGAGACGCCCTGCTCGAGGCGCTTCCCATCAGGGCCGAACAGGTCCCAGGTGAGCTGGGTGTCGAAGGTGGCGCGGGCCTCGTCGTGGGGCAGGTGCAGGGTGGTGCGGCTGTAGGTGGAGTCCATGACCGGGACGAGGGCGTCGGCGATCATGCGCGCGTCGTCCGGAGAACAGGTGGAGGACTCCACGAGACGCTCGATGACGAACAGGCGACCGTCGGGCGTGATGCGGTCGGCGTCGTCGGGGTCGTACTTGAAGCGGTCCTTGACCGTGGACTCGCGTGAGCCGTTGGTCTTGACCTCCAGGAAGCACAGTCCGGAGTCCAGGTAGGTGCGGGTGCGGATCTTGTAACGCCGACGGCGCTTGCGGGCCGCCAGGAAGTAGGCGTCCAGGCCGGGGGTGTCGAAGTAGGTCGAGGCGTAGCGGAAGTGGCGCAGGCCGTCGATCTGGAGGACCTGCGCCCGCGGGGCCAGGTAGCTGATGACGTGCTGGGTGTCGCCGGGGGGCACCAGGTACTTGCGGTCCATGCGGGTCAGGAGGCTCGCCTCGGAGTTGAGCTCGGCGAGGGTGATCGTGTTGATGCCGTCGGTGTTCAGCACGGTGCAGTCCTTTCCGGGATCGGGAGTCACGAGGTGGGGAGGCCGGTGCTGCTGGGTGGCAGCGGTGACGGGAGGCGACGGTGGCTGCGTGGTGGGTACGCGGTGTCTACGTGGTGGCGCCACCGGCGAGGAGGGCCGGCCGGTCAGTTGTAGTGGGGCTGCACCATGGACGGTGGGGCGCTCACCGGAGCAGGCTGCTGGGAGGCTTGCTGCTGGCGGTGACCGGTGATCCAGTCGTACCGGGGTGGGGCGGTGGCCGCTCTCGCGGCGCTGTCGGCCACGGGGGCCTCGGGCCAGAGCTGCTGACTGGTGGACTGAGCCTGAGCCTGAGCCTGAGCGGGGGCCTGAGTGAGTGCCTGAGGCGGAGTCTCCTGGACCAGGTGGGGAACCCGCGGCGTCTCCGCCTGATGCACCTGGGCGGCCTGCGGCGGAGCCGGCGTCGCTGTGCGGGACCGAGGATGCAGCCGGTAGTGGACCTCCACGATGGTGGTGTCGTTGACCAGGTCCAGGCTCTTGAGGTCGACGCTGCGCACCTGGGCGCCGAGCAGGTCCTCGAGCTCGGTGATGAGCTCGTTCTCGTTGCTGATGGCCCGGTCGAGGGTGACGGTCTGGTTGCGGTTGCGGCGCATGAGCGCCGGGTGGTCTCCCACCCACAGGGAGGCGAGGATGAGGGCCATGAGAATGGTGACGATGATGAGGTGGGTCTTGATGCCGCCGAGCAGGCCCAGGGCCAGGGCCGCGAAGAAGTAGGCCACCTCCCCCTGGGCCAGGGAGGAGGAGCGCAGACGGATGATGGAGAGAACACCGAAGAGCCCCAGGCCGAGGCCGGCTCCGACGTTGTCGCTCGTTGACAGTAGAAGAGTGACGGCCAGGACGCCCACGTTGACGCCGATGTAGGCGGCCACGAGGTCGCGGCGACCGTGGCGGGGAATATAGAGGGCTCCGACCAGGAGCATGAGTGCCACCAGGTCGGCACCGATGTAGGCCAGTGTCAGTGGTAGATCGTGCAACACCTGCTGCATGAGGATGTCCTTGGGGGAGGGGGCTGGGAACCGTATTATTACGTTATCATAACGACAAATCAGTCTCTATAAAAAGCGCTAGAGCGTGAGCCTCTTGTTCGGTGTGAGGCTGCGTACTCTCACTCCGACCCTCAGTGCTTCTGCGGCTGCCTTCGGTCTCGTTGTGCGCCGCAGGTGGGAGGCGGAGACCGATGTGGTCGTTGTCAATGCCGTCAGCTGTCAGGTCTTGGTCGCTTGCTGGGTGTTTGCTGGGTGTGGCGACACGCCGAACGGGCACCTCTGAGAGGGTGAATTCTGCGTCTTCATCCCCAGGGCTGGGGGTAGAGCGCCGACGGCGGCGGCCCCTCCCTGTGGTTAAGGGGGCCGAATAGATGTCACATCCGTGCAGGACCATCGTTGTGCGGATTGTGGAGGTGGGGCCGAGCGTCGCCGGCGAGGCGCCCGCGGACTGTCTCCACCAGCCGTCCACAGTGCGGTGAGTGTTTTCCACAGAGGGGAGGGGTGGTGTGCACAGGACCACGTTGGACACAGCATCTTGGGGTGATGGACCCGGATCACCCCAAGGGGTAGTGTCTTGCTCCGCGGGGCCGTTCTGGCCTCCCGTGAATGACAAGCGTGTGGTGCCGCCGGCGCAGTCCCTGCCCAGGGACGGGCCGCAGTCACCGCCACCCGACCCTGAGGAAGAGACGGACATGGCGATCACCATCTACAGCAAGCCCAACTGCGTCCAGTGCACGGCCACCTACCGCGCTATGGACAAGGCCGGCCTGTCCTACGAGACGGTGGACATCTCCGTGGACGCCCAGGCCCTCGAGCAGGTCAAGTCCCTGGGGTACGCCCAGGCTCCCGTCGTCGTCGCCGGAGAGGACCACTGGTCCGGTTTCCGTCCGGACAAGATCAAGACCCTCGCCCTGGCCGTCGAGTCCGTCGCGGTCTGAGACCGCGGGGGCGCACTGTGAGTAACAGGCCCCTGCTGGTCTACTTCTCCTCCACCTCGGAGAACACGCACCGATTCGTGGGCAAGCTCGGCTTCCCGACGGCGCGCATCCCTCTGAGGCGCACGGAGCCGCCACTGACCGTGGACGAGGAGTACGTCCTGGTCGTGCCCACCTACGGTGGCGGCTCCGTCAAGGGGGCGGTGCCCAAGCAGGTCATCGCCTTCCTCAACAACCCGGACAACCGGGCCCTGTGCCGGGGCGTCATCGCCTCGGGCAACACCAACTTCGGCCAGGCCTACTGCCTGGCGGGTGACATCATCGCCAGCAAGCTGGGGGTGCCGTTCCTGTACCGCTACGAGCTGCTCGGCACTCCCACGGACGTCGCACGCGTCAAAGAAGGATTGGAAGACTTTTGGCAGACACGCTGACGGACACCGGCTCAGAGACCGTGTCCTCCCCGGATCTGGACTACCACGCGCTCAACGCGAAGCTGAACCTCTACGACGCGAACGGCAAGATCCAGTTCGACGCCGACCATGAGGCGGCTCGGCAGTACTTCCTCCAGCACGTCAACCAGAACACGGTCTTCTTCCACGACCTGGAGGAGAAGCTCGAGTACCTGGTCGAGGAGGGCTACTACGAGGGCCACATCCTGGACAAGTACTCCCCGGAGTTCGTCAAGACCGCCTTCAAGGCCGCCTACGCCCACAAGTTCCGCTTCGAGACCTTCCTGGGCGCCTTCAAGTACTACACGTCCTACACGCTCAAGACCTTCGACGGGAAGCGCTACCTGGAGCGCTTCGAGGACCGTGTCACCATGGTGGCCCTCACCCTGGCCGACGGCGATGAGCAGCTGGCCCTCGACCTCATCGACGAGATGATGTCCGGCCGCTTCCAGCCGGCCACCCCCACCTTCCTCAACGAGGGCAAGGCCCAGCGTGGCGAGCCCGTCTCCTGCTTCCTCGTGCGCATCGAGGACAATATGGAGTCGATCGCCCGCGGCATCAACTCGGCCCTCCAGCTGTCCAAGCGCGGTGGAGGAGTGGCCCTCCTGCTGAGCAACCTGCGGGAGATGGGCGCCCCCATCAAGCGCATCGAGAACCAGTCCAGCGGTGTCATCCCCGTCATGAAGCTGCTGGAGGACTCCTTCTCCTACGCCAACCAGCTCGGGGCCCGCCAGGGCGCGGGGGCCGTGTACCTGCACGCCCACCACCCCGACATCATGCGGTTCCTGGACACCAAGCGTGAGAACGCCGACGAGAAGATCCGCATCAAGACCCTCTCGCTGGGCGTCGTCATCCCGGACATCACCTTCGAGCTGGCCCGCAACAACGAGGACATGTACCTCTTCAGTCCCTACGACGTCGAGCGCGTCTACGGCATGCCCTTCGCGGACATCAACGTCACCGAGAAGTACCGCGAGATGGTGGACGACGGGCGCATCAAGAAGAAGAAGATCAACGCCCGCACCTTCTTCCAGACCCTGGCCGAGATCCAGTTCGAGTCCGGCTACCCGTATGTCATGTTCGAGGACACGGTCAACAGGGCCAACCCCATCAAGGGCAAGGTCGTCATGTCCAACCTGTGCTCCGAGATCCTTCAGGTCTCCGAGCCCAGCGAGCTCAACGAGGACCTCACCTTCGCCCACGTGGGCAAGGACATCTCCTGCAACCTGGGCAGCCTCAACATCGCCAAGACGATGGACTCCCCGGACTTCGCCCGCACCATCCGTACCGCCGTGCGCGGCCTGACCGCCGTCAGCGACCAGACCCACCTGCCCAGCGTGCCCTCCATCGACCGGGGCAACCACGAGTCGCACGCCATCGGTCTGGGGCAGATGAACCTCCACGGCTTCCTGGCGCGCGAGCGCATCCACTACGGCTCCGAGGAGGGCCTGGACTTCACCAACGTCTACTTCGCCAGCGTCCTGTTCGCCGCCCTGACGGCGTCGAACGAGATGGCCGTGGCCCGTGGGGAGAGCTTCGTGGGCTTCGAGGATTCGACCTACGCCAGCGGCGAGTTCTTCGAGAAGTACGTGACCCAGGACTTCGTGCCGGTCACCGAGCGCGTCAAGGAGATCTTCGCGGCCTCCAACGTGCACGTGCCCACACGTGAGGACTGGGCCGAGCTGGCCGACAAGATCAAGAAGGGCGGTCTGTACAACCGCAACCTGCAGGCCGTGCCGCCCACCGGTTCGATCTCCTACATCAACAACTCCACCTCCTCGATCCATCCGATCGTGGCCAAGGTGGAGATCCGCAAGGAGGGCAAGATCGGCCGCGTCTACTACCCGGCGCCCTTCATGACGAATGACAACCTCGAGTACTACCGGGACGCCTACGAGATCGGCCCGGAGAAGATCATCGACACCTACGCCGCGGCCACCCAGCACGTGGACCAGGGGCTGAGTCTCACGCTGTTCTTCCCGGACACGGCCACCACCCGCGACGTCAACCGCGCCCAGATCTACGCCTGGCGCAAGGGCATCAAGACCCTCTACTACATCCGCCTGCGTCAGGCCGCCCTGACCGGTACTGAGGTCGAGGGCTGCGTCTCCTGCATGCTGTGAGGCGGCCACTGTCGGCTGCAGGCCCATGATCGACGTCGGGGCCGAGAGGAAATGGCTCCTCTCGGCCCCGACGTCGTGCTGGATGGGGAGCTATGTGCGTGAACCGCGCTGGTGGTGCGCGAAACCCGGCTCGCCCACCGTCCGGAAGGCTGCCGGGTCTACTTCACAGGGCTACTGCCCTGAGCGACTTGAGTATACCCGACTGGAGCGGTAGTGGTGACAGCGCAAGCGCCGGGCCCACATGACGACACGGGTGCACCGGCGCTTCCTTCCACTCCGCGCCGTAACGCGGCGGCACGTTAACTATATGCCAGCAGTAGCGGCATGGGTCACACGTCTCCGCCCGTCCTTGTGGTGCTGTCAGTTGCCTGCAGGTGACGACTCCTCGGTGTGACGACGCAGCTCACGCACAGTGGTGCGCGGATCCTCCTCGGCCGGGAACCCGCGCAGGCGCCACTGCATGGTCGGCAGGGAGATAGTGATCCTGTGCCAGGAGGCGGTCGTCGCGCTCACGCTGGCGCAGGCCGAGGCGCTATTCGAGCTTGTCGTCAGCGTCGCCGTCGGAATCGGGTTCGTCCTCGGGCTCGCGCCACACCTCGTCGCAGCGGTGGACGCTTGTGGCGATGAGGCGCGCGTTGGGCAGGTCCACGGTGCGCACCCAGTGACCGGCGTCGAGTGCGTTTTTGCCGAAGTCCTCGTGCCGGTTGATGAGCCGCACCACGAGCACCTCCTCAGGCACGTCGATGTGGATGAGGAGGTCGATCCGCTCCCGTACTGCGCCCCAGCCGCGAGTCTCGAGCGCAAGGTAGTTGCCCTCGGTGACGACGACGCCGGTTCCGGAGACGACGCCCCCGGCCGACACCGACTCGTGCAGGTCCCGCCGATAGACCGGGACGAAGACCTGATGGGCGCCGTCGGCTCGCACCCGATCCAGGGCTGCCAGGTAGCCTTCGACGTCGAAGGTGTCCGGGGCGCCCTTGCGGTTGCGGCGCCCCAGGTCGTCCAGGACGGTATCGGACAGGTGGAAGCCGTCCATGGCGATGAGCCCGGCGAAGAGGTCGGCCTCCTTGAGCCTGCCTTCCAGGTCGGCGGCGATCGTTGACTTCCCCGAACCGGGGGCGCCGGTGAGTCCGACGATGAAGCGTTGGGGTGCGTCGTCGGTCGCCAACCGCTGCGTGAGCTGGTCGACGAGGTTGCTGATAAGGGTGGAGGTCTCGCCCACCCGAACCGTGGGGCTCATGGAACTATTATCTCAGTCAACTATCTGACTGAGGAGCGGACGCGGCATCTGTATCCATTGTGATGCCTTGAAGACCGAGCGCCGGGGAGCAGGTGCGGCGGCGCAGTAAAAAGCGGTGTGCTTTAGCGGGTTGAGACGTGATGGCCGCAAAGTTGTGACTGCCGATGTGTCTCGCATCACTGAACGACACTCTTGAGGAATCTAGATTCAGACAACTGTAAGCCTCTTCTCAGAATTCTCTCGAAAGGTCGCCCGTGTCCGCCATCCCTATCCCCAGGGTGCTTGGTACTCCTCGGCGCGCGATAGGTGCTCTTGTCGCACTCGTCGCGCTCGTCGCCACGCTCCTGACGGTCCTGCCCACGCAGGCCCGAGCCGCCATCAACCCGAAGATCGCCGTCTCCGGTCTGTCGCTCGTGGTCTCCAACGCCAACGGTGTCGAGGAGCCGGAGAACACCTCGGTCAAGGTCGATGACATCCTCAAGCTGAAGTTCGCCTGGGATGCCCGCAACGCCAACGCCAAGAGTGGCGACTCCTTCCAGATCCAACTGCCTAAGCAGTTCCGCAACCGGGAGAGCCTCTCCGAGCCGATGAAGGTCTCCCACCAGGGTGCGGAGCACTCCATCGGCGAGTGCGTGATGGACGACCACGCCATCACCTGCACCTTCAACAGCACTCTCGACACCATCGTCGGCCAGGGCTTCACCGGCCTGCGGGGTGACGGGGCGGCGCTGTTGCTGGCCTCTCAGGCCAGCAATTCGGCCAATGTGACGTTCGATGCCAACGGCAAGCAGACCGAGGTGCCCGTGCCCGGCGGCGAGATCGCTGAGAACGTCGGACATGCGCACAAGCCGCAGTGGATGAGCAAGTGGGCCGCCGATATCACCAGCACCTCTAAGACGGTGGACTGGGAGGTGACCTTCGGACCGGACCAGGTCAAGGAGGCGCTTGAGAAGAACGGCCAGTCGCTGACCGTGGACGGCAAGACCCGCTCGACCATCACCTTCTCCGACCAGCTGGGTCCTGGACAGGTCTACGTCCCGAATAAGAGCGACTGGAAGCTGAAGATCGGAACCGCCCAGGGGCGGAACTACATCTACGGTCAGGTCACAGACGCCAGCGGCACCGACCAGGACACCAGTCAGGGCGACTTCGACCTCGATTTCGCCATCCAGGGCAGCACCGCCACCATCACCGTGACCGGCCCCTTCGCGCCGAAGACCAACTATCACATCTACTACTCCTCCACCCCGACCACGGCCGATGGCGTCGTTCAGGCCGGCGTGGAGTACACGAACAAGGCCTCTGTGGTGGGGAGCGGTCTGGAGCACTCCTACTCGGTGCACTACAGCAAGTCCTTCACCATCAATGTTGAGATGAAGCCTGGATTTGGTGGGCTGGACATCACCAAGCTCCTCACCGGGTCCGAGACCGGCAAGGTGCCGGCCGGCACCACCTTCGTGGTGGGTATCAACTACGCCCTGCCCGGTGGTGCCACCGTGGACACCTACCCGGGGTGGAAGGCTCCGGGGACCGTTAACCAGGCCCGCACCGGTGGCACCACCTCCATGACCGTCACCGTTGGTGAGAAGGCCGTGTACAACGGCACCTTCCCGGTTGGGACGGTCCTGACCCTCGACGAGGACACGACGACGGCCTCGGCCACTCCCGCCGGTGTCGCTTGGGGCAGCCACACCTTCGCAGTCGAGGACCAGAACACCAACAGCGTGACCATTGAGGACCAGAAGTCCACGGCCGTGACGCTGCGCAACTCCGCCGATCCCGCCGCTGTGGAGGAGGGTGACTTCACGGTCACCAAGGCTCTGGCCGGTGATGGTGACTTCAGCAAGTCCACCTTCGACTTCACCTACACCTGCACCGACGGCACCGAAGGGTCGCTGACGGTGACCGGGGCCGCGACCTCGGAGAAGTCCAAGAAGGTCAAGGCTGGATCGACCTGCACCGTCACCGAGGACAGCGCCAAGGCCGGTCAGCACGGCTACACGCTGACCGCCCCGGCAGCGCAGACCGTGGCGATCGCCAAGGACCAGACGGCCGCGGTGACGATGACCAACACGTACGCCCGCGACATGGGCACCTTCTCGGTGACTAAGGTCGTCACCGGTCTTGAGTCGGTGGACAACGAGTTCGCCTTCTCCTACACCTGCGACAACAACGTCAAGGGCACGCTGAAGGTCAAGGCCGACGGATCGGTGGCCTCCGGACCCGAGCTGCCCGTGGGCACCAAGTGCACCATCGCAGAGGACGCTCAGTCCGCTCAGGTGAAGGGGTACACCCTGGAGGCGCCCGACTCCCAGGAAGTGACCATCAGTGAGAAGGAGAAGGCGGTGCTCGTGACCTTCACGAACGCCTACACCCCTGAGCCCGAGCCTGAGCCCTCGCCGTCCCCGACGCCTGAGCCCTCGCCGACTCCCAGCGAGACCCCGAAGCCTGAGCCTTCGCCGTCCCCGACGCCGGAGCCCTCGCCGACTCCCAGTGAGACCCCGAAGCCTGAGCCCTCACCGAGCTCTTCGCCGTCCCCGACGCCGTCGCCGTCCCCCAGTGAGCCGGCCTCGCCGTCCCCGACGCCGGAGTCCTCACCGACTCCCAGCGAGACTCCGACGCCTGGTGAGACTCCGACGCCTAGTAAAACTCCGGACCCGAACGAGTCCTCGACGCCGGTGCCCAGTGAGTCGCCGTCTCCCGCTCCGAGCGGTACCCCGAAGCCGAGCGACCCCGCCACGCCTGGTGACCCCTCCTCGCCGAGTGTTACTCCGCCTGCCGCACCCAGCGAGCCGGCGAAGCCCCAGGAGCCCTCTGGAGGCCCTCTGGCCAGCACTGGTGTCAGGATCGGTCTGCCGCTGGGTATCGCCGTGGTTGCCGTGATGGGAGGGGCTCTGCTGGTGAGCCGCCGCCGCGCCTGACATCGGCTGCCAGTCCCCGCTTCTCATCGGGATAGGTCCCCGGGCCCACCTGAGTTCTGCACTCAGGTGGGCCCGGGGCGTCTTGCTTAGCCGGTGGCTGCGCGAGCCGGAGGGGGCGATCACCCGGTGCCGTGTGCCGGAGCGGGATCCTACGGCGGCGCCAGCTCGTCGTCGGCGCAGCATCGTCCGTTTCCTTCTGACCGCCATTTCCCTGGTGCGCACGGGTGCTCCGGTTCGTTGCCGATGGAGTGGCTGCTGGGTGTATCTCGGAGGCTGCTTGTCTTGTGTTTCAGGAGGCCTTCGTCAATTCCGGTACCTCGAGACTCATGTGGAGTAAACACCAGGAGGTTTTTGCTGTGTGGTCTGTGGTGCCTTGTCGTGTTACTCGTGGTTATTGCGGGTACTGGGCTCGTTGTTGGGGGCGCGCCATACTTTGTCGCAGCGGCGGGCGCTTGGGTGATGAGACGGACGTTGGGCGGGTCCACGGTGTGGTCGCCATCGACGCCCCCATTCCGCCCATCTGCTCGGTTAGCGACGAAGTCGTCATCGTCGTCATCATTTCGATGCCTAATGGCCACAGACTCGTGACGCACACCTGAGATTTTCGCCATTGTTATCCGTAAATATGGGATCTAAGTTCAGCGAGTCATCAATTGAGTGTCGGAATTCTCCCGAAAGGTTTGCCGTGTCTCAGATCCCTGCCCCCAGAGCGTTCAGGGTGCCTGTACGTGCATCAGGCGCTCTCCTCCTGCTTGTGGTGATGGTCGCCGCAATGCTGACGGTCCTGCCGATGCAGGCCCGAGCCGCCATCAACCCGAAGATCACCGTCTCCGACCTGTCACTGACTCCTTCCAACGCCAACGGTGAGGAGGACCCGAACAAGACCGCGGTCCAGAGCGGTGACTACCTCAAGCTGAAGTTCAGCTGGGATGCCAGCAAGGCGGACGCCAAGGGTGGGGACTCCTTCGAGATCGGACTGCCCGAGCAGATCCGCAGTAAGGACAAGATCACTGAGTCGATGATGCTCAACCACGATGGCATCAACACGAAGGTGGGTGAGTGCGTGGTGTCCGAGCGCACCATCACCTGCACCTTCAACAGTGAGCTCGACAAGGTGACCGCCCAGGGTTTCAAGGACCTGCGTGGAAACGGGACGTCACTCATGGTGGCTAACGGGGCCACCGACCTCCCCAAGCTGCCGATCAAGGCCAACGGTGTGGACACTCCCGTGGCCGTTCCCGGTGGCAAGATCGGCGCTTACGTCGAAGGCCCCTACAAGCCGGAGAAGGTCACCAAGTGGGCCAGCGACCTGACCGCCGACTCCGACAAGGTGGCTTGGCAGCTGATCTTCGGCCCTGACCAGATCAAGGCGGCTCTCGAGGAGAACGGCCAGTCCCTGACCGTGGACGGCAAGACCCGCTCGACCATCATGTTCACCGACGAGCTCGGCCCCGGGCAGAGCTACGTCACCGCCAAGGACAAGTGGAGGCTGGAGACCGGCACCGCTGAGGGCAAGAATGCCAGTTCCGTCCAGCTCACGGACGCTGCCGGAACGGACCAGAACACCAGTGCGGGCGACTTCGACCTCGATGTCACCATGACCGGCGACGTCGCCTTCATCAAGGTGACCGGCCCCTTCGCACCGCGTAGCAACTACATCGTCCGCTACGAGTCGACCCCGGACACAGAGAATGGCAAGGTTCAGGCCGGTGTGCGGTACAAGAACGACGCCATGGCGCTGGGAACCGGCTTGCGGGGCACCTACGCGGTGCACTACGCCTCGTCCTTCTCCATCAACGTCGAGATGAAGCCCGGATTCGGTGGGTTCGAGATCACCAAGCTCCTCACTGGAACGGAGACCGGCAAGGTGCCGGCCGACACCACATTCAACGTCAGTGTCCACTACGAGCTCCCCGGTGGTGCGAAGGCGAGCGCCTACCCGGACTGGAAGGCCCCAGGCACCCTCAACCAGGACGGTACTGGTGGTGACCTGAAAATGAACCTCGCCATCGGTGCGAAGACCGTGTTCAAAGACATCTTCCCCACCGGAACGGTCCTGACGTTCAACGAGGACCCGACGAAGGCCTCGGTCACTCCCGAGGGTGTCGTCTGGGGTAAGCCGGCCTTCACGGTGAACGGTCAGAGCGCCAGCACCGCGACCATTGCGGACCAGGAGCGCGCGTCCGTGACGCTGAGCAACTCCGCGGATGCCGTGCCCGTGGATCACGGTGATTTCACGATCACGAAGGCCCTGGCCGGCGACGGCGACTTCAGCAACTCGACCTTCCTGTTCACCTACAGCTGCACCGACAAGACCGCGGGCTTCCTGATGGTGAAGGGTGGGAAGACCTCGGACACGTCCGAAGAGGTCAAGGCGGGTTCGACCTGCACCGTCACTGAGGTCACCGAATCCGCCTTCCGGACGGGGTACACGCTGACCGCCCCGGAGCCCCAGACCGTCGCCATCGCCCAGGATGAGACGGCCAATGTGACGATGACCAACACCTACACGAAGGCCAAGGGCTCGTTCTCGGTGACCAACACTGTCATGGGTGCCGAGGTCGGAGACAAGGAGTTCACCTTCACCTACACCTGTGACAACGGGGAGAAGGGGACCCTGAAGGTCAAGGCCGATGGCACGGCGGTCAACGGCCCGGAGCTGCCCGTGGGTACTGAGTGCACCATTGAGCAGGACGTGAACACGGCACAGGTCGATGGATACACCCTCAAGGCCCCCGCATCTCAGAAGGTGATTATTGGCGAGAAGATGCTGGCCATGAACTTCGCCGGCACCTACACCGCTCTTGAGGTGCCGACGCCGGAGCCGACCGCTGACGCGAGCGTGAAGCCGACTGCTGAGCCGACTGCGGACGCGACTGCTGCTCCGAGTGCGGACCCGGCTGCTGAGCCGACCGCCGACGCAAGCGCAGAGCCGGGCGCCAAGCCCAGCGCTGACGCCAGTGCGGATCCGAACGCTAAGCCCAGCGCTGACGCGAGCGTGAAGCCGACTGCTGAGCCGACTGCGGACGCGACTGCTGCTCCGAGTGCGGACCCGGCTGCTGAGCCGACCGCCGACGCCAGTGCGGATCCGAACGTCAAGCCCAGCGCTGACGCCAGCGTGAAGCCGACCGCTGAGCCGACTGCTGCTCCGAGTGCGGACCCGGCTGCTGAGCCGACCGCCGACGCAAGCGCAGAGCCGAACGCCAAGCCCAGCGCAGACGCGAGTGCGGACCCGGCTGATAAGCCGGCTGATGAGGCGAGCGCTGCCCCGAGCGCAAGCGCGAGTGCCTTTGTCTCTGCGAGTGACCCGTCGTCGTCCGACGCGACTCCGCAGGTCACGCCCACCAACTCGGCGGCACCGACCCCGGCTCCCGGGGCTCCCAGTAGCCCTGCGGGGGGTCCGCTGGCCAGCACTGGTGTCAGGATTGGTCTGCCGCTGGGTATCGCCGTGGTTGCCGTGATGGGAGGGGCTCTGCTGGTGAGCCGCCGCCGCGCCTGACGTCGGCTGCCAGTCCCCGCCTCTCATCGGGATAGGTCCCCGGGCCCACCTGAGTGCAGAACTCAGGTGGGCCCGGGGCGTCTTGCGCTCCAGCAGCCGAGCAAGCCGGAGAGGGGAATGATGCCCATCCCGGGTGCCGGAGCGAGGCCCTAAGGTGGCGCCATGGCTCATCGTCGACGCAGCATCATCCGGTTCCTGTTCACCGCGCTCTTCCTGGCGCGCCCAGGTGAATCGGTCCGGCTGTGATGAGGCTGGTGGACGGGGCAGCCCTCCCGAGGCGCATGATTCTGACAGGCACTTCAGTCGCTTTATCTCTCGACCGTGTCGGACCGAAGGACTGCTGGAACGGAAGGCGTGCGCTTCCAGATGGAAGCGGGTGACTTTGATGACGGATTCCCATCCGTCGAGGGTGAGAAGATACTCGAGGCAGCACGGAATTCCGCCTCTTAGCGATGGTGATGATATGAATCGGGTACGTGCCTGTGGCAGGAGAGGCTGTCGGGATTTCTTGACGCGGCGGAGTGACGTCTGATGAGTGTTCGACGTCGTGAGGTACTGGTGCTGGGCGTCTCCTCTGTCGCGTTCGGAGTAGCGGGGTGCTCGCCCGGCGTTTTTGCGCGCAATAGGAGGAAGCGGAAGGTGCGTCAGTACCTCTCCGGGCTTGACGCGGTCGTATCTGCGCAGGTGGATGTGCGCGCGGAGTTCTTAGCGTCAGACCGTTGGATGGTGGATGTGGTGCTCAAGGACAACCCGTCTGCTGAATCAGTGGCGACGGTTGTGCGTGACGCCTACACCAAGGTGCGGAACCTGGCCAGGGTTGACGAGGTGAATATGCATGTCTCCTGGGATCAGGGTGAGACCTCCGTGTTCTGCAACCTGCCGATGAAGGATGCTGACAAGGCGGCCTCCGCTACGGTGGAGGCGGTATCGCCCGGCATGGAGCGAGTGCAGGTCGCCGAAAAGAGAATATCCTTCGGATACCGGACTGCTGAGACTCTCCCGGATCATTTCATCCTGTCGCCCACCTCCCCGGCGCTGAGCCTCGACTCATTCGAGATCGAGCAGAGCATTCTGATTGGGCGGTCGTACTGCTTCGTCTCTCACGCCAAGGGCAAGGACGTCACGTCCGTGCCGATCAAGCGTGCGCTGGAAGCCATTCCCTCCGACAAGCGATACGGAGCGGTCGTGAGCCTGGAGGCGGAGGATGAGGATCGCCATCAGACCCGTCTGACAGTGAGGGGATTGGGGCAGTACGGGCAGGACGTGGATGTTCAGTCCGCCGCTGCGGTTCTGGCCACGGTCCTCGGCAACCAGGTGCTCCAGCGGGTGGAGCTGAGTACCGCGGTGGAAGACAGCAATCAGCCCACGACGGTCGTCTTCGACATGAAGTCCGGTGCCGTGGTCGGCCAAGGCGACCCGCCCGAGCAGGGCGCGCCCATCCTCGCAGCCGCCCAGCAGGCGGCTGCCTCTCCATCCTGATGAGGAGCGGCCCCGAAGGCGTCCCTGCCGTGGTCACGTATGCCAGATATCAACATGGAAAGGGGAGTGAGATCGATGAGTATTCGACGTCGAGAGGTGTTGGCACTGGGTGTCGCGTTTCTGGCCTTCACCGTGGGTGGATGCTCGCCGTTCGCTGTTGCGCGCAGCAAGAAGAAGAGGAAGGTGCGCAAGTATCTTTCCGGGCTTGATGGCGTGACATCTGTTGAGATGTATGTCAGCCCGAACCTCATGTCCGATGATCGCTGGTCTGTGACTGTGAATCTCAAGGATGATCCTGCGCAGGACTCAGTCCTTGCGATCGTTCGCGATGCTCGCAATGAAGTAGTGGAACTGGTTGATAGTGACGAGGTGGGTATTGAAGTCAGGTGGGTTCAGGGGGCGACGTCGATGTCCTGCAACCTGCCGATGAATGATCCCGAGAAGGCGGTGTCGACAGCCATGAAGGTGGTCTCTTCTGAAATTGAGAGTGTGGGGCTCACTGAGGAGCGAATCACGCTTCGCTATAATGAAGTACAGACCCTTCCGGATGACTTCATCCTGCCGAAGACGTCTCCGATCGCGAGCGTTGGTTCACTGGAGACCGAGCAGGATGTCAGGGTCAACTCATTGTATTGCGTCATCACGCACTCCAGTGGTGTCGATCTCACTTCTGTGCCGCTCAAGAAAGTGTTGGATGCTGTTCCATCGGATAAGCGATCTGACGGGGCGTTCGTGCGCCTGGACGCGGCTGATGTCGTCAATCATCGGCCCGGTTTGGTCGTCAATGGACTGGGGAAGTATGAGGATGGTGTGGATGTTTCGTCCGCCGCTGCTGTTCTGGCGACGGTCCTCGGCAACCAGACCCTTGAGAGGGTCGAACTGGGCACGCAGATCAATGACGACTACGAATCCAAGAGCGTCACCTTCGGTATGAAGTCCGGTGCCGTGGTCGGCAAGGGAGACCCACCCGAGCAGGGCGCGCCCATCCTCGCCGCCGCCCAGCAGGCGGCTGCCTCCTCGTCATAACAGTTGTTCCAAGGGAATTGCGGTCAGTCTGTGCCCAGCTGGAGCCGGTCCCAGGATCGGAGGGTGACCCAGGCGCCGATCGCGGCGGTCATCACCGGTGTCGCCAGCAACGGCGTGCTGACCTCCGTCTGGTGCGAGGCCCACACGATCGGGATGGACCACGGGACGTAGGAACCGAGCCCGAACCCTGCGGCAAGATTGGCGACGACGAGGATCACCAGCGTGAGCCCGATACCGGCCAGGTAGCCGCGCCACCGCGTCGCCGCCCACATGACCGGCAGCACGCTTGCGCCCAGCAGGGCGGCAACGAGCATCAGTGCCGTGCAGCACCCGGCGGCCCCCTCCGGTCCCAGGCCGAGCAGCAGCCCCGCCGTTGTGAGCGCTCCTGCTTCAACAGCTCCCAGGATGGTCGCCCAGGTCAGAACCACCGCCATCTTCGCCGCCGCGATGATGCCCAAGGGAGGCGGAATCGCGAACAGGCCGACGACGGTGCCGTCGACGAACTCCCGCCCCGTACTCCATGACATCACCACGCCCACGGCCAGGAGCATCGTTACGCTCACACTCGTCGCCCCCAGGGCCGTGTAGCCGTCCCAGCCGGGCGAGGTCACCATTGAGGCGGCCTTTCGACCCAGATCAGTATCTCCGGCGTGCATCGCGGCGGCATACCCGCCGACCGTGGTCGCCATGACCAGAACGAGGGCGGCCGCCGTCGCTACGCGCACGACCGTGCCCCGAGCCAGCTTGTGGGCCTCGAGACCGATCACGACCCCGACGGTGCTGCGATCCATGGCCATTAGGAGACCTCCGTCCGTTCGCGATTCGCCTCCGTGCGGGCGTCCGGCCCCGCCCCTGACTCCAGGACAGTGCTGTCTGCGGCCAGGTCCGCCGCCAGGACGGCGTCGAAGAAGACTCTCTCAAGGTCGGTGCCTCCGGGGCGGCCGGGTTCCTCAGGCACGATCGTGTCGATGATCCGCCCCCGGTGCAGGACGTCGACACGGTCCGCGATGCGCGTGAGCTCATCGAAGTGGTGCCCGGTCACCAGCACCGTTCCGCCGCGCCCGGTCACCTCCCGCAGAAGATCCCTGAATCCGACGACCGCCAGCGGATCGAGCCCATTGGTCGGCTCATCGAGGATGACGACGTCCGGTTCATGCGCCAGGGCGCCGATGAGCCCCACTTTCTGGCGCGTCCCCAGTGACAGGCGGCGTGCGGGCGCATTGAGCCAACCGGTCAGCGCCAGCGCCTCACTCATCCGTTGCACTGCCCGCTCGGTGCGCTCAGGATCGGCGCCGTGGAGCCGGATGGACGCCTCGATGTTCTGCCGAGCCGTGAGCTCGGGGTAGGAGAAGGGCCTCTCCACCAGATGGCCCACCCGCCGCCAGACATCCCTGGGGGAGGAGGCGATGTCGCGGCCGTGCAGAAGAACCCTGCCGGCGTCGGGACGCAGCATGCCCAGGATAACGCGCAGAGCCGTGGTCTTCCCGGCGCCGTTGAGACCCACGATGGCGCGACACTCGCCGTCGGCGAGTGAGAGGCTGAGGTCGCGCAGAACAGGCTTCCCCCGCAGGGCGACGTGGACGCCCGCAACCTCCAGGGCCGCTGGTGCCGTACCGCTCATGCTTCCCCCAGCAGGCTGAAAAGACCCCGACTGAGGGTTGCTGCCGCATCGGCCGCCCCGGTGTCGGCTGCATTGCTCTCGCCGGCCCAGGCGAGCAGGAGGCTGCTCGCCGCTCCCATGACGGCTCCGGCCGCGGCCCGCGCCGCCGCGTCGTCCACCCCGGGAGCGGCAAGTGCCGCGGCGATGGCGCGCTCGGTCTCCTGACCCGCGGTTCGCACGGCGGCCGCCAGCGACGGGGTGAGGGCTGCCAGCCGAATGCGTTCATGGAACTCTTGGGAGGACATCTCCTTGCGCGCCGACTCCTGACTCATCGCCGCAACGAGGCCCCGCACGGCTCGGGTCAGTGGCCGCCACCGCTGCGGCTGAGCGCGCACCGCCTCGGCGATGAGCGGATTGAACAGGTCGCTCACCACCACGGCCTCCTTGGTGGGGAAGTGGCGGAAGAAGGTCATGTGAGAGACCCCGGCGGCCTTGGCGATCGCGGTGACCGGGACGGCGTCGAACCCCTGCTCGGTGAACATCCGCAGTGCGGTGCGCCGAAGCAGGTCGGCGGTGGAGGCGCGTGGGCTCATGTAAAAAATGTTAGTCACTCACATTGTGTGAGTCAATAACATCTCTGGTCGTCCTCCCGTCCGGAAGCCCCCGACGGCAGGAGCGCGGCGGGCACCACAGTCGCCAACCGGTCGGGCGTCACTGCTAGCCGGTGGTCTCGTCGGTAGCATGAGGCCAGCGCAGCCAACCCCGGGAGGAAACCGATGCACGAGCCCATCAAGCTGGTCGACCGTGTCCAGGCCATCAACTGGAACCGCCTGGCCGATGACAAGGACCTCGAGGTCTGGGACCGCCTCACCGGCAACTTCTGGCTGCCCGAGAAGGTGCCGCTGTCCAATGACGTGCAGTCCTGGGCCACCCTCAACGAGGCTGAGAAGAACATGACCACCCGGGTCTTCACCGGGCTGACCCTCCTGGATACTATCCAGGGCACGGTCGGGGCGGTCTCCCTCATCCCGGACGCCCGCACCCCCCACGAGGAGGCGGTGCTCACCAACATCGCCTTCATGGAATCGGTCCACGCCCGCTCCTACTCCTCGATCTTCTCCACCCTCATCTCGACGGCGGAGATCGACGAGGCCTTCCGCTGGAGCGAGGAGAACGAGAACCTCCAGCGCAAGGCCCGCATCATTCTGGACTACTACCGCGGCGACGACCCCGAGAAGCGCAAGGTCGCCTCCACCATGCTGGAGTCCTTCCTCTTCTACTCCGGCTTCTACGCCCCCATGTACTGGTCCAGCCACGCCAAGCTGACCAACACCGCCGACCTCATCCGCCTCATCATCCGCGACGAGGCCGTCCACGGCTACTACATCGGCTACAAGTACCAGCTCGCCGTGCGTGAGTCCTCGCCCGAGCGTCAGCAAGAGCTCAAGGACTACACCTTCGACCTGCTCATGGAGCTCTACGACAACGAGGAGCAGTACACCGAGGACCTCTACGACGAGCTCGGCCTGACCGAGGACGTTAAGAAGTTCCTGCGCTACAACGCGAACAAGGCCCTCATGAACCTGGGCTACGAGGCGCTCTTCCCGGCCGACGCCGTCGACGTCAACCCGGCGATCCTCGCCTCCCTGTCCCCCAACGCCGACGAGAACCACGACTTCTTCTCCGGCTCGGGCTCCTCCTACGTCATGGGAACGGCCGAGGCCACCCAGGACGAGGACTGGGACTTCTGAGCGCATCCGGGCGGAGACGGGGAGCGCTCCCCCGGACGGGCTCCCCATGGTGGAGATGGCGCGTGCGGCGCACACTTTCGCTGTTCCCAGCGCGCCAGAAAGGAACTCCCATGCGCTCCTCCGTCAAAGTTCTCTCCGTCGCCGCCGCCCTCGCCATGGCTGTTGGACTGTCCGCCTGCGATGAGCAGGACATCGCTCAGCCCTCACCCGGTGGCGCCTCCGCGACCAGCTCCGCCGAGACTGACTCGGACGCCTCGGACACCACCCCCTCCGAGGACTCCAAGGATGCCAAGGACTCCAAGAGCAAGGGTGGCGAGACCACCAAGTCCGGCTCCACAATTCAGAACATCAAGCCGGTGACCTTCAAGGATGAGGAAATCGGTCTCACGCAGACCTGCGACAAGGTGGTCGAGGACTACGCCGCACCGAAGTACAAGAAGACCCACGAGTCAGACACCGTCTACCTGCTTCACTGCACGCTCGAATTCAGTGGAGACATCGCTTACAGCAGCACACTCTCAGACTCCACCTCACTCCAGGACAAAACGAAATCCACTAGCAAGGCGGACGAGTACGGAGCGCTGGTGGCCGACGACCTGAAGGATGACGGTCTCGAGCCCTTCGACTCCGAGGACTCCGGCTCCACGAAGGTTGAGGGCTGGCTCGCCTTCGCCGCTGTGTCGGAGTCGAGCGCACTGAAGCCCTTCTCCGAGGGCACCACCAGCATCGTATACAACCGCGAGGCCGGAAAGGGCATCCAGTCCGGCAAGCAGTACCCGGCCTACTCCGACACCCAGGACCTCGTGCTGAAGTAGATCTGATGACACTGTTCCCTCGGCGGCCTTGAGATCCCCGCCGACGTCGTTCCCCGGCTGCCGCGTCCTCCGTTCCCACGGGTCCGAAGGACGCGGCAGCGCGTGAGGCAGTGGCATGCGGCGGTTCAGCCGGCCTCCGGCGCCCCCCCATCTTCGGTAACGTGCTGTCATGACGTCATCCGAGGTGACTCGCTCCCGCCCGACGGCACCGCCCGTCTACCGGGACGGCCCGTCCAAGATGTCGGAGGTCGACGCCCGCTCCTGGAGCATCGATGACGTCCTCGACGCCGTCTTCTTCGCCATCGCCGCCGTCGCCACGCTGTGGCTGGCCTGGCTGCTCATCGGCTCAGGCTGGCACCTCGATGCGGCGCTCGTGGTCAACTCGCTGCTGTTCTGGGCGGTCCTGTCCTACCTCGCCCTGCCGCGCCTCCACCAGGTCCTCACCTGGCTCTACGTGCCCGACTACTTCATCGGCCGCACCCGCACCCCCGACGGGCTCCTGGGCGACCCGGTCAACCTCGCCGTCAAGGGCGACGAGGAGGACATTCACGAGGCGATGGTCGCGGCCGGCTGGGTGCGCGCCGACCCCATCACCCTGCGCACCTCCTGGAGGATCGTCATCTCCTCGCTGCTGCGCCGCTCCTACCCGGCCGCCCCCGTCTCCAACCTCATGCTCTTCGGGCGCAAGCAGAGCTTCGCCTACCAGAAGGAGGTCGAAGGCAACCCCGCCCAGCGCCACCACATCCGCTTCTGGTACTGCCCGCCCGGCTGGTCGCTGCCCGGCGGCGGGCACGTGGACTGGCTGGCCGCCGCCACCTACGACCGCGCCGTCGGCCTGAGCGTCCTCACCCTCCAGGTCACCCACAAGATCGACGCCGACATCGACATTGAGCGCAACTACGTCGTCGACGACGTCCGCTGGGCCAGCGAGGCCGCCGAGCTGGAGATCTGGCCGGACTTCTTCACCTCCTACCACGACAAGAATGGGGGAGGGGACCGGGTGGTCACCGACGGCGCCCTCCATGTGCTCGACCTCAATGAGGTGGTCCCCGGCTCCGACGCCGGGCTCTCCCTGCAGCAGGCCCGCCTGGCCGACCTCGAGGCCCGACGGCGCCGCCCCAGCCAGCTCGTCATCGCCCTGGCGCTCATCGGGCTCATGCTCGCGGCTGAGATCCTGCGCGTCGCCCACATCGACATCACCCAGGTGCTGGAGGCCGCCCCGATCCCCGAGGAGGACCCGGCGGTGGTCACCGCCGTCGTCGCCGTCATCGCCACGGTGTCCGCCGGCCTGACGCTCCTGACCGCAGCCCTCGGGGTGGCGGCCTGGCGCGGGCACCCGCGCGGCCGCATCGCCCTCATGGCGACCCTCGTCCTGGGCATTGTCACTGACATGGCTCAGGTCTCCAGTCTCGGGGTCCGGCAGGCGACTCTTGGTCTGGTCGTCACCAGTGCGCTCCAGGTCCTGGCCCTGCTGGCGCTCTCGGGTCGCCAGGTCCACGAGTGGGAGCGCGCCCGCAAGGAGGAGCGTCTCGCCGGCCGCGCGAGTGCGCAGGGCGACCGGGCGGCAGTTAGGCTGGGCTCATGAGCGAGTACCTGGCAGGACCGCAGGACAATGGCGCCGGCAGCGCAGGGCCGGCGGGTCGGTCCGGCCGGCACACCAGCCATGTCAGTCATGTCGACAGGTCCCGGCCCGTCGACGGCGCCCGCGAGCACGTGCGCTTCGGCATCCCCTTCAACGGGGTCCTCCCCATCTGGCACGACGACGCCACCATCACCTGGCACCGGCCCGCCGACGGCACCGACCTGTCCACCGTCCTGGGCATGGGGCTGGTGGAGTCCGAGCCCGGCCCCGCCCAGGCCCCGGCCGGTTGGCAGGAGCGCGTCGAGACCGGCGTCCTCACTGATTCCGGCCGCCTCCTGCTGCTCAAGGCGGCCACGCCGTCGGGCCGCCGCGCCATCAACGACCCCGGTGAGGGCGCCCCCATCCCCCTGGAGGCGCCGCTGAGCTACGGGGAGGCCATGGAGGGGGTCTTCGACATCGTCGGCTTCGGCATCCACATCGGCCGCGTCATGCTTCGCGCCGCCCGCGACGGCGGCATCGTCCTGTTCACCCTGCGTGCGCCGCGCGACCCCGAGCCGCACCACATCCTGTCCGTGCCCGCGAAGGTCGACGACCACGGCATCATGAGCTTCCATCTGGGGACTCTGCAGGAAATGGAGGGCGGCGCCTGGGACTCCGCCACCCACCAGGACGGCATGGCCCTGCTCGATCTCACCATCCCCTACTCCGACCTCGTGGCCGAGGCCGGTCCCAACGGCGAGGAGGGCCTCGACGCCGACAGCGTCCTGGAGATGGCGCAGCCGGTTGTCCAGTGCATCCTCAAACCCGGCTACCCCTTCGCCCTGGGCGCCTCCATACTCCTGCCGCAGGCCGGCTGAGACGAGGGTGGGCTGCGGGCCGGGTTGGGCCGACGTCGCCTGGCCCCAGGGCAGGAGTCGGCAGGGGCAGGCCGTGGAAGGTGAGGCCCCGGCCCTGGGATGACAATGCCCGGCCCCGAGGTGGGGGAGCCCGGCATCGCCGCCAAGGTTCGGCGTAGTTGATCCCGCAGGCCGCCCAGTGTCCACAGCGCTGACATCAACGAGCCTGCCGTCGAAGGACTCCTTGAGGATCGTTGGAATTCCGCGGTTCCTCTTCGGGGTGCGGCGCCTGTGCGGGGTTGATGTCAGCACCATGGACACCGGCGACCCGACAGGCCGCTTCCCTCGGCCCGCCGTCGCCTCCAGAACAACTGCCCCGCCCCCCGTGCTCCCGCCTGAGAGGCCAGAACAGTCACATGCGTCAGAAGTCAGGAGACAAGGAAGCCGGGCGGCGCTCGGGCGTTTGGTGGGGAGGTAGGACCGCGCTCAGGCGGTCGGCGGGGCGGTTGAGCCGCGCACGAGGAACTCGGTGGGGATGATGATGCTGCGGCTGCCGTCCAGGGGCCCGGAGGCCGCCTGCTCCAGCACCAGGTCCACCATCTCGTGGCCGTGCCGTTTGAAGTCCTGACGCACCGTGGTCAGAGGCGGGAAGCTGTACTCGCCCACCGCCAGTCCGTCGAAGCCGACGACTGAGACGTCGCTGGGCACGCGCCTTCCCTGCTCGTGCATGGCCCGGATGAGGCCCAGGGCCAGCTCGTCGTTGGCGCAGAAGACGGCCGTCACCTCCGGGTCCGCGGCCAGGCGCAGGCCGGCCTCATAGCCCGCTGCGGCCTCCCAGTCGCCGGGTATCGGCTCGGGAACCTCCCGTCCCGCCTCCCGCAGGGTCCTGGCCCAGGTGGCTCTGCGGATGAGGCTGGACTGGGAGTCCTCGGGCCCGCACACGTGGTGGACGGTGCGGTGCCCCAGCTCCAGAAGGTGTCCGACGGCGTCGCGCACCCCGCCGACCTGGTCGGCGCTGGCCGAGGGGTAGTAGTCCACGAGCGTGGAGTCCGAGACCGCCACCGGCATCGAGGGGGGCAGTACCAGCTGCTCGCGTCCGGCCCGCCCTGCCTGCACGACGACAAGCCCATCGATGGCCTGGTGGGAGAGCCGGTAGACGGCCTCGCGCAGGTCGTTGGAGGCGGGGTGCTCCACCTGGACGAGGTTGACGGCGTAGTCGGCGGCGGTGGCGGCCTCCAGCACGCCCGCGGTGGTCAGGGCCTCCCCGGTGCGCTGGATCTGCTGGGTCAGTACGCCGATCGTCTTGAAGGAGCCGCGGCGTAGGGCCTGAGCTGCGCGGTTGGGGGAGTAGCCGAGCTGGTTCATCGCGCGCAGGACCCGCTCGCGGGTATCGGGCCGGACGTGCTCCGAGCCCGCCGCCACGCGCGACACCGTTTGAGCCGAGACGCCGGCCAAGCGGGCCACGTCGCTCATCGACGGCGCTCCCTGCGCGCCCCGGCTCTGCCCTAGCATGACGCGAGGTTATCAGGATTGTCAGGGGTAACCGCATCCTGACGATGTGATGACGTTACCATATCGATCCGCCTTTGAGGTCGGTGGGGCCAGAATCTTGTGGGTAGATCTGCCTCACTGGAGCAGATCTCATCTACTATGTTGACGTCAACAAGCAGGCGTTGCACTGCTGCGCGTCCTCTGTTCCCGTCAACCCCCTGGGGAGCCGAACAATGATCGTTCCTAGACACTTCGAGGACCTCGACGTCCTCCATGAACACACGCTGCCGCCACGCTCCTACTACGTGCCCGCATCCCGACCCATCGCCACCAGCCCCTGGAGGCGGGAGGACTCCGACCGCTTCCATCTGCTCAGCGGTCAGTGGGCCTTCCGCTACCTGCCCAGCATCCACGAGCTCACCGAGCCCTTCTGGGAGGAGAAGGCCCCCGAGACCGACGACGAGCACCGCGAGGAGGGCCCTGCCGCCGTTCCGGAGGGCTTCACCATGATTCAGGTGCCCAGTACCTGGCAGCACCTGGGCTACGACCACCACCAGTACACCAACGTCCGCTACCCCATCCCCTTCGACCCGCCTCACGTGCCTCAGGACAACCCCTGCGGCGCCTACATCCGCGACTTCGAGTACACCCCGGACCCCGCCGCCCCCAGCACTTACCTGACCTTCGAGGGCGTGGACTCCTGCTTCTACGTGTGGCTCAACGGCACCTACGTCGGCTACAGCCAGGTCTCCCACGCCTCCGCGGAGTTCGATGTCACCGAGCTCGTCCGCCCCGGCGCCAACCGTCTGGCCGTCCTGGTGCTCAAGTGGTGCGACGGCACCTACCTGGAGGACCAGGACAAGTTCCGCACCAGCGGCATCTTCCGCGACGTCTACCTCCTGAGCCGTCCGGCCGCCGTCCTGTTCGACTATGTCACCACCACCTCGCTCGGCCCGGTGGTCGGAACCGGCTTCGACGCCGGCCCGTCCACCGCCCTCATCAAGATCCAGGGCGCCTACCGGGGCGGGCCCGTCCCCACCTCCGTCGAGCTCGTCGACCACGACGGTGCAGTGGTGGCCGCCGGTGAGCTGGAGCCCTTCGCCGGCGACGACGGCTATACCCACCGGACCCGGCTCACCGTCGAGGCCCCCTACCTGTGGAGCGCCGAGGACCCCTACCTCTACACCCTGGTCATCACCACGCCCGACGAGGTCATCACCGACCGGGTGGGCATCCGCGAGGTCGAGGTGAGTGACGCCGTCGTCCGCCTCAACGGCCGGCCCATTACCCTGCGCGGTGTCAACCGGCACGACTCCGATCCCGCCACCGGCCCCGTCGTCGACCTGGAGCACATGCTGTGGGACCTGCGCCTGATGAAGGAGCACAACATCAACGCGGTGCGCAGCTCCCACTATCCCAACGATCCGCGCTTCTACCAGCTGTGCGACGAGCACGGCTTCTACGTCATGTCCGAGGCCGACAACGAGAGCCACGGCACCCAGAGCCGGTTCCTGGCCGACCCCTCCTGGGACAACCAGGTCGAGCACTGGAACGAGCCCATCGCCGATAATCCCGAGTGGACCGAGGCCACCGTCGACCGCATGAGGCTGTGCGTCCACCGCGAGAAGAACCGCCCCAGCATCATCTCCTGGTCCGCGGGCAACGAGTGCTCCTACGGCTGCACCCTCGAGGCGGCGCTCTTCTGGGTCAAGGACTTCGATCCCACGCGGCTGACCCACTATGAGAGCTCCTACTACCGCGACTCCAAGCGCCGCTACGACTACTCCTGCATCGACCTGTACAGCCGCATGTACCCGGCCATCGAGGAGATCCGCGACTACCTGGACTCCGACCCCGACAAGCCCTTCATCCTCGTGGAGTACTGCCACGCCATGGGCAACGGCCCCGGCGACCTCGAGGACTACTGGGAGATCATCCGAGCCGACGAGCGCATGTGCGGCGGCTTCGTGTGGGAGTGGTGCGACCATGCGGTCACCGCCGGGACCAGTGATGACGGCCGGCCGGTCCACCTCTACGGAGGCGACCACGACGAGGCCGTCCATGACGGCAACTTCTGTGTCGACGGGCTCGTCTCGCCCGACCGTGTCCCCCACCCCGGCCTGGCCGAGCTCAAGAACGTCCAGCGCCCCGCCCGCGTCATCGAGTACGACCAGGACGAGGGTCTGCTCACCATCCACAACGACCTCGACCACACCGACCTGTCCCAGTACCTGCGCATCTCCTACGAGGTGCGGTGCGACGGCGTCGTCGTGGACCGTGAGGACCTCGACCTGGTGGAGCCCGTCCCGCCGCACACGAGCGTCATGCTGCGCTGCGAGCCGAGCGTCCCGCCCACCGGCCGCTGCCACCTGCTGGTCACCTACCGGCTCGCGCGCCCCGACTCGCTGCTGGCCGCCGGTCACGTCCTGGGCTTCGACGAGATCGCCCTGCGCAACGCCGACAGGCGCCACCGGTGGGTCGCCGCGCTCGCCAACCGCCCCATCGGTGAGACCCGACTTCCGGTCAGACGTGAGGGCACTCGGATCGAGATCGACAGCGACAGGCTGAGCTGCGCCATCGACACGCGCACCGGTCTGCCCGGCTCTCTGTCCACCGAGGGGCGCGAGCTCCTGGACCGCCCGGTCGAGCTCAACATCTGGCGGGCGCCCACCGACAACGACCGCCACGTGCGCCTGGAGTGGGAGCGCGCCCACTACCACCAGGCCGTGGCCCGCGCCTACGGCGTCGAGGTCGATGAGGAGCCCGGTCGGGTCACCGTCAGCGCCGACGTCGGCCTCGTGGCGCCCTCGGTCCAGCCGGCCCTGCACGGACGGCTCATCTGGACCCTCGCCGACGACGGCGTCCTGAGCCTGAGCCTGCGACTGCGCCGGACGCTGGGCTTCCCGAGCCTGCCGCGCCTGGGACTGCGCCTCTTCCTGCCCGAGTCCATGAACCAGGTCGACTACTACGGCCTGGGCCCGCAGGAGAGCTACATCGACAAGCACCGCGCCAGCTACCACGGGGCCTTCAGTGCCGAGGTCGTCGACCTCCACGAGGACTACATCAGGCCCCAGGAGAACGGCAGCCACGCCGACTGCAACAAGGTCGTCCTCTCCGGAGGCGGGCTGAGCCTGGCCGCTGTCGGGCCGACCCCCTTCTCCTTCAACGCCTCCCGATACACGCAGGAGGAACTGGCTGCGCGCCGCCGCAACACCGAGCTGACGCCGTCGGGCAGCACGGTCCTATGCCTCGACGCCGCCATGGCCGGTATCGGATCCAACAGCTGCGGGCCCGCCCTGCGGCCCCGCTACCAGGTCGACAGCCAGGAGCTGGGGATGGAGCTCCATCTCCTGCTCAACCCCCTCATCACCCACGCCAGCACTCACAACGAGGTGAAGCCATGAGCAGCGACTCTGCCGGCAAGAAGACCGGCGCCCCCGCAGCAGGAATCGGACTGGAGGCGGCCAGCGAGAGGAAGTACCTGAAGTGGTACAACAAGGTGGGCTACGGATCGGGCGACGTCGCCGGCAACGTCGTTTACGTCCTGCTGACCTCCTTCGTCATGATCTACCTGACGGACACCGTCGGGCTGAATGCGGGCGTCGTCGCCACGCTTCTGATGGTCTCCCGCATCTTCGACGGATTCTCCGACCTCATCTTCGGGGCGCTGCTGGACCGCACCAACACGCGGATGGGCAAGGCCCGCCCGTGGATGCTGTGGGGGTTCGTGGGCTGTGCCATCCTGATCATCGCGATCTTCGCGATCCCCACGAGTCTGGGGAACATTGCTAAGTACGCCTGGTTCTTCATCGCCTACACGCTGCTCAATGCCGTCTTCTTCACGGCCAACAACATCGCCTACTCCTCGCTGACCGCACTCATTACCCGCAACGGGGCCGAGCGTGTGCAGATGGGCTCCATCCGCTTCATGTTCGCCTTCGGGACGAACCTGCTCATCCAGAGCGCCACCGTGGGCGGCGTGGCCATGTTCGGTGGCGGCGCGAGCGGCTGGCGGACGATGGCGATCCTCTACGCGCTGCTCGGCCTGGGGGTCAACACGCTCTCGGTGCTCTCGGTCAAGGAGTTGCCGCCCGAGGAGCTCGTGGGTGAGGAGGAGCCCGAGGAGGACAAGCTCTCGGTGGGGGAGTCGGCCAAGATTCTCGTGTCCAACAAGTACTACCTCATTATTCTCATCGTCTTCCTCCTCACCCAGATCTTCACGGCGATGCTCAACATGGGCATCTACTTCATGAAGTACGTGCTGGGCGATGCGGACCTGCTGAAGACCTTCGCCTGGTCCATCAATGTTCCCCTCATGATCGGGCTCCTCATCACGCCTTTGGTGGTGAGTCGCTTCGGCGGCATGTACCGGATCAACATCATCGGCTATGTCATCGCGACCCTGGGGCGGCTCGGGGTACTCGTGGCCGCTTACATGGACAGCCTTGCGCTCATGCTGTTCTTCTCCGGGGTCGCGGCTCTGGGTATGAGCTCGCTGCAGGGCACGCTCAACGCCCTCATCGCCGAGGCCTCGGAGAACACCTGGCTGCGCACGGGCAAGCGCATCGACGGGCTCATGTTCTCCTGCACCTCGCTCGGTGTGAAGGTGGGTGGCGGGCTCGGCGCGGCCATCTCCGGGTGGCTGCTGGCCGCCGCCGGGTACGACGGGAACCTCAAGGTCCAGCCGGAGTCCGCCATCCAGATGATCTACGTCATGTACGTGTGGTTGCCGCTCGCGGCCAACGCGCTCATCCTCTTCCTGCTCATGCGGCTCGACGTCGAGAAGGTCAACACCCGGCTCAAGGAGGAGGCCGACGCGCGGGCCGAGGTGGAGGTCGGCGCCGGGGCGACCGGCGGGGGCTCCGTGGTTTTAGGTGAGGCCGACGACGCCGTCGGTGATGGCGACGCCGGTGGCGATGCCGGGAGCTCGGGCGCCGCGCAGAGCGGAGGCTCGACGAGCTGAGGCTGCGCGAGCGGCTCGACTCGTGGGTGGGGGCGAGACTGAGGTGCGCGGATGGCGCGCCCTCGCCCCCACCTTCCTTCCCGGGGCGGTGCGCAGGCGGAGTTTCTTCTCTGTCGGCGTGCCGCCCGTCGTGTTGTCGTCGCCTGCGTCGCCACCGAGGACGTACTTTCCGATCGAGGACTGCGTTGTCCTCCAGGCTACTGGGATCTCCCCGCAGTCATCTGGGGGACAACGCAGTCCTGGTACCGAAAGTAAGTCCTCGATGGGGCGGTGGCTCCCGCGGCGCGGGTGGCTGGGCCGCGATGGACTCGCCCGCGGCCTGAATGTCCTGCCCCACCCCCACCGTCCCTTCCGGAGCCATCCAGGAGCGCATGCTTGCCAGACCGAGGAGCGCCGCGGTGTCGTCGGCCGGTACCGCCCCGGGGTGGCGCGGGCCGGTGTGACCGGAGAAACTGGGCTGTATCCCACACGAGCGTGATAAACGTGAGTCTTTGGTGATGAGATCGTCTAAGGCTAGGCTTACCTCGACCGTAGTGATCTGAGATTGATACATGACGTGGAGGTCGAGTGTTTCTCGCCAACCTGCTCATTGCCCTGAGGGAAGGCCTGGAGGCGGCACTCGTTGTCAGCATCATCGTCGCCTACATGGTCAAGTCCGACCGCCGGGACGCCCTGCCCAAGCTGTGGTTGGGGGTCGGGCTGGCGGCACTGGTCCCACTGGTCGCCGGCGCCA
This sequence comes from Actinomyces stomatis, assembly GCF_031292835.1. NCBI lineage: Bacteria > Bacillati > Actinomycetota > Actinomycetes > Actinomycetales > Actinomycetaceae > Actinomyces > Actinomyces stomatis. The sequence continues at coordinate 150,263 of NZ_JASPEP010000005.1, forward strand.
TCATGACCTGGGGCCCCAAGACCCTCACCTTCCAGGCCCAGGAGATCCTCGGAGGCCTCCTGTCCTTCGTCGCCGTCGGCCTGGTGACCTGGATGATCTTCTGGATGGGGAAGAACGCCCGCGAGCTCAAGGGCGAGCTGGAGGGCTCGCTGTCCAAGACCCTCGCCGAGGGTGGCTCCGGCTGGGGTGTCGTCTGGATCGCCGTCGTCGCCGTCGGGCGCGAGGGCGTGGAGACGGCTCTGTTCGTGTGGGCCACCGTGCGCTCCAGCATCGAGACCTCCATCATGCAGACGACGGCGGGCGTCGTCACGGGCCTCGTCCTGGCCATTGTGCTGGGCGTCCTCATCTACCAGGGCGCGGTGCGCATCAACCTCCGCATCTTCTTCGCCGTGACCGGCTACTTCCTCATCGTCGTGGCCGCCGGCATCGTCGCCTACGGCATCGGCGACCTCCAGGAGGCGGGCCTCCTGCTCGGCCACACAAGCCACGCCTGGGACCTGTCCTCCTACCTGCCGGCCAACACCTCACCCCTCCACTGGCTCTACGTGCTGCTCGAGGCCATGTTCCAGCTCAACCTCCAGCCCTCCGTGCTGCAGGTGCTGGGCTGGTGCCTCTACATCGTGCCGACCCTCGTGCTGCTCACCCTCCAGATCATGGGGCGGTGGCCCGCGCCGCGCCAGAAGGACGGCATCGAGAAGGTCGACGCCGGCGCGCAGGCCTCCGTCGACGCCGTCGAGGCCTCCTGACCGCCTCCACAGACCCTGACCCACCCCTGATCCACCACCGCTTCTTCGTAAAGGAAAGACAGATGCCCACCATCAAGCGACGCAACGTGCTCGCCATGCTTCCTCTGACCGCCATGGGGCTGGGTCTGGCAGCCTGCGCCGACAACCCCAAGAACGCCAAGGGCGGTGCCTCGGGATCCGGCAAGGCCCAGGAGATCACGGTGACCCTCACCGACGACTCCTGCAAGCTCTCGTCCACGTCCTTCCCCTCGGGTGTCGTCACCTTCACCATCACCAACTCCGGCACGGTGCCCAACGAGTTCGAGGTTCTCACCGAGGACAAGCTCCAGATCATCTCCGAGCAGGAGAACATCGGCCCCGGCACCACCACGAAGCTCACCACCTCCCTCAAGGAGGGCACCTGCTACGCGGCCTGCAAGCCCAACATGGTCGGCGAGCTCAAGGGTGTCACCGAGCTGAAGATCACCAAGGGCGCCGCCGTCGACGTCAGCGCCGATGAGGCCAAGGCGCGCGAGGACGCCGTCAAGAACTACACCGCCTACGTGCGTGATCAGGCCGGCCAGCTCCTGACCGCCACCCAGGGCTTCGTCACCGCCTACACCTCCGGCGACACCGCCACTGCCAAGAGCCTCTACCCGCTGGCGCGCCAGTTCTACGAGCGCATCGAGCCCACCGCCGAGTCCTTCGGCGTCAAGGAGGCCGGCGACCTCGACAGCGCCCTGGACACCCGCGTCCAGGACCTCGCCGCAGGCGCCGGTAAGGCCGTCACCGACAAGGAGGTCATCTCCGGCTGGACCGGATGGCACCGCATCGAGGCCGACCTGTGGGTCCAGGACTCCTCCAGCCCCTTCAAGTTCGCCGACGACGCCGCCCGCAAGAAGGTGGCCGACCAGCTCAACACCGACACCAAGTCACTCTACGACCTCGTCTACGGAAACATCACCGGCACCGGTGGGAAGAAGTTCGAGCTCGGGCTCGAGGACGTTGCCAACGGCGCCTCCTCCCTCCTCGAGGAGGTCGCCACCACCAAGATCGTCGGCGAGGAGGAGACCTTCTCCCACACCGACCTCTACGACTTCAAGGCCAACGTCGAGGGCGCCAAGGTCGCCTACGGCAACGTCGAGGACCTCATGAAGAAGAAGGACGCCAAGCTCGCCGAGAAGATCACCACCCAGTTCGCGGCGGTTGAGAAGCTCGTCGAGGCCCACGTCTCCGGGAAGGCCGCCAACGGCGAGCCCACCTACGCGGACTACTCCACCATCGCCGCGGTGCAGAAGGATGCCGGCGAGGCTCCGGACAAGAACTCCTACACCGACACGCAGCGCAAGTTCTCCGACGCCGTCAACGCCCTGAGCGAGTCCTTGTCCAAGGTCGCCGGGACCATCCTCTGAGGCCGCGAGGCCAGAGCAACCCGGACGCCCCGGAAGGAGTCAGCAGTGAGTGGCAAGCCGGTCGACGAGCCGGAGACCTCCCCGGTCGCGGATGACGCGACCGCCGCGGAGGCGGCGCAGGCGCAGCAGGAGCCGCAGCCCCCGACGTCGGAAGGACCGGGTGACGGCTCTCCGGCCTCCGACTCGGCGGAACAGTCTGAGGACGCCAGCACGTCCGACACGGCTGACGAGCCGCAGAAGCCGGATAAGGCGGATGAGCCCGCGAAGCCTGGACAGGCCGGGAAGCCCAGCACCAAGGGGACCAGCCGCCGCGCCATGTTCACCGGTGCGGGCCTGGGCGCCGCGCTCGCGGGCCTGGCCGGTGTGGCCGGCGGGCGCGCCTGGGAGGCCTCCCGGCGCCCCGAGGACACCATCCTCACGACCTACCCCTTCCGGGGTGACCACCAGGCGGGGATCACCACCCCCGCCCAGGACAACATGTTCACGGCGGCCTTTGACGTCTCCACCACCGACGTCGAGGAGCTCAAGACCCTCCTGTCCGACTGGGCCGTGGCCGCCGAGCAGATGACCGCCGGCGAGCTCATCGGCGGACAGCCCAGCTCCAACAAGCAGCTGCCGCCCAAGGACACCGGCGAGGCCTGGGGCTACAAGCCCAACGGCCTGACCATCACCTTCGGCGTGGGCAAGGGCCTGTTCGTCGACGCCGACGGCAAGGACCGCTTCGGCCTGGCCGCCAAGATGCCCGCCGTCCTCAAGGAGGGCATGCCCTCCTTCGCCGGCGACCAGCTCCACGCCGCCCAGTCCGACGGCGACCTGCTCATCCAGGCCTGCTCCAACGACGCCCAGGTGTGCGTCCACGCGATCCGCAACCTCACCCGTATCGCCTTCGGGACCGCCGCCCTGCGGTGGAGCCAGGTCGGCTACGGGCGCACGTCGTCGACCTCCGTGGACCAGGAGACGCCGCGCAACCTGTTCGGCTTCAAGGACGGCACCAACAACATCAAGGCCGAGGACTCCTCCGAACAGCTCAACAAGCACCTGTGGGTCCAGAAGGGCGACGACGCCGCAGCCGAGTGGATGACGGGCGGCACCTACTACGTGGCTCGGCGCATCCGCATGCTCGCCGAGATCTGGGACCGTCTGCGGCTCATCGAGCAGGAGCAGACCATGGGACGCGACAAGCGCTACGGGGCGCCGCTGAGCATCGCCAACCCCACGAAGTCCTCCGAGGAGTTCACGACCGTGGACTACGCGGCCAAGGACGACAAGGGCGAGACGCTCGTGCCGGCCGACGCGCATATCGCCGTCGTCTCACCCGAGCAGAACCAGGGACGCCGGATGCTGCGCCGCGGCTACAACTACACCGACGGCTCCGACTCCCTGGGGCTGCTGCAGACCGGCCTGTTCTTCATCGCCTTCGTGCGTGACCCGCGCACGAACTTCTACCCGATCCTGGACCGCATGACCAAGAGCGACGCCCTCCAGGAGTACCTCAAGCACGAGGCCTCGGCCCTGTTCGCGATCCCCCCGGGCATCAAGGAGGGCGACACCATGGTGGCCGCCTCGCTCTTCAGCTGAGGACGGGGCGGCTCCCGCCGTGCGGGCGACGGTCAGCGGTCGGCGTCGGCCAGTGCCTTGAAGCCGGTGATCGCGGCCAGTGCCACGGCCAGGATGCCGGTCAGGGTGAGAGCCAGCGTCCGGAAGGTGGGTAACGACGTCGCCAGGAGTGGGCCTGCGCTCGTGCCGACGAACAGGATGAACCCATTGAGCGCCATGCCGCTGCCGCGGTTGGGTGCGGAGACCTGTCCATAGAGGCTGATCATCGCCGGCACAGCCAGCGCGACCCCGGCGACGTACACGACGCTGCCGGCCACCAGGCCCGCCAGGCTCTCCGCCAGCAGCGCCTCACCGAGCATGCCCAACGCCGAGACCCCGAAGCCGAATCGGGCCGTCTGCGCCCAGGACCACCTGGCCGCGAGCCGGCCCGCGACGAGGCTGAGGAACATGACCGGCAGGGCCGCCAGGCGAATGAGGATGATCGTCGAAGGCCGCATGCCCAGCGACTCCAGATGACCGCCGACCCCCGTGTACATCGCGACGAACACCATGAGCAGCGTGACGTGCGCCAGGCTGAGCGCCAGAACCGCCGGCCTGAGCGAGAGCCGCCCCAGTGATGCGAACTGCCCCCGAAGCGAGGAGCCCGAGGGGCCGGAGGTGGAAGCGGCGTCGTGCACAACGACGAGGACGGCCGCCAGGGCCACAGCCAGCAGCCCGCCGCACAGGGGGAAGAACCACCGCCACCCCAGGTGCAGCGCGACCAGCGAAGCCAGGACCTGGCCGACGATCCCCGCCACGAGGAACGACGTCGACATCGCCCCAATCGCCCCGGCCCGCCTGGGTGGTGCCAGCGCCTCGGACAAGTAGGCCAGGGCCACGGGTGCGAAACCGGAGGCGCTCAGTCCCTGGATCGCACGCAGGGCCGCGAGTGCCGGCAGGGACGGGGCCAGGGCGCAGCAGATGGTGGAGGCAGTGAGGATCCCCAGCGCGAGCGCCATCGTCCTTCTCCTGCCGTAGTGGTCGGAGACCGGCCCCCAGATGAGGAAGCCCGCGGCGTAGGTGAGGCTGAACGCCGTCGACAGGGCGACGGTGGCGTTGCCGTGGAGGTCGATCGAGATCGGGGCGAGCAGGGGGATGGCGGCATACAGCTGGGTCAGGACGAGCAGTGCGGTGACCACGAGGGCCGCGGTGGAGCTGCTGCCGGCGGGGTAGGCGGGGGAGGCCGACCGAGTCGTCGACTGGGGCGAGGGCTCGGGGGAGTGGGCGACGTCGGGATGCTGATCGGGTCGGTGCGAGGGAGACATGAGAACCCCTTTCCAACGTAAGCGTTGGAAATGACTCTAGTAAACTGGAAGGGAAAGTGCAACGGTAGCGTTGGAGTTTGCCGCCGGCGCTCGCGGACACGGGAGACGGAGTGTCATGGCCTGGGACACCGAGGGGACCAAGCGCAAGATCAAGGACGCCGCCACCACCGAGTTCACCCGCCGCGGTCCCGCTGGGACCACCGTGGAGCGGATTGCCAAGCGGGCGGGGGTCAACAAGGAGCGCGTCTACAACTACTTCGGCTCCAAGGACCGCTTGTTCTCCGAAGTCCTGCGCGACGAGTTGACCAGGGCGGCCGAGGCCGTGCCGCCCGCCTTCGACGAGGGCGAGGATGTGGGGGACTACGCCGGGCGCCTGTACGACTACCACCGGCAACGCCCTGAGCTCATCCGGCTGCTGTGCTGGGAGGCCCTCACCTTCGACGACGAAGTACCCGAGGAGGAGCTGCGGCGCGAGCACTACCAGCGCAAGATCGCCGGGGTGCGCAGCGGTCAGGATGCCGGTGCCCTGACCCGGGACGTCGACCCCGGGGCGCTCATACTCATGCTCATGTCGCTGACCGGCTGGTGGTCCACCGTGCCCCAGGTGGCGCGGATGCTGTGCGGGCCCCTCGATGATGGGGAGGCGCACGAGCGTCAGCGCGCCGTCGTCGTCGACGCGGCCCGTCGGCTCGCCGCACCCCGCGACTGAGCGCGGGGATGCCGACTGGGCCAAGATGGACCCATGCGCGACCTGAACGACCTGACCCGCCCCACCGTCCCCTCCGGCGCCATCCAGGAGCGCATGATCGCCGAGACCGAGGAGCGCCGCGGCGTCGTCGGTCCGGCCCCGGCCCTGCCTGACGACGCCGGAGCCCCCGCTGCCCTGCGCACCGCCCTGGGTGAGGTCGTCGCCGAGCTGGCTCCGCAGATCGTCGACCTCTCCCACGACATCCACGACCACCCCGAGACCGGCTATGAGGAGCACCACGCCGTGGCCACGGTCGCCGCGCTGCTGCGCCACCACGGCATCGAGCCCGAGGTCGGCGTCTACGGCATGGACACCGCCCTGCGCGCCGAGATCTCCGGGGCCGGAAGCACCGACGCCGCCGCAGACTCCGGTGAATCAGCCGGCACCATCGCGATCCTCGCCGAGTACGACGCCCTGCCCGGCATCGGCCACGGCTGCGGACACAACGTCATGTGCGCCAACTCCGTGGGCGCCTTCCTGGCCCTGGCCGCCCTGGCCCGCTCCCACCCCGGCGCCCTGCCCGGCCGCGTCGTCCTGCAGACCACGCCCGCCGAGGAGAACTCGACCGCCAAGGAGATCCTGGCCGTGCGCGGCATGCTCGACGGCGTCGACGCCGCCATCCAGACCCACTCCTACGCCCACGACGTCACCCACCAGACCTGGCTCGGCGTGCGCCGCCTGCGCGTCATCTTCCACGGCGTGCCGGCTCACGCCGCCTCCCAGCCCTTCATGGGCCGCAACGCCCTGGACGCCGCCACCCTGGCCCTGACCGGCATCGGCCTGCTGCGCCAGCAGATGCTCCCCATGGACCGCCTCCACGCCATCATCACCGACGGCGGCCAGGTCCCCAACATCATCCCCGAACGCACCGAGCTGTCCATCATGGTGCGCTCGAAGTACCTCGAGACCCTCAAGGAGATCGCCGAGCGGGTCGAGGAGGTCCTCCACGGCGCCGCCCTCATGACCGGAACCGGCGTCGAGATCCTCACCTCCGAGTACTGCAACGAGGTCCCCGTCCGGGACAACGGCCCTCTGCTCAGCTCCTGGGCGCGCTCCCAGCGCGAGCGGGGCCGCGACCCCCTGGCCGCCGGGGTCCTGCCCGAGACGATCGCCGCCGGCACCGACTTCGGCAACGTCTCCCAGCGCGTTCCCGGCATCCACCCGCTCATCAAGGTCACCGACCGGCCCGACGTCGCCCTCCACACCCCCGCCATGACCGAGGCCGCCGGCGCCCCCACCGGGGACGCGGCCGCGCTCGACGGCGCCTATGGGCTGGCCGCCGTCGCCCTGGACTGGCTGCACGACGCCGAGCTGCGCCGGGCCGTACGAGCAGACTTCGAGGCTACCGGCGGGGCGATCGACGTCGCCGGCTTCTGGGAGGAATGAGCCGGGGTCAGGCCGCCGGGCGGCGGATGAGCAGCGCCCCGGGGTCGATGCGCACCCGCATGCCCTGCGTGGGCGCCAGCAGGTCCCCGTCGACCTCCACCAGGGCCGGCGCCGAGAGCTGGACGGCCACCTCCGCGCCGCGCCGCAGCACCACTCGCCCCAGGGAGCGGCCCGACTCGGAGTAGCGCGCCGCGTAGGGCGGCAGCACCTGGCGCGCCAGCGAGCTCCAGCCCGCCAGGCCCGCCACCGTGTCGATGGCGGCGACGTCGAGCAGGCCGTCGTCGGTGCGGGCCTCGGGCAGCAGGGTGATCCCGGCCGGGAGGCGGCCGCCATTGGCCACCAGCAGGTTACGGGCGGTCAGGCGCTCCACGCGCCGCTGTCCGGCCTCGTCCAGGAGGCTGAGCACCAGGTCCATGCGTGGCGAGCCTAGGTTCTCCATGGCCGCCAGCGCGTAGGCGCCCCAGCCGACCCGCGCTTTGAGGGCCGGGCGCGTGGAGGCCACCAGCCCGGCGTCGAAACCGATCCCGGCCACCACCATGCAGGCGTGCTCGTCGCCGAGTGTGGGCCGGGTCCACTGGCGCGGCCTGCGGGTCGCCCTCTGGATCGTGCGCACGGCCCGGGCCGCCTCGGTCGACAGCTGCTGGGAGTCGGCCTGAGTGGGCGGGGCGCCTGGCGGGACTGCTGAGGCTCCGTCTGTCAGGGTGCCTGAGTCGGAGTCGACGTCGGGATCGGACCAGTGCTCGGTGCGCACCCAGGCCAGGTCGGCGGGAAGATCGACCCCGTGGGCCACTGCCCGGGCCGCGGCCCGGGTGTCCCCGACCGGCACCCCGAGGTTGCGGGCCGCCAGGTTCGCCGTGCCCAGCGGGACGATGCCCATCTGGGCGCCGGTGCCGGCCAGGCCGGCCGCCACTGATCGCACCGTTCCGTCACCGCCGGCGGCCACCACCAGCCTGGCCCCGGCGGCCAGGGCCAGGCGCGCCTGCATCATGCCGGGCTCGGAGACACTCGTCTCCAGCCATACGGGCCCGGCGTAGCCGGCCTCGCGCAGCTCGTCCTCCAGCAGGGACCGCACTGCGGTGGTGGCGCGCGGCTTGGAGGGGTTGACGACGACGCAGGCCAGTGGTCGCCCGGTGCGCGTCGTCGCCCGGGTGCCGCCGTCGGTGCCGCCCGTCATAGGGGCAGGCTAGTCGTCCTGAGGGGCCCGGTCACGGCCCGGGAGGGGATGGCGAGTGCGGGCGGACAGAGAGCGCAGGCCGCCGGCGAGGAGCGCCCCGGAACTGGCGGGCTCAGGCCGCGGCCGGGTCCGTGGCGGGGGAGACGGGCAGGTCGGCCTCTCGCACCAGGCGCGAGATGAGGCCGGCGAGCTGGGCGAAGTCGGCGCCGCGGGAGGAGGAGACCCGGTGCACCAGGCCCATGTGGCGCACCGGCGCCTCGCCGCCGAAACGGGCGACGCCGTACTCCGAGGAGGGGGCCAGCAGCTGGAGCGCCCCCTCGGGGATGATCGTCACGCCGGAGCCGTGGGCCACCATGCGGGTCACCGTCGACAGGGTGGTGGCCACCGCGACCGGCGGCTGGGAGCCGTAGCGCTGGCACAGGGCCAGGGTCTGGTCGCGCAGGCAGTTGCCCTCGTCGAGCAGGAGGAGGGGCTGGTCATCGAGCTCGGCCGGGCTCACGTCCGTGCGGCCGGCCCAGGGGTGGTCGGCGGCGGTGAGGACGACGAGCCGCTCGTCGAACATCGGGATCGCGGTGGTGCGCTGGAGGTCGTCCTCCAGGGCGATGATGGCGGCGTCGAGGCGCCCCTGGGCGAGCTGGTCGAGGTTGTCCCCGGTGACCATCTCGCGCAGGTCCAGCTCCATCTGGGGCAGGGCCTCACGCAGGCCGTCGATGAGAACGGGGGCCAGGTAGGGCGCGATCGTGGGGATGATGCCCAGGCGCATCGTGCCGCTCAGGGCGGCGCCCTGGCTGGAGGCGGCCTCGTTGAAGGCCTCGGCCGCCAGGACGGCGTCCCGGGCGAAGGGCAGCAGGGCCTCGCCCAGGGAGGTGACCAGGACGCGACGGGTGGTGCGCTCCACCAGCTCGCCGCCGACACGCTTCTCCAGCGCGGTGATGGCCTGGGACAGGCTGGGCTGGCTGACTCCGAGCGCGGTGGCGGCCTCGCCGAAGTGCTGGTGGTCGCACAGCGCTACGAACGCCCGCAGCTGGGAGAAGGACGGAGATGATGTGGTCGGCATGAGTTGTGGTCCTGTGGTCGGGGCCCGCATTCGCAGCGGTCGGTGAGCCTGATATGACGGAGTGACAGAAAATCGGGGACAGACGACTGGCCGGGAGGTGCGGGGAGAGCGGTGCGCTGGAAGGTGCGGGCGGGCCTCCAACGTGGCGGCCCGGAAACACCGTCGGGAACGATAGGGTGCACCGATTGAAATAGATTCTATTCACAGGTGGATTGCGTTGGTAAGAGGGGTGTGGGTCACGTTCGCCGTCAGGAGGTGGTGCGGACGAGGGTGAGCGTGTATGCATCACGGCCCCGCCGGCCCGCTCCACGACCACCCGATCTCCCGGATAATTCATGGATTCCAGGGTCCTCGGGTTGTCCCGACGGCGGGCCGGGCGACGGGGGATCGACGTCGATCCCGTCCCGTTCCGCCCCCGAGTGTCGGCTCGGCCACTCGCCCGTGACTTTGATCGTCGCCGGCCTTCCCCGTCTCCGCCGCCGGCCCCGCTCGCGGCCCGAATCCGTCCGGGATGCTGCTCGAATGCTGCCCGGGGCGCGGTCCTGACTACACTCGGGACCATGATCGACCTGCGTGCGCTTCGTGAGAACCCCGAGCCCTTCCGCGCCAGCCAGCGAGCCCGTGGTGCCGACGTCGATCTCGTCGACCGCGTCATCGCCGCCGACGAGACCCGTCGTCAGGCGCTGGCCGCCTTCGAGAACCTCCGCGCCGAGCAGAAGCAGGTCTCCCGGTCCGTGGGGAAGGCGTCGCCGGAGGAGCGCCCGGCGATCCTCGCCAACGCCAAGGAGCTGGCCGAGCAGGTCAAGGCCGCCGAGGCCGCCTCCTCGGCCGCCGCCGCCGAGCTCGACGACCTGGCCCGCCAGTTCGCCAACCTCATCGAGGGGGCGCCATCGGGCGGCGAGGAGGACTACGTCGTTCTGCGTCACGAGGGCGGCGAGCCCCGCGACTTCGCCGCCGAGGGATTCGAGCCCGCCGACCACCTGGCGATCGGCGAGGGCCTGGACATCATCGACACCCGCCGCGGCGCCAAGGTCTCCGGCGCCCGCTTCTACTACCTCAAGGGCTGGGGCATGCGCCTGGAGCTGGCGCTCATGACGGCCGCCCTGGACGCCGCCGTCGCCCACGGCTTCACCCCGATGACCACCCCCACCCTCGTGACCCCGCAGGTCATGGGCGGCACCGGTTTCCTGGGCGCCCACAGCGACGAGATCTACTACCTGCCCGCCGACGACCTCTACCTCACGGGCACCTCCGAGGTGGCCCTGGCCGGCTACCACGCCGATGAGATCCTCGACCTGTCCGCCGGGCCCAAGCGCTACATGGGCTGGTCCACCTGCTACCGGCGCGAGGCCGGGGCCGCCGGCAAGGACACCCGCGGCATCATCCGCGTCCACCAGTTCAACAAGGCGGAGATGTTCTCCTACTGCCGCCCCGAGGACGCCGAGGCCGAGCACGCCCGGCTCCTGGCCATGGAGGAGGAGATGCTGGCCCTGGTCGAGCTGCCCTACCGGGTCATCGACACCGCCGCAGGGGATCTGGGCTCCTCGGCCGCCCGCAAGTTCGACTGCGAGGCCTGGCTGCCCACCCAGCAGCGCTGGATGGAGGTCACCTCCACCTCCAACTGCACCACCTACCAGGCCCGCCGCCTGGCCGTGCGCGAGCGTCGTGAAGGCGGCACGAGCCCCGTGGCCACCCTCAACGGGACCCTGGCCACCACCCGCTGGATGGTCGCCATCCTGGAGAACCACCAGCAGGCCGACGGCTCGGTGCGCGTGCCCGCGGGCCTGCGCCCCTACCTGGGCGGCCTGGAGGTCATCGAGCCCGTCGGTGCCACCGCCTGAGGGTCGGCCCCATGAACCCCACGTCCGCCTCCAGCCCGGGTGCCGCCCGCGGAACCGATACCGACGTCGTCGGTGACCCCGATCCCACCGGCAACGGCCCGGTCGTCAATCCCGAGACCGGCATCGCCCCGGCCGGCCAGCCCTTGACCCACCTGGGCGGCTCCACGGAGTACGTCGGGCACCTCGAGGACGGCGCCGGCCACACCGCAGGCACCGGCGAACGCGCCCTGCGCCGTCGGCCCCTGGACCACGAGGAGTACCACGCCCTCGTCCAGGACCGGATGCGGGACCTCGACGCCCTGGAGGCCGACGGCGGCGCCCGGCTCGCGCCCGGCCACGGGCTCCTCGTCGCCCTCGACGTCGACGGCACCATCCTCGACATGGATGGGAGCGTCTCGGAGCGGGTCATGGCCTCCATCGCCCGCCTGCGCGCCCACGAGGTCCCCGTGGTCATCTCCACCGGCCGCGGGATCGCCGCCGCCATGCCGGTGGTGCGCCACCTGGGGCTGAGCACCGGCTGGATGGTGTGCGCCAACGGCGCCCTGACCCTGCGGCTCGACCCGGACGCCCCCGGCGGCTACGAGGTGGTCGACTCGCGCACCTTCGACCCGCGCACCGCCATCGAGACCCTCCACGCCGCCGTGCCCGACGGGATCATCGCCGTGGAGAACCCCGGCCTCGGCTTCAAGGTCTCCCGGCTCTTCCCCGACGGCGAGCTCATCGAGGACCAGCGGGTCGTCAGCTTCGACGAGCTCGTCTCCCAGCCGGTCACCCGCGTGGTCCTGCGGGCCCCGGGCATGCCCGTGGAGCGCTTCTCCCAGATCGTGGCCGACTCCGGGCTGCACTCGGTGGAGTACGCCATCGGCTGGACGGCCTGGCTCGACGTCGCCCCCGAGGGCGTCACCAAGGCCTCCGCCCTCGAGGCGCTCATCGCCCGCCTGGGCAACGACTCCGCCCACGTCCTGGCGGTCGGGGACGGCTCCAACGACGTCGAGATGATCGAGTGGGCCGGAGCCGGCGTCGTCATGGGCAGCGCACCGCAGTGGGTGCGCGACCGCGGCGATATCCTGACCGAGCCCGTGTGGCGGGACGGCTGCGCCGCCGTCCTGGACGCCCTCATCGAACGAGTAAGGCACCCCTGATGCGACAGTCCCCCCTCCCTGTCTCCCACAACAACTCCATCCACCAGGAGCTCGCCGTTCGCGCAGCCGGTCCGTCCGGTGGGGCGAACGCTCCTGGCCGAGGACGCGCGGGCCGTCGGCTGCGTCGGGGCGGCCGCCTCCTGGCCGCCGCCAGCACCCTGACCCTGGCGGCCGCCGTCACCGCCGCCTGCTCAGTCGGCGGGTCCGGCTCGGCGTCGGCCACCGGCTGCGCCGCCTACCAGGCCTACCAGGGCCACAAGGGCGCCACCGTCACCATCTCCAGCGGCTTGACCGGCACCGAGGCCGAGCGCTTCGAGGCCTCCGTGGCCGAGTTCGAGAGCTGCACGGGCATCAACGTCGAGCACACCGGCACCGCCGAGCTGCGCTCCCAGCTGCTCAACGGCTCGGGAGCGAACCTGTCCACCAGCACGGGGGCCTCGCCCTCGAGCCAGGACAACCCCGAGAACCTGCCCGACCTGGCCATCGTGCCTCAGCCCGCCATGGTGGCCGAGCTCGTCGACACCGGCGTCGTCCACCCGCTGCCGAACAAGGTCAACAGCAACGTGGAGGCCGGCTGGGACCGGCACTGGATCCAGGTCGGCATCCACGCCTCCGTGCCCTACGGCGCCCCGCTCATGGCCTCGGTGAAGTCCCTCGTGTGGTACTCGCCGGACGCCTTCAAGAAGGCCGGCTACGAGGTGCCCGACACGTGGGGCGAGCTGGAGGCCCTCACCAGCAAGGTCCGGGCCGATCACCCCGACGGCTCCGTGACGCCCTGGTGCGCGGGCGCCGCCGACGGGGAGTCGACCGGCTGGGTGCTCACCGACTGGCTCGAGGACGCCCTGCTCTCCACCCAGGGGCCCGGCGTCTACGAGACCTGGGCCTCGCACCGGGTGCCCGTCGACTCCTCGAACGCCGTGGATGCCCTCAACGCCGTCAACTCCCTGGTCCTGGACAACGGGAACGTCGCCGGCGGGCGCGGCTCGGTCATCTCCCGCACCCCCGTGCAGGCGGGGTCCGACCTGGTCAAGGGAAACTGCCTCATGCTGCACGCCTCGTCGTCCTTCGAGAGCCGCTTCCCCGAGGGCACCGTCATCACCGACGCCGACGGCGCCAACCCGGTGACGGTCCAGGCCCCCCGCCCGACCGCGAGCGCCACCGCCGCCGCCGCCGGCGGCGGGACGTCCGGGGCGACGGCGACGCCGAAGGGCACGGCCAGTGCGACGACTAAGGCCGGTACGGCGGGAACGAAGGTCTCGGCCTTCGTCACCCCGGCGGCGGACCGCGGCTCGGACTCCGTGCTGGTGGGCACCGACTACCTCGTGGCCTTCACCCGCTCGGACGCGGTCAACGCGGTCATGGAGTACCTGACCTCCCAGGAGTGGGCCCGCACGCGGATGGCACTGGGCGGGGTGGCGACCGCCAACCAGGGCGTCGACCCGGACCTGGCGCCCAGCGACGTCGGCAGGCGCACCACGAGACTGCTCCAGTCGCGCCAGACGACCGTGGAGATGGATGCCTCGGACTCGATGCCCGTGAGCGTGGGCAGCAGCGCCCTGTGGGTCGGGCTGAGTCGGTGGTCGACCGGGACGGTGACCCCCAAGGAGGCGCTCAAGCAGGCCGAGTCGGCCTGGCCGAAGCGGAAGTAGCGGGGGCGGTGGGCCGCGTCGCGTGAGGCGCGGGAGTGAGCCGCTCAAGAGCAGTCGGGAGCATTGATCCGTGTCAGGCGGGTCGATAGCCTTGGACCCCCAGCGGATCAAGGAGGACTCATGGGACTGGGATGGTTCGGCGCCCCCGAGCACAAGCGTTGGCTGGCCTACGAGACGCATGCGCTGCTGCACTACGCGCGCGCCGCGCAGGTGCCCACCGGATTCGGGTGGATCGGTCAGGACGGTGAGGTGGACCCCTCCCATCACGTCGAGCTGTGGATCACCGGCCGTATGACCTTCGCCTTCTCCCTGGGGGCGCTCATGGGGATCCCCGGCTGCCGCCGCTACGCCGACCACGGCGTGCGCGCCCTGAACGGCCCCCTGCGCGACCCGGTCAACGGCGGCTGGTACTCGGCGATCGGCCCCGAGCCCGACGCCGAGGGGCGGGGTGTTCCGGTCGATCGTGACGCCCGTAAGGAGTGCTACCAGCACGCCTTCGTGCTCCTGGCCGCCGCCACCGCGACGGCCGCCGACCGGCCCGGCGCCCATGAGCTGCTGCGCGACGCCATCGAGGTCCAGGACCGCTACTGGTGGGACGAGGGCCAGCAGATGCCGGTGGACTCCTACGCCGCCGACTTCACCGGCCCCGAGGACTACCGCGGCATCAACGCCGCCATGCACACGGTGGAGGCCTACTTGGCCACCGCCGATGTCACCGGTGAGGTGCGTTGGCTGGAGCGGGCCCTGAAGATCGTTGACTTCGCCGTCAACGTCCAGGCCCGCGAGCACGGCTGGCGCCTGCCCGAGCACTACTCCACCTCCTGGGAGCCGCGCCTGGACTACAACCGCGACGAGCCCGCCCACCCCTTCCGGCCCTACGGCGTCACGCCGGGCCACGGGCTGGAGTGGGCGCGCCTGACCGTGCAGCTGCGCGGGGCGCTCATCAACCGCTCCATGAGCGCGCCGGACTGGATGCTTGAGGCCGCTGAACACATCTTCGAGCAGGCCCGCACCGACGGCTGGCGCGTCGACGGCGCCCCCGGCTTCGTCTACACCACGGACTTCGACGGCAAGCCGGTGGTGCACGAGCGCATGCACTGGGTCGTCTGCGAGGGGATCTCGGCGTCGGCCGCCATTCGCCAGGCTCTGCTCGACGACGGTCGCGGGGAGATCGACGTCGAGCACTACGAGCACTGCTACCGGGCCTGGATCGACTACGCCGAGGAGTTCCTCATTGAGGCGCCGGGCGTGTGGACCCACGAGCTCGACCGCGACAACCGGCCCTCGACCCGCACCTGGGCCGGGCACCCGGACATCTACCACGCCCTGCAGGCCACTCTCATGGCGCGCCTGCCGGTGTGGCCGGCGATTGGGCAGGCCCTGGCCGAGGGGCGGCTCGACGAGCCGAACTCGCTGCTGCCGGTGCGCGCCAGCAAGTCGCACCGGCGCGGGTTCTTCGGCAGGTCCTAGGGACTGTCGCGGAAGCCGGCCGGAGCCGGGCAGTCGGGGCAGGGGCCGCGCGTTCGTAGGGTAGGCCGCGCGTTCGTACCCTCTACCCCTCGAACGCGAGCCCTAAGGTACGACCGCGACGTTGGCGACCGGTGGGCTCACGGTGACCGCGGGCCCACCGGGATGGTAGGGTCTGTGCCTGTCGCGCCCGGAGGGTGCGGCCTGGAGAGGTGACAGAGCGGCCGAATGTGGCGGTCTTGAAAACCGCTGTGCGCCTAGCGCACCGGGGGTTCGAATCCCTCCCTCTCCGCCATCCCATGCTTACTCGAACCCTCAGTGGCTGAAAGGCATGATGAGGCATGCTCACCAAAGAGTTCGTGTTTGTCTCATCCTCCAAACTTTATTGCCGACGGTTGTAAAAGAACCACAATATTACGACTGAGTAGTCGTTATATAATGGGCTCTATGAAACCAGTTGAAGGTATTCGTGATCCTTGGGACAGAGTTCAGGCACTGGCTGAGCAGTGTTTAAGGTCATCTACGGCAGATGCCCCTTATGTGCCGTCAAAGGTGCCAGATTTTCTCGGATGGCTTTTGGCGCGGCTGAGCAATAGTTACTACGGCCAGGAGAGCGTCTTCTTTTCGAAGGCGGTTGAGAGGTTCACCCAGGCAGCGGAGAATGTTTACAAACGAGAGGTGAGTCGAGAAGAGGTCTACAGGCTCACCTGCTATCCTAACAAAAAAAATGTTGAGGGAAGGCGCTCGCCAGGGTTCGCTGAATCGACAATCGAAACCACTCGAAGGCTTCGAGATATTCGTCTTCTTGAAGAAGCGCTGTCGAAGACGACGGTCGGGGCTGTGGTCGGAGGGTCGATGAGCTATGGCAAGTTTATCAATGTCAAAGGTGGTGACGATGCTTCCGACATTGATCTTCTGATCGTCATCGACTCGTGGAACGATCTGGCAATCACTTTGTCTAATCTTCGTAGGCTAAGCATTGTTTCTTCGGCCGACGTCGAGCGCATGATGATTCGCTCCGAGAAGATGCTGTCGAAGTGGGGGGACCGTGACAATATAACTTTCTCAGGGAAGGCCAAGATTCGAGAAACCTCCCAGGACACATTTCTTGAGAGGTTTGGTCAGCCGACGAAATATAATCTTAGCGTTCATTTTGTGTCACGTGAAGGTGCTGACATCCTGCTCATGAAGGATCATCTTGATCTCTCGGCCAGCGACAAGATGAAATCAAGAGAATTTATGGACTACCGCGAGCGCCCCCCGTCGCGAGACGATTTTCAGCGCGCATTTTCAGGGGATTCTATCAATATTCCTGTAAAATGCGATCAACACGGAGAATCGTATGAGAGATTCACCATGTCCTTCGTGGTCCGTGACGGTAGATTCTATCCAGGAATGCTTCAGGGAATAGTGTTGCCGGCTTTTGATGTACGGTGGGGTGACACTCGTTTTCGGAGAGTTGTGGAATCTTTCCGTTGGAAGCTAGTCGAGCGTCTTCGTTACGAAAAGAATGCATTTCCGAACGAAATACTTCGACTAAGCTTCGCACATACTCGTACTGATGCCTTTGCCTCGCACATCATCCCTTCTATCGATGCCTCGACAAGTCTCGCGTAGTTTCCATAATTGTTATGAGAGTATTTGTTTCCGGGCAGTTCAAAGAGAAGCGTCGAGTTCGTGAGGCATTCCAGGTAATGGAGGCTGCCGGGCATGTCATCACATACGACTGGACGCGAACCGAGGCTCTTGAGAAACCATACTCATTGTATTCTGTGGAAGCTTCCAGGCGTGCTCGCGAGGATATCAATGGAATTCTTAGTGCCGATACATTCGTTCTTATGAGCGACAATCGTGAGTGTGGTAAAGGCATGTATGTTGAGCTTGGGGCTGCTTTGGCGATGGCGGAACTGAGGTCAAAACAGATTCGAGTATATATAGTTGGACCCATGAACCATGAGTCGATATTCTACTACCATCCACTGGTTGTGCATAAAGAGACCTTAGAGGAAGTAGTTTCGTTGTGTGAAGCATGAGGATGATCGGAGGCGGTAACGACTCTGGCGTCCGGCCTGACGCCCGGCGTCGCATGTACCCGGCTCTGAGGTATGCGGTCATGGGCTTTGTGGGCTCGTTGCGACAGGCAGGTCGGGGGAAATCCCGGTGAGCTCAGTCTCGGCGCACCTGCTAGCGATCCGGGAGGTCCAGATATCAGGCGGTAACGACGGGGCCGGTGAATTGACTCTAGCTGCGCGGGGTGTCTTGCTGGCTCAGAGGCTTCGGCAGAACGCCGGCGAAGTTGCGCCCACGTGTGTGCCCAGGGCGCAGGGAGGGGAGCCCAAGCGCAAGACGGACCGCCCCCCGGCCGCCAGGCCGAAGCGCAGCTTCGTGGGGACCTCAGTAGCGTAGTTGGAGGCGGTGTTCCCTGGGGAGATTCAGGTGGCAAGGTACATGGTGATGAATGCCAGGGCAGTGGTCTATAGGGTGAAGCCGTCTTCGAACTGCGCTCGCAGAGGCTCAAACAGACGCGGTGAAAGGAGAGCTCCTCGGGGATGGCGTTCACGCGTACAGTGGCCCCAGTGCTATGGCCGGGCAGTCAGAAGCCCACCGAGGGCCACCGATGCAAGGTGGCGCCCGAGTCGTCGACTCAGTGGCGAGCCGCAGTGCTGAAGGCGCACAGGCCCGCCCTGACGGCGACGAGCGGGGAGTGTTCGGTGAGCATGCTCAGGCGTACCTGCCCTTGCTGCGCATGTCGTTCGCGAGAAACTATGTGATGCGCTCCAAGGCCCCTTGGATGGTGGCACCGCTCAAGTCATTGCTGAGTCTGTCGAGTGGGTCATGTGGGCGCTACTCTAGGCTTCTGTCGCAAGGCGCGAGGGGAGGGTGCAGTTAATGCCCGAGTCCAGTGCAGAGTTAGACGAATTACGTCGCCGAATTGATGAGCAGTCTCAACGCATCGAAGAGTTGCAGGATGCTTTGCATACCTTGTCTATCGCGGTCCGGTATCGAAAGGAAGAGCCCTACCTGGCCTTCCAGGCCGAGCACGGTATCACCGGACGGCGAAGAATTGCTCTGAATGCGGCCATCAACGGAGTGCTTTCTCGAGCGCAGGGACATGTGCGCCCACTCAGTTCCAGGGTTCATGAAGAACTCCTGGAAGACTATCCAGCCTTGGTCAAGGCGTATGCGTCGGAGCCGATCGACTGGGATGAGGCCGTTCGCATCGTCGGCGAGGTGCTGGGTAGTGAGCATCTCGGTAGGCAGGCGCTGGAGGCGCATCGCGCCCGAGGCATGGGGCAGGAAGGTCACCGGGCCCTCTCTAGGTGAGCGATCTCCACACTGCGGGTGGGGCACGTCAACACCGGCGGTGCCCCACCCGCACTCGGGCGACAGCAACTATTGTGATGAACTCATAGTGTTGCGGCGCATCGAGGCCTGCATCCGGTGACGGGCAGGGTGCCGAGGGTCTCGAGTCAGACGAAGCTCGAGGTATCAGTGGCGCACACACGCAGGCGATGCCCATCGGGGTCTGTTGCCACAAAGGTGTAGCCGAATTCGAGGACGGTCGGCTCCAGAACCATCGGAATGCCCAGCTTCTTCCATTGCGCGTGAAGACGATCGACGTCGGCACGCTCAACGTTGCTGAGACTCAGCTCGGTCCCGCCTACGTATGGCTCAGCAGCCGGTTCAATCTCGTCGGCTGCCTGCAGGCCGAGAGTGACGTCGTCGGACAATGCGAAGACGCTGAATCCTGGATAGGTCTTGATCGGTTCATGACCGAGAATCCGGCGGTAGAAGGTGGTACTCGCCTCGACGTCGGAGACGTAGAGGATGACGCTGTTGGGAACGAAGGTCGTCATGGTGATGCTCCTGAGACTCTCACGGGTATACGAGGTGGGCGGACGGCGTCGAGGTTAGAGACCATTGGTGCCACCTTGTGTCACGTACGTGCGAGGATGAGCCGGTGCGTGCTGACCGCTTGCTGTCCATGATCTGGCTGCTGCGTACCCATGGTCGTCTGTCCGCCTCGGATCTGGCGCAGCGGCTGGAGGTCTCACGGCGCACCGTGCTGCGGGACGTTGAGGCGCTGTCGGCTGCGGGCGTGCCCGTATGGTGCGAGCGGGGACCTCATGGGGGAGTGAGAATCGACCCCGGCTTTCGCATTGACGTGACAGGACTGAACCGTGAGGAGAGCCGGGCTCTCTTCGCAGGTCTCACCAGCTGGGGTGCTGCGCCACTGGGCCTTGGCGACGCCCTCGTCTCCGCGTCTCGCAAACTGCTCGCCGCCGTGCCCGACAGCCATCGAAGCCGGTCCATGGGCATTGCCTCGCGCGTCGTGGTCGATCCTCAAGGGTGGCTTCCCCTTCCCGAGAGCGAGCGGGCCGACGCCGTCTTCCATGCTGTCCAGGAAGCGGTCTTGACGCGCCATCGACTGCGTATGGTCTTCCGTCACAAGTCGAGGATGACGACGCAGGACGTCGTCGATCCGCACGGAATAGTTGCCGCTGGTCGCAGCTGGTACCTGTGCGCCTCACACGGCACCGAGGTTCGCTTCACCAGGCTCTCTCGGATCGAAGAGGCTGATGTACTCGCTGAGGAGTGTGCTGACGACTCCGGCTTCGATATGGCTGCGGCATGGCAGAAACAGCGTGAGGAGTTTCTTGAAAGGTTCGAGGCGATCACAGCCACTGTCTGGGTGCGGGACGAGCGTTGGAGCGATGTGCAGGAGTGGACGTTGCGCGCAGCGACGACCGATGCAGATGGCGAACCTCCCGGAGATGATGGATGGACTTGTCTCCAGCTGGAGTTCATGGATCACCTGCATGCCATGACGATTCTGCTTCGGCTCGGTCCGGATGCCTGCGTCATCACCCCCATGCGCCTGCGACAGGACCTCCTCGACTACATGGACCGCATGCGTGAGCGGTACCGTACCGATGGGGTCTGATGACTCACGGTTGAGGCAGCACGGCTCGCGCGTGCTCCGACGGCGAGGAACGGCCAGCGGACTGCGCGGCCCTACCGCCTGCCGTGTCGCGCCCCGCTCCTACAGGCGCTTGAGGGCCTCGCGTCGGCTGAGTGGGGACAGGTCCGGATGCGCCTGGACGAAGGCGCGCACCCAGTCGCCGTCCGTGCGTGCGTAGTCGCGCAGCGCCCAGCCGACGGCCTTGCGGATGAAGAACTCCGAGTCCTCCTGGTTGGCCTCGATGACGGCGGTGAGCAGGTCGAGGTCCGTGCCGGCCTTGTGCTGCAGCTGGCAGATGATGGCACTGCGCCGCACCCACACGTCCGGGTCGGTGGCCCACACGCGCATACGGGCCGCCGCAGCCGGATGCTCACGCACCACCAGCCCGACGGCGTGGGAGGTCTCATCCACCAGATCCCACCACTGCCCCGTGCGCAGAAAATGCTCGTAGAGGGCCAGGGACTCCATGCGTCCAGCATGCGACGCGGACAGCTTGGAGCGGATGACGGCCAGCGCCGCGTAGCGCTCCTCGCGGTGAGTGGCCCCATCCCACAGGCACCGCAGCGCCGCCTCCCAGGTGGCGGCCTCAGTCCACAGGCCGCGATGGGCGACGGCGATCCGTTGCGAGAGGCGCCGCGTTTCCGGGACCCCGACGCCGTACATCGCCATCTCGGATTTCAGGTACGCCCGCTGCTGCTCGGCGCGGGCGGGGGCGCCCGCCTCCTCCAGGGCCTCACGCAGGGCAGTGATGAAATCCGTGACCCGCGCACCCGTCTCCCCACTCACCGGCATCCTCGCCCCTCCTCGCAGTGCACCGCGCGCCCTCTCAACATGCTCGCGTCGCCTCATGACATGCTTTCAAGACCATTATGGTCCCGCACGGCACTGGCGCCCGGGTCAGGGAACCGGAGGTCTCGGGCTGCAAGTAGCGGCTGCGGGGCACCCGTGCGGCCGGCACTCGCGTCGCCTCATGCCGAGGCGCCTGCACCGTGTCTTCGGCGGTTTGCTCACGCGGCATCCTCCCGGTAGGCTGCCCGTGCATCCCGCGGTGGAGCCGTGGGAAGGCGATGGAGATGTCGCATAGTGGCCTAGTGCGCCTCCCTGCTAAGGAGGTTGGGGTGGAAGCCCCTCGGGAGTTCGAATCTCCCCATCTCCGCCGGACTGAGAGCCCCGGTGCGCAGCAGCGCGCCGGGGCTTCGTCGTCGCCGGGGCCGCCCTTCGCTGCGGCCCCGGCGACCCCCAACGGCTGACGGATCCCCGTGAATCAGTTCTACATTCAGGGCGTTCGCCTCTGGCCGATCGGGGTGCCTGTGTGTCTTCCTGCGCCGATCCGGGATAGCGTGATGCTGTACTCGACTGAGAGGGACCTCATGTCTGACCACGACGCAACCCAGCCGCCGGCCTCCGGCTCGCCCCACCCCAATCAGGGCGACGAGTTCAACGCCCGGACCGTCCTCATCAACCAGGACCTGCTCGACGCCGCGCGCGCCGAGCAGCAGGTCACTGGGCAAGCGCCCGGCTCCGCTCCTGGGGCTGCGCCCGGCGCCCAGTCCGGCTCGTGGCGCCCAGTGCAGCCCGACCTGCCCGCCGGGCCTCCCCCTGAGGAGCAGACGCGCGCCTACTCCACACATGCCGCACAGGCGGCCGCCCAGCCCGGTGCGGCGTCGGCCGACCCCTACATCCAGGCCAACCCCTTCGCCCAGCAGAACGGGGTCGGTCAGCCGGGGCAGCCCGGCCAGCCGGTACAGTTCGGCCAGCCCGACCCGGCCGGGGGTGGCGGATTCGGTACCCCCTCGCCCTTCCAGCCCGGGCAGCCCCCCGCTCAGCAGGCAGCCCAGCCGGCGCCCTACAGTCAACCGGCTCAGCCCGCCTGGGGCGGGCCCACGGCCGACGACGGCGCCGCAGCCGCGTCGTCGCCCTTCGCCCAGTCCGCCCCCGGCATCCCCTCAGCTCCGGGCACCTCCTCGGCCCCCGCGGCCGGTGCCGTTCCAGGGATCGAGGCGAGTCGGGAGGCCCTGCAGTGGCAGGGGCAGCAGCCGCAGGCCCAGCCGGCAGGTCTGCAGGACCAGCAGCCCTTCGCCCAGCAGCCGGCCCCGCACTCGCACCCCTTCAGTGGGGGTCGCCAGGAGGGTGACGTCGGCATGTCCTCGGTCTTCCCCACGGCGACCGCGCGCGCTGAGGCCGAGCAGGCCACGGAGGCCTTCGTCCCCGCTGCGACGCAGGCGGTCGCCCAGTCTGCGCCGTCGTCGTCCTCAGCCTTCCCGTCGCAGGGCTCGGCGCCCCAATGGGGGTCAGCCCCCTCCTCCGACGCCGCAGCCGGGCAGGCCCCGTCCTTCCCCGACATGGCTCCTCCCGCGGCGGGCTCGCCGTTCGCGCGGCCGGCAGGAGGCGGGGCGCTGGCGGCGGCGCGGTCTGAGGAGTTTGAGAGCGCGGACTCCGTCGGCAGCTGGATGCTGACGCTGTTCCTCATGGCCATCCCCGTCGTCAACCTCGTCTGGCTGCTGATGCTCGCCTTCGGCAGCGGCCACTCCGCCAGCAAGAGGAACTGGGCCAAGGCCACTCTCATCTGGGCGGTGATCGGTGTCGTCCTGAGCATCGCCTTCTCCTTTGTGCTTGGCATGCTCGGCTACTCGCTCTTCACTATCAACCAGAGCGCCAGCGTCGGATAGCGCCCAGTGGTTCGCAGGTGCGCTGCTGTCACCGTGGCGCCGAGGGCCGGAGTGCCGCCAACGGCGGGACTCCGGCCCTGTGCCCATCCTCACGGGGACAGGATTTGTCCCCTGGGTGGACGCTGAGTAATGTTCTACCCGTCGGCAACGACATGCGCCTGTAGCTCAACGGATAGAGCATCTGACTACGGATCAGAAGGTTGGGGGTTCGAATCCCTTCGGGCGCACCAACACCCCGTCATCGGCTGAACAGTCGGAGCCGGGGTGTTTTCCATTTCCGGTACTCCCCGGCTCCGACGGCGCGGCCACCTGAGCCGCTGCTGACCTGCTGCGTCAGCCGGCCTCAAAGCCGGACGGACGCTCACCTCCAGCTGGATGTGCAACTCCGGCCGGAGTCTCCTCCCCGGCCTGGGGCTTCGGGTTCGCCGCGCAGACCTCGCCGTCGGAGGGAAGCGCTCCCTTGACGAAGTAGTCGTTCACCTTCGCGGTTGTGCAGGAATTGGGGCCGGTCGCGCCATGGCCGTACATGTCGACGCTCAGCAGGTGACTGTTACGGAGCCTCGACACCAGCGCCTTGGACCACGCGTAAGGCGTTTGCGGATCGTGCAGGATGCCGACGACGAGCACCGGGTTCGTGGCGTCGACGTCGACATCGACGGGCTTGGTCTTACTGGTGTGCCCCCAGCCGTGGCAGTAGGCGTCGTGCTGGGGCAGCAGGGGGTGGAAGACCGGGTAGTCGCGGCGGTAGGAGGACAGTGCCGCATCCCAGCTCGCCTGGTTCCCGGTGTCGGGGAAGTCGAGGCACCGGTTGGCCGAGAAGGCGTACACGGATTGGAGCAGCTCGACGGTCTGCTCCTCGGTCCCAGGAGACTCCTCACCGCCCGAGAGGGACTCGGCATTCTTCATCAGAGTGGTGCCGTCGTGTGAGCTCATGGCCTGTGTCAGTCCCTCGGTGAGCAGTGGCCAGTTCTCAGGTGAGGCGACGACGAGCGTTCTGATCGCCGTAGTGGCCTCGGCCCGGTCCACGGGGTCTCCGCCGTCGGAAACGGTCAGCGGCTTGGCGTCCAGGCCGTCGAGGAAGGTCGCGAGCCGGGAGACGGCCTCATCCGTTGTGCCGCTCAGGGGGAACCCGGCCTGGCCGTGCTGAGACTCGATATAGGTGCGCAGTATCTGCTCCCCGGCCGCCGCATCGCCTTCGAAGGCCTCCTGCCGGGACAGGGTGGGGTCCATGGCGCTGTCCAGCACGACGCGCCCGACGTTGTCGGGGAAGAGCTCGGTGTACACGGCCCCCAGGTAGGTGCCGTAGGAGTAACCGAGGTAGTTGAGGTCCTGGTCTCCTACCAGCGCCCGCATGACATCCATGTCACGGGCGACGGAACGGGTATCCGCATGATCGAGGATCTCGGGGACCTCCGTATGCTCCTGGCAGGCCGCGGCCTCGCGTGAGCCCTGGGCGACGATATCGGCGGCGCTACCCGACGTCGAGAGGGAAGTGGGGGAAGGCGCCTCAGCTTGCCCGGCCAGAATCGCCTGGACGTCCTCGGGGGTCCAGCAGGTGATGGGGGTGGACTGGCCGACGCCGCGGGGGTCGAAGCCGATGACGTCGTAGGTCGCCAGGACCTCGGACAGGTCCCCGCTCTTGTAGAGCTCGGCCTGGGACTCGATGAGGGAGATACCGCTTCCCCCGGGGCCGCCGGGGTTGAGGAAGACCGACCCCCGAGGGGAGGAGCTCGTCGAGGGCAGCTTCTTGAGGGCCACCGTGATGGTCTTCCCCTGCGGGTGGTCGTAGTCCAGGGGCACGGTCACGGTGGCGCACTGGAAGGCGGTGCCGGTGGCGTCGTCGGTGCAGTCGGTCCAGGTGAGGTCCTGGTTGTAGAAGGACTCCAGCCCCTTGGGGGCACCCGCCCCCGTGGACCCGGTGGATCCTCCGGAACCGTTTGACGTGTTGCTACCGGTGGGCTGAGGCGTGCCTGCGTTGCTGTTCGAGTTCGTACCACGGTCCACCACGACGCCGGCCTCATGGGAGCCCGGCGCGGGCGGGCTGGCGGCGGCTGCGATATTCGCACCGAGCATGCTGCCGGCGGTGAGCGTGCCGAGCAGGGTGAGGACGGCGAGGGCTGATGTGGCGTGCGATGGCGGGGATGTTCGTAGGCGTCTCATGGCAACAAGCCTTATGTCTCTGACGACTATGAACCATCCGGCAGCCTGGCCGGCTGCTGTCGGGGTAGCCCGACATGACAACCCCCGGCGTCGGTGCTCCGGCTCAGTCCACGGTCAGACGCCGGCCGCCTCGAATGCCTGGGCCAGGTCCGCGATGAGGTCGTCGACGTGCTCGATGCCGACGCTCAGGCGCATGAGCCGGTCACTCAACCCGTAGGAGGCACGCACCTCGACGGGCACGTCCGCATGCGTCTGCACTGACGGACATGTCACCAGCGACTCCACGCCCCCCAGGGACTCGGCGAAGGTGAACACCCGCACCGAGGCCAGGAAGCGGGCCACGTCCACCGACTCGGCCAGGTCGAAGCTCACCATGCCCGAGTGCCCCGGGTAGAGCACGCGCGTCACATGCGGGCTGGAGCGCAGGAACTGTGCGATCGCAGAGGCGTTGGCCTCGTGGCGCTCCATGCGCAGCGCCAGGGTCTTGAGCCCGCGCAGCAGCAGGAAGCAGTCGAAGGGCCCCAGCGTCGCCCCGGTCGTGTTGAGCCGGTAGTTCAGCCGCTCGGCCAGGGCGTCGTCGGCCACCACGGCCACACCCGCCATGACGTCGTTGTGCCCGCCCAGGTACTTCGTGCCCGAGTGGACGACGACGTCGGCACCCAGCTCCAGGGGCCGCTGCACCACTGGGGTGTAGAAGGTGTTGTCCACCACCAGGCTCGCCCCGGCGGTATGGGCCAGCTCGGCCGCCTCAGGGATGGGGAGCTCCTCCATCATCGGGTTCGTGGGAGTCTCGATGATGACCAGGTCGGCCGGGTCGGCCAGCGCCCCGCGCAGACCCTCAATGCCCAAGACGAAGTCGACGCGCGCCGCCCCCTCCTCGGCCAGGACCTCCAGGAAGCGGAAGGAGCCGCCGTACAGGTCGCGCAGCGCCACGATCCGGCTGCCGTGCGGAGCCAGTGTGCGGGTCACCAGCTCCAGGGCCGCCATCCCCGAGGACAGGGCGAAGGCGGCCGTCCCGCCCTCCAGGCGCGCCAGGGCGTCCTGCAGGACGTCACGGGTGGGGCTGGCCGTGCGCGTGTAGTCGTAGCCCGTCGACTCGCCCAGGCCCGGGTGGCCGTAGGCGGTCGACAGGTGGATCGGCGTCGTGATCGCCCCCGTGGCCGGATCGGTCCCGGTGCCCGAACGCACCAGTAGCGTCTCCAGACGGAGCTGCGGGTCCGGGGATGACGACGTCGGGTGATGGTGGACGGGGAAGGTGCGAGCGGCCGGCGGCTGGGAACACTCGGTGTGAGCGGCGGGGCGGGGTGCGGACGGACTGGTCATGAGTGGTTTCTCCTCATGGGCGTGGGAGTGGCGGGAGGAAATGATGACTGACGGCCGACGGCGACGCGGGCGATGGCCGGTGAATGGACACCGGTCAGGGCGGTTCTGCGCGGCCCGGACGAACCGACTCAGGCGGACAGGGCGGCGGGGCCCTGCCCGGCCTGCTCGGCGGCGCGGGCGGTCACGGCGGCGACGGCAGCCTCCAGCCGGTCCAGGGCGGCGTCGAGGGTGGCGCGGGGGCAGGCGACGTTGATCCGGGTGAAGCCCTCGCCGCCGGCCCCGAAGATCCGGCCGTCGTCGAGCCAGAGCCCGGCCTCTTTCAGCATGACCTCGTCGAGCCGCTCGGGCTCGAGTCCGGCGGCCCTCAGGAATCCCGAGCAGTCCAGCCACAGCAGGTAGGTGCCCTCGCAGGGGGCGGCCTCGATCCCCTCGATCCGCTCCAGGCGCGCCTCGACGTGGGCCCGGGCGGCCGCGATGTGCTCACGCAGGGCGTCCAGCCAGGCGTCACCGCTCTCGTAGGCGGCCCGGCAGGCCGTCAGGCCCAGGACATTGGGCTGGGAGTAGCCGGTGGTGGCCAGCTCACGGCGGAAGGCCCTGCGCAGGCGGGCATCGGCGATGAGGATGTTGGCGACCTGCAGACCCGCCAGGTTGAAGGACTTCGACGGCGAGGTGCAGGTGATCGTGTGCGCGGCGGCCGTCTCGCTCACGGAGGCGAAGGGCGTCGTCGTGAAGCCCGGCAGGGCCAGGTCGGCGTGGATCTCATCGGCCACGACGACGACGCCGTGGCGGGCCGTGACCTCCTCCAGGGCCGTGAGCTCCTCCCGGCTCCAGACCCGGCCCACCGGGTTGTGCGGGTTGCACAGGAGCAGCAGGCGCGCACCGGTCGCCTCGATGGTCTCCTCCAGGGCGTCCAGGTCACGGCGGTAGACGCCGTCGGCGTCACGCACGAGGGGGACGGCGGCCACGGTGCGCCCGTTGACCTCGACGACGTCGCGGAAGGGGTAGTAGACGGGCTCCTCGATGAGGACCGCCTCGCCCGGCGCGGTCAGGGCACGCACCGCCAGGGCCAGGGCCGGGACGACGCCGGGGGTCACGGTGTTCCACTCGGCCTCCACCTGCCAGCCGTAGCGGCGGGAGAACCAGCCGGTCAGGGCCGCCTGGTAGGCGTCGTCGGGCTCGGAGTAGCCGAAGATGCCGTGGCGGGTGCGCCACAGCAGGGCGCTGGTGACCGCCGGTGCGGTGGCGTGGTCCATGTCCGCCACCCACAGGGGCAGGACGTCCTCGGGGCGGCCGCGCTTGACGGCGGAGTCCCACTTGAGGCTGGCCGTGCCGCGGCGGTCGGGGATCGCGTCGAAGACGGCCGGGTCAACGGCGGGGGCGGTGAAGAAGGCGGCCGCGGGGGAGGCGGCGGTAGGCGCGTGGGGGGCTGTGAGGTCAGGGCGGCCCGGACAGGTGGAGTCGGTGGAGTCGCTGGAGCTGCTGACGGGGGTGAGGTGGGCGTGCATGACAGAAGGTCCTCTCGGGTCCCCTGGCGACGGTAAGGCGCGCGAGCGCAAGGCGGCTGCTGCGGCAGATCGGGCTCAGGGGTTGGCCGGCGCGCGGGCCGGCCGAGGTGGCGGTTTGCTGGAGGGATGAACACGGGGGCGGTGGGGCCTCCGCGGAGTGCGACGAGCCGGTCTCAAGCGGCTCGGACTCTCACCGTTACGTGTCAGACAGCGACGGCTGGCGCTGTCAGCGCATGCACATTCGACCCTCGCCAAGGGTGCGCACCATCATCGCGCGGGCCTGGGGCGAAAGAGTCGTCATGGCGGTGAGCATAGCGGGAGCGCCGCCGCCGGCGCCACCCGGCTGGTCGGCTCCGTGATCTCGCCCCGCCGGGAGACGCATACCAGAGTGGGCCGTCTTACCCATAGCCATATTTTCTACCGATTAATAACAGTAGGGTTCATGGTGGTCGTGCCGTCTTGGCAGGTTCACGGCCACCGCCGCAGCCATCACCCAGTGGATGCGGCCCGGGGGAGGGGACCTCCCTCCTTCACCATCACCGACACAGCAAGGGGCTGTACATCCCATGACTCAGAAACCTGACCACCCGATGACCCTGGAATCGCCTCGTCATCCGGCCCGTCCCGCACGCAGCTCGGGGATCAGCCGACGCATCATGCTCAAGGGGGTGGGCGGGGTCGCCGCCCTCGCCGCCGTGGGCGCCGGCGCCTCCGTGGCCGGCGCGGCCCCCGCTCAGGCCGCGGGCCTGAGCGTTACCGAGCACCAGGACGGCGGCCGCATGCAGTACTACCGCTTCTCCACACCGTCCATCGGCTGGAACCCGGCCGTCAACGTACTGCTGCCCGACGGATACAACCCGGCACGCCGCTACCCAGTGCTCTACCTCCTCCACGGAGGCGGCAAAGGCAACGACTTCCGGGTCTTCGACAAGCTGGGCATTCGAAACTACACCGCGGGCCGCGAGCTCATCGTCGTCATGCCCGACGGCGGACTCGCCGGCTGGTACTCCAACCCGGTCTCCTCGAACGTCGGCCCCCGGAACTGGGAGACCTTCCACATAGGCGAGCTCATCCCCTGGGTGGACGCCACCTTCAGCACCATCGCGGAGTTCTCCGGGCGAGCCGTCTCCGGCTTCTCCATGGGAGGCTTCGGGGCCCTGAAGTACACGGCCAAGTACTACGGGCACTTCGCCTCCGTCTCCTGCCACTCGGGACCCGCTGACCTGCGCGGGAAGGACGGCTCCACGATCACCCACTGGGCGAATCTGACCTCGATGGCCGAGCTCGGGGGCGGCATGGTCTACGGGGCGCCCTGGGACGAGGCGCGTGTGAGCGCCGACAACCCCATGGAGCACATCGAGAGGTACCGGGGCAAGCGCATCTTCCTCACCTGTGGAACGGATACTGTCGACCTGAACGAGCGTCATGTCCTGCCGACCCAGAGAACCTTCGCAGGGGCACTGCAGGCCGCCGGCATTCCTCATGAGCACTATGAGGACGCAGGAGGCCACCTGGTGCGCCCGGAGCGGCTGCAGCAGGACATCGACGGCATGATCGCCCACCTGACCAAGGCCGGTTGAGGGCTTCCCCGTCGCTCTCCGGGCCCTGAGGCCCACCGGTGCGGAGCCGACGACCGGTCAAGAGCTCGGCGTCGAGAACCGTGAATTCAGCGGTTCCCGACGCCGAGCTCGGACGTGCTCCTCGGCTCCTCGGCCGGCTGGTCAGCCAGCGCGGCGCAGGCGCAGGGAGTTGGTGACCACGATGACGCTGGAGGCGGCCATGGCGGCCCCCGCGATCATCGGGTTGAGCAGTCCGGCGGCCGCCAGCGGGATCGCGGCCACGTTGTAGGCGAAGGCCCAGAACAGGTTCTGGCGGATGATCCGCAGGGTCGCTCGCGACACCCGCACCGCCGCCACCGCCGCATCCAGGTCCGTGCGCACCAGGGTGATGTCGGCGGCCTCAATGGCCACGTCCGCCCCCGAGCCCATGGCGAAACCCAGACCCTGTGTGCCGGCCTGGGCCAGGGCCGCGGCGTCATTGACCCCGTCACCCACCATGCCGACCACCGCGCCCTGGGCCTGCAGGTCGGCGACGACGTCGCGCTTGTCGGCGGGCAGCACCTCGGCGCGCACGTCAGCGGCGTCGATCCCCACCTGAGCCGCCACGTGCTCAGCGGCCCGGGTGTTGTCCCCGGTCAGCAGCACCGGGCGGATCCCCAGCTCGCGCAGCGCCGTCACCGCCGCCCGCGAGGAGGGCCGCACCGTGTCTCGCACCACGAGAACCGCCACCGCCTCCAGTGGCTGCACCTGCCTGGCATCGGAGGCGCCATCCGCGGCGGCGTCGGTATCGGCCTCAGCGCTCGCGGTCTCACCGACGGCGTTGCCCACGGCCAGGACGACGGCGGTCGCCCCGGAGTCCTGGGCCTCCTCCACGGCGGAGCGCACCGCCTCGGGAACCTCGACGCCCATCTCATCGGCGAGCCAGCCCGGCCGGCCCACCGCCACCCGGCGCCCCTCCACCGTGGCGGACACGCCCCGGCCCTCATGGTTGGAGAAGTCGGTCGGCGCCGGCAGGTCGCCCAGGCGCTCGCGGGCGGTTGCCGTGATGGCCACGGCAACCGGGTGCTCCGAGGCCGACTCGACCGCCCCCGCCAGACGCAGCGCCTCCTCCCCGAGCGGGTTCAGGCTTGCGAGGGCGTCCGCCTGGCCGCTTGCGCCGGCGCCGACCTCGCCACTGCCGGCCGAGTCCGGGGCCTGCGACAACATCGAATCCGCGCCGCTCACCTCCCGGCAGGCCTCGACCTCCAGGCTCATGCGCCCCTGGGTGACCGTGCCGGTCTTGTCCATGACCATCGTGTCCAGGGCCCGCGTCGACTCCAGCACCTCGGGGCCCTTGATGACCACGCCCAGCTGGGCGGCCCGCCCCGAGCCGACCAGCAGCGCCGTCGGCGTGGCCAGCCCCAGCGCGCAGGGGCAGGCGATGACGAGCACGGCCACCGCCGCGGTGAAGGCCGCCTGCGGGCTGTGCCCGGTGAGCAGCCACCCCGCCAGGGTTGCGGCCGACAGCACCAGGACGATGGGCACGAACACCCCCGAGATCCGGTCAGCCAGGCGCTGGACGGGGGCCTTGCCCGCCTGCGCGGCCGTCACCATCCGGCCGATCCGCGCCAGCGTCGTCCCCTCACCCACGGCCGTGGCCCGCACCAGCAGCGCGCCGGAGGTGTTGACGGTCGCCCCGGTGACGGCCTGCCCGGCCTCGACCTCGGTGGGCACGGACTCCCCGGTGAGCAGTGAGGCGTCCACGGCCGAGTGACCCTCGACGACGACACCGTCGGCCGCCACCTTCTCACCCGGCCGCACGAGGAACAGGTCCCCGGCAGCCAGGTCCTCAATGCTGATGCGCTCCTCGGTGCGGGTGGTCTCCGCGCGGGGTGTGCCGTCCTCGTTGAGGACGTCGATGGTGTCGCGGCTGCCCGACGCTGAGGTGAGGACCACGCGGGTCACCTCCTTGGCGCCCAGCTCCAGCAGGGCGCGCAGGGCGTCGCCGGAGCGGTACTTGGCGCGGGCCTCCGCGTAGCGGCCCGCCAGGAGGAAGGTGGTCACCCAGGCGGCCGACTCGAAGTACATGTGGGCGGCGTGCCCCTGGGAGCGGGGCAGCAGCTCCATGCTCATGCGCATGCCGATGTGCCCGGCCCCGCCGAGCACCAGCGCCCACAGGCTCCAGCCGGTCGCGGCGATCACCCCCAGGGACACGAGCGTGTCCATGGTGAAGGCCCCGTGGCGCAGCGCCCGGAAGGCCGCCTTGTGGAAGGGCCAGGCCCCCCAGACCGCCACCGGCAGTGCCATGAGCGCCACCGTCCACTGCCAACCGGGCATCTGGAGGGCCGGCACCATGGAGATCGCCATGATCGGCACCGACAGGATGAGGCAGTAGATGAGCCGCAGCCGCAGGTCGGCGGCCCGCTCCATGTGCGAGGCGCCCAGGGAGGGTGCGCCCCGACCGGAGGTGGGGCGGGGGGACGCATCGCCGGTGCCGGCGGTGCTGGAACGTGTGGCCAGCCTGCCTGCTGCGGCGCTCGGCGCCGC